>JAFQMN010000005.1 GCA_017414435.1 Oscillospiraceae bacterium
GAAAGAATAGAAAGACGGTTAGAGGAAAGACTAGGGATAATCCAGAGGAAAGGGAATGTATTAGAAGAGAAAGAACTGAGAAGGAAGCTACAACTCAGAGTAGTAAGAAGGATAGAGAAAGAAGAGAAGAAACAAACAAGAGAGATAAACAAAGAAGAACGAGAAAGAATAGAAAGAGAGCTAGAGGAAAGATTTGTAAAAATCTGGGACAAAGAAAATAAGATATTAGAAAAAGCTATAGAAACACGAGTTAAAAAGCTTTCAGATACTTTTAGGAAGAAAAACAAATTAAATATAACAGAAGACACAATTATTGAACCGATTACTAGAATAGATTTTAAAGAAGATAATAATATAAATTTTGAGAATGCTTTAACAAACCAAAAAGATATTACAAGATACAGAGAGATTTTAGGGCATCGGCATATTATTTTAAATGCGGTAAGAGATCATTTTAATGATGCGATAGAAAAGGAGATTTTTCTTGTTGCTCAAAAGAGTAAAAAGGTAAAAACAAGAACATATAACCGCGACATAAAAGAAGTTTTTATTAGCCATAAAAATGATAATGCTGCAGAAAAGTTAGAGACTATATTTAAAAAAGTCTTTGAGCAGATGCCACTTAATAACAAACAACAACTGGCTTTATCGGAAGATATTACAGAAAAAACAGAGTATAACAATATTAACACCAAAAGCTTGCAAAAAAGCCAAGATAAGCAAATGGATAAATATGAGTTAAACAATATAATAACTCAAAAAATAGATGATAATATACCTGATATAGCAGATAAAGTATATGCAGCAATAGACAATAAATTAAAAACAGAACGTTATAGAATGGGGCTTTTTTAATTGATTAGGAGGGACACAAATGGGGCTAGAGAAGGCATTATTTTTATTAGGTGATGACGATGAAATGATGGTACAATTTAATCCAGTTACTTATTCAGTTTCTTGCCCAAAAACAATAGAGCGCCTTTATGAAGATTTAACCGAAGATGCGGGGATTGTAAGTGGTGCGCGGGATGAAGCACGACAATTGAGTTTAGAACTAATTTTTTATTCTTATAATTTCGATATTGAAAATCCAAATGCATCTTTAGGAACACAAGCAAAGAATATAGCAAAAAGCATGGCAAAAAGTGAATTGATGAGTGCTTTGGGTAAGAATGGGGCCTCGGTATCAGAAAATATTGAACATTTGTATTCTATGATTGAAGTAAGTCAAGAGGAAGAATATAATGGTTTAACTTTTGCATGGGGCAATTTTGTGTTTCACGGTTTGGTGGCAGATATCAGTTTAAGTTACGATACTTTTAATATAATAGGTGAACCGGGGAAAGCTACGGTATCTATACAGATGATAGAAACACCTGACCCGAATGATTTTGAAGGGTTCAGTTTAGGCGATCAAATAGGGAGAATATTAAAAGATAGTTTAGGCGATGCTTTGCTTGATGTTTTACCTTTTTAGAAATTAAAATGGCAATTAGTTATATTTAAAACCATAGCGTGGGGGCTTAGCTTTATGGAAAGTTTTATGAACTCCAAGTTCAATTTAAAAGGAGCTAGAAGCAAATATCATGGTTTTTCGGAACCACATATATCAATACAAATAAACAAAAAAAAGCTTAAGTTAGCTCAAGAATTTGTGGTTGATAGTATTAATATAGACTTAACTTGTGAATTTGATGCTAATTTTGCTAGTTTTTCGGTTCGAGGTGTAACAGATGAAAAGAATAGATCGTTTAAAGAATCAGCAAGTAATCTGTTCAATTTGGGCTCTAGAATTGACATAAATATTGGTTACGGTGAAGATCTAGAAAAAGTATTTACCGGCTTTATTAGTGGAATAAATTATCATTTACCACAGAGGGGTGCAGGAGCTATTGTAGTTAATTGTATGGACCTTAAAGGGATTATGATGAACAACAATAACTATGCACAGCAGGAATATAAAAAGTGCAGTGATCTTGTTAGTAACCTGCTTAGAAAATCGCAATATTCCAGTTTTTACAATAATTTAGAGGTGCAAACAACTCCTGATGAACTTAAATTTA
Organism: Oscillospiraceae bacterium; assembly: GCA_017414435.1. GTDB lineage: Bacteria > Bacillota > Clostridia > Oscillospirales > Ruminococcaceae > RGIG1955. The sequence goes on from JAFQMN010000005.1 coordinate 2,064, forward strand.
TTGAAGTTACTGATGAGAGTGATTATGAATTAGTGGTACGCATGGCAAGAAAAATAAATTATGAATTTTTTGTATCGCAAGATACAGTTTATTTTAGAAAAGCAAGGTCACAGAATGCTAACGAAACCACTTTAAAATTTGGTTCTGGTCTTGAAGGGGCAGATATAGAATATAATATTTTAGGTATGGTGAGCTCGGTTGAGGTGCGCAACACCGATAATAGTACAGGGCGTTTAATTAGTGGCCAAGCCAACTCTTTGGCAACTTACTCCAGCAATTCATCTGCCTCTAAGGTGTTAAAATCGGCTAAGAAGATTATTTTAGATAGCACAGTGTATTCCCAAAGTGAAGCGCAAAAACGGGCGGAGGCCAAACTGGAAGATATTAATTGGGGCTTTGGGCTAGCTAATTTTCACTGTATAGGGCTGCCAGAGTTATTACCTGGCCGTTTTGTATTGGTAAGTAATGTTTTTGGGGATCTAGACAAAAAATTTTATATTACCAATGTAGCGCATTCCCTTCAAAGAGGAAAGTTTAATACATATGTGAAGGCGAGGCTGAATAGTTTATGACAATCTCTGACCAAATGCAAAGAACTGTGCAGAAGTTTATTAAAAAGAATGAAGTTGGTGATGCTAGGTTATATGGCACAACAACAGGCGTTGTTATGGAGATAGGAGAGAACGAAAACCAAGGCAAGGTACGGGTAGAAATTCCAACGCGTGAAAAACCAAATAATTCATATTGGGTAGATGTAACCCATTTTATGGCGGGAGATAAATGGGGTTCTTATTTTATGCCAGAACTCGAAGAAAAAGTAAAATTAGTTTTTGACGATGGTAATATAAATAATCCAACTATAATTGGCAGTATATATGCAGAGAAGTCAACAATTCCAGGTAAGTTTGCCAGTAAAGATAACTATTTAAAGGGCTTTAAAAGCAAAGGCGGTTTTGAGTTTATTTTAGATGACACACCAGACGAACAGAGTTTAAAGTTAACCACTCCAAATAAGAGTAAAGTGTTCATAAAAGATGGCGATAAAACTATCACTTTTTCTGACGAAAATGGCTCTAATTTAATAAAGTTTAATGCAGAAAAAGGCACTTTAGAGGTAAAATCAGATAAAAAGACCACGGTGCAGGTGCAAGATGTGCAGCTTGTTTTAAATGGTGAAAGCGGGCAAGTAACAGTAAAATGCGACAAAATAAAATTAGAAGCGCAACAAAGTTTTACTTTAAAAACACAGAATATGAAAGTAAACTGTGATAATTTAAGTATTAAAGCAAATGGTTCTATCAGGTCGCAATCTAAAGGGTTAGATATAGGAGCAAACTTGGTTAATATTAAAAATTAATTAATTTTATGGCTTAAATAACTAAATGTGAAAAAACAAGCTGAGAGGTATTTAAGTTGGATAAATTATAAAAGAAAAATATAAAAAGAGGCGGCTTTAAGTTTGTATAAGTTTTATAGAGCAAAAAACTATAAAGAGCAGAACAAGGAGGGTTTTTGTTATGGCCGAAAAAGATTTTATGGGGCTAGGAATGCATTTTCCGCCAGAAATAGATAAAGCAAGCGGCCGCTTTAAAACAAGTGTTTATGAAGATAAAATTAAAGAATCAATTTTATTAATATTAAAAACTCAAAGAGGAGAAAGGCTAACATTACCGCAGTTTGGTGGCAGCATTAACAATTATGTGTTTACAAACACAGATACCACAACACTCAACTTAATGGCCAATTCAATTCGCAAAGTGTTAGCTAAAAATGAAAAACGAATCAAAGATATAAAAGTTAAGATATTACAAGATAAAACTGAATCAGGTCGGCTAAATGTAGACATAAATTATCTTGTAACGCAATCTGATATGCCAGGGAATTTGGTGTTTCCATTCTATTTAGAGGGAGTGGAGGAGAGAGAAGATGAAAATGAATGAAAAATATTATCCTATTGATCTCAATGTAACAGAAGTAGTCAAAAAAAAGATTGCAAAACTTGCTAAAGCATATACACCAGAATGGATTTTTAACGAAAAAGATCCTGATATTGGCTCTACTATAGCAATATTGTTTGCAGATATGCTTAATGACAATGCGCATAAAACCAATATGTTACTTTATAAATATCACATAGAACTAATGAACATGATAGGAATAACACCTAAGCCAGCGGTTCCGGCAAAGAGTGTTGTAGTTTTTTCTTTGTTAGATTCAGCTCCCACAGGGGTTTTTGTTAAAAAGAATACACAATTGTTAGCGTACCCAGATGATGAGAACAAATTAGTGTTTGAAACAGAAAGTGGCATATATTTAACCAAAGCGAAACTCACCAATATATATACTATTTCGGAAGAAAATGGAAAGATAATATCTGTTTATGGCACAAAAGGCAAAAATACAGAAGAAGCGGAACAATATGCACAAGAAACAGAAACCGATGTAAGCTTTAACATGTTCGATTTTACTGCTGAAGGAATTCAGAAAAACATGTTGATATTTGGCAATGAAAATATCTTAGAAAATAATATGGGCTCTGAGGTTTATTTAAAATTTGAAGGAGTTAAAGTAAACGATCAACCTAGTGAAGGAATTTTTAATGATAGTACTCAATATGAGCTGGGATATTTGGTAGAAGATACTCATTTTATGCCGTTTTTAGATACAGAACCGCAACAAGATGGCAGCATTCTTATTAAAGATATAGAAAGAGCCACTTTAAATGAACAAACAAGCAATATTACGTTGTGCCTGTTAAAAAAAGGTGAAGGGGCACAGCAAAAGGTTTCTATTTCGGGTATTCATATGTTTGCAAACCTTAAATCAACAGATGCAGAATTCGTTTATGTTGATGATACAGAGCAGGATGTGCATGAGTTTCTTCCTTTTACAGACACACTAACAGAATATAGGGAATGTTTTATTGGCAGCAATATAGCATTTAGCAAAAAGGGAGCGAATGTAACAGTTTCTTTTGATTTAAATTATAACGAAAAGCAGATAGGAATGGAATCAGGGCCGGCAATTGAGTATAAGCATATGATGAAAAAGCCAAAAGAACAGTATAGCGAAATTTTTGAAGTTAAGGCACAGTTGGCGGCATTTGAGTATTTTAATGGAACGGGCTGGCGCAAGTTGCCAGTTAAGAACGATATTGCAACACTATTTGCCGGAGATAAAGAAGGAAAGATAACTATTGAATTTGAGGTGCCAAGTGATATTGAAAAAACTCTAGTAAATGCATTCGAAGCCTATTGGATAAGAATTTCAGCAGTGCAGGTGGATAATAGCTTTAGAATACCAGCGGTCCATAAATACCCAATAATTAGCAATTTAAAAGTCAGCTATAAATATAAACATGGCGTAGTTCCAGAATTTGCCCGTAGCATCTCTGGGGTTGAAGAGCATGAGGTTATTGAACCGCTGCAATGTGGCGAAGAGGTAACGGTATTTAATAGATTTTATGATAGCAGGGATTGTGTGTTTTTAGGGTTTAACGCACCTATGGAATCTGGACCAGTTAGTATTTATTTTGATATTAGTGTAGATGCCTTTGCAGAAGAAGAGAATAATATAGGTTTTGAATATTCAAGTTCAGTATCTGGAGGCAAGTTTAAAGAGTTAAAAATAATCGATAAAACAGAAAAATTCAAACATTCCGGCTGCATTGTGTTTAATCCGCCGAGTGATTTTGTTAAAACGACCCTCTTTAATGTTAGCAGATATTGGCTGAAAATTGTTAATATTAACCCTACAGAGGTATTTGGAGCAAACAGACCGATAAAAATAAATAATGTTAAATTAAATGCGGTAGAGGTTGCGAATATTCAAACTATGGAGGAAGAAGAGTTTTATGTAGATCAAATGGATGAAGGTATGACATTTGAACTTTCTAGCCCTAATGTTCTTAATGCAGATGTTTTTGTGAACGAGGTTGGGAATCTTACATTGCCAGAAAAAGAAGAATTGCTAAAAACGCACAAAGATGATATTATTGCGCAAACAGATGCGTTGGGTAGTTATATTAATTTTTTTGTAAAGTGGCACGAAGTAGATAGCTTTATGAAATCTGGCCCAGACGATAGGCACTACATTATAGATAGAAATAAGGGAAGAATTACATTTGGAGATGCTAAACACGGCAAGATTCCTCAGAGCCAGCCAAGAGTTGCAATAAAGGTTTTTGCAAACAGCTGCGCAGGGGAACTAGGCAATGTAGAAGCAGGTACAATCACAGTACCATCATCTCATATTAGATTTTTAGCGGATATGCAAAATATTATACCAGCATATGCCGGGTACAATATAGAAAGTATAAACAATGCCTTAGAAAGAGGCTCGGAACTTATGAGTAACCATGGTGGGTTAATTAGCAAAGCAGATTTTGTTGGCACAGTCAAACATTTTTCTGACGCTATTGATAAGGTAAGATGTGAGGTTGGAGTAGATAAAACCGGAGCCCTAGCGGAAGATAAAATTACAATAGCTATTTTAATGAAAGAATTCTATAAGTCAAATGAAGTGTTTATATCTTTACGCGATGCCATTAAGGCGGATTTACTTAAGCGCTGCGATGTTTCTATTAAAAAAGAAAATTTAGAATTAATTGAACCGGTGTTTATTAAATTAAATACAGAAATCTGGGCAACCACTACTAATATCGACCAGGCATTTGAGATTCAAAATACAATTAAAACGCAGCTAAGCAAGTTTTTGCATCCGGTGAGCGGGAATTTTGATAAACAAGGCTGGAAGATAGGAACTCCGCCACAAAAAAATCAGATATATTCATTCCTTAAGACGTTGAATTTAAATTGCGTTATTAATAAAATTGTACTCACCGGGTTAAATGACAGTGCTGAATTTTATGAAATAGATTATGAAAAAGCTACTATACCAATTTTTTCTACAGTTGTTAGTGGGGAACATAATGTTCATGTAGATATCTTAAAAGAATAAGGGAGTGAACGTTTTAGTGCTAGAGAATATTAATTTAAACGACAAAGGTTATAACGATATTATTGAAAGAGCTACGAGCCTGATTCCAATAATATCTAAAGACTGGACAGACTATAATAATTCAGACCCAGGTATAACTATCTTGCAGACTTTGGCGGTTTTAAAATGGGCACAACAATCATATGTTAATACGATTAATAGCAAAGTCAGGTCTAATTTGTTAAAACTAATGGGTTATGCACAAGAACCTGTGGTAGCACCATGTGCAGTTGCAGCAGTAAAAACACCTAAAGACCAAGAGATAAGAAAAAACACCAAATTCTATGCGGTGTCTGCACACAGAGATAGCTTGGTTTATGAAACAAGAGAAGATAGTTATGTTGTAAACAATCAGATACAAAATGTAATTTCTATTTCTGATAACAAAAATTACGATATGACAATGATTGTTACAAATGGGTCGGCTAGTAACTTTGCAAAAATTTTCACGCCAGATTCCTTTAGGCAGGAATTATATATATCTTTTAAAAATCCATTACCAATAGAGACATTTGTGAGTGTTTATTTTGATTTAGAACTAGAAGCAGAAGGCGATGGAGATTTTAACGAAGTTAGACCATGTGATATTATATGGGAATATTATATAGATGGCGGGTGGAAGAACCTTTGTGTGCAAGACCAAACTTATTCATTTGCAAAAAGTGGTTATTTAAGAATAAAAGCAGCAAAAGAGATGCAAAAACTAAAAACAGAAGATTTGCCAGAAGGGTTTTATATTAGAGCAAGAGTAATTGATGGCAGTTTTGATGTGATGCCAAAATTAAGAAGGTTATTTCTTAACGCTATTGAACTGTTTGGGCAAGATACAAAAGCAAAATCAATTTGTGTTAAAAGCAATGGGGCAGATGAACAAGTAGTTGTGATTAATTCTGAACTTGCTAAAAACAAAAACATGCTTGTGCTTGCTAAAGAAGGAGACGAGTATTTAAAATATAGATTATTCGAAGGTAACGCAGCCCCGCAAACCGGGCGCTATTATACTATAAATGAACAAGCAGACAGAATATGTATTGGCTTTAACAAGCAGAAATTTAGCTTTGCACCAGAAATAAATTCAGAGATAAAGATAATTGCTTATAGTAATAATTTTAACTCAGCGTTTGTAGGCAAAGTTTATGGTTACGATGAACAGAGGATTGAATATAATTTTAGCGATATAATGGAGCAGAATTTAGAATTTATGTTATGCCTAGATGAAAAAGAGGGAAGATTTGTTAAGTGTGCAGCCACTTCTGATGTTGGCGAAGAAGGAGATTTGGAATATAGCTTAGATTATGAAAATAATGTTATTATAATTAACAACAATGTTAATTACAGTGGTGATTTATTTATAACCTCTTGCACAATGTGTAAAGGCAGGCAGGGTAATATAAAAGCGGATAGAGAGTTCAAACTTGATGAGTTGGGTTTAAGTGAATATGGTGAGATAATAGTACAAAACATAGAAAATGTGCAAAATGGAAAAGACAGAGAAGCTTTTGATGATACATTAAAACGGGCAGCTTGGGATATGGAATCTTTGTGCGTTACAGTTACCGAAAGAGATTATGTAAAACTGCTAAACAAAGTGCCAGGGCTTATTATAGAAAAAATGAATGTGATAACTACCTATGGTGATGGTTTAAAAATTGCAGTAAAAATTAAAAGCGACAAAAAATTACCGGAATTAACATCTAGACATATAGAAATGCTAGCGAACCATATAGAGAAATACAGGCCAATTGCAACAAAGGTAAGTTTTCTGTCACCTAAATATGTGCCAATAGATATATCTTTACGAATCACAGCACAGCAAGGATTTAAAGATGTAGAAAAAATAATATATAATGAGTTTAAACAAAAAGTAGATGGGGTAAACGGAGAGGCAGGATTTGGCAAAGGTGTGTTTTACGGTGAACTATATTCAAAAATAGAGAATTTGGAATGTGTTAAACAGATAGAAAGTTTAGAATTTTTTAGCAGCTCTGAATATGCTCATAAGGATAATAAAGACAATCTTATCTTAGCAGAATTTGCATTAGGTTATTTAAATCGGTTCGACATAGAAATAAATAATATGATGATGGTGATATAATATGGCTGACGTAAAAAAGTTTAGAATAAGAAAAAAAGGTCTTTTAGCAGGGTCATGCGATGGATTTGACTTTAAAGATAGCAATATAGTCAAACAGCCAAAAACCGAATATTGCAGCTATATTTCTAAAACGCTAGATAGTTATACAAACGGCTCGGAATGGGGTAGACTAGTTATAAATGGTGAACTTCCTAAAGAAAGTGAATATGTAGTCTATACATTAGCTCAAGATTATGATATAATAAATTATAATAATACAAATTATAATCTTTCAGAATTTATAGCAGATAAACAAATCCCCTCTGCAGAAAAATTCAGCGCTTTTAAACTTGCTGGTGCACAAATAAACAATAATGCAGATGATATTTTAATATTTAATCAGAACGGCAGATATTTTATTTTTGGAATACAAGTATTTTCACGCGAACCGGTAGAGTTTTTGGAATTTGATGTTATGTTTCCAAGAGAAACGCTCATGCAATATTTACCAGAGGTATATAGCGCAGAAGGTGGGGATTTTTTCAAACGTTATATGTCTATATTTGGCTCTATAATTTATGATAAAAAAGAGCAAATAGGCAAACTGTCAGATTATTTAAATATAGATAAAACACCAGTAGATATTCTGCCAATGTTTGCACGCTGGCTTGGTGTTAATTGTGATATTAGTTTTTTAGAGCCAGAGCAGACAAGAAAACTGCTTAAAATGGCAAGGAATTTAAGTGCATACAAAGGTTCCAAGCAGGTTTTAGAAGATATTGCTGAACTATATTTGGGCGAAAGGCCAATTATTGTAGAGCAGTTTAAATGGCAGAGTTATAGCGGAATAGAACAGCAAGAAAATTGCCAGGATATTTATGGCACAAAAAGCAATGAATTTACAGTGCTTATAAAAAATAAGATTAATGAAACAACTTTTTTACATTTTAAAAATTTGTTAGATATGTTCTCACCGTTAAAAACAAAAGCACGAATAATCTGTTTAGATAAAGAAAGTCAGTTAGATAGATATACGTATATGGATATTAATGCAAAGTTAATAGATAAACCTTTTAGCACACTGTGTGATAAGAATCAAACATTCGACTCAGATTTTATTCTTGGTTGAGTTTAAAAACAATCAAAAGAGAGGTGAAGTCGGTATGGAGAAGGAAAATAAAAAAATGGTTTTATGCGAAGAATGTGGAGAGGAATTCGAAAAATCGGCTAATTTCTGCCCTAATTGTGGTGCTCAAAATTCCAACAAAAAGGCTAAAGGCTGCAAAGTATGTTTAATACTTTCTGTGTTAATTGTTGCAGGAACAGTTGCATTATTGGTAAGCAATAGTAAAGAGAGTAAAAAATTCTATAAAAAGATGGAGAAGAAATTATTTTAGCAAAAAATTTAGAGTTAAATGTTTGGTTTTGTTAACAAAGAATTTAGAACTAATATCTCAGCCGGTGCACTAAGGTGTGCTGGCTTTATTAGCGGCAATAATGAAAATATTACAATAAAATAATAGCTTGTTATTTTGTTTGACAAACATCAGGCATATTTAGTATAATCATTATGGTAAGGTTTTAATTTTAAAGGAGAAAATATAATGTTTAAATTTAAAAAGAAAAAAGAACAAGCAAATCAAATAGAATCAGTTGCTATGCATGCCCAAGAGGCGCTAAAAGAAAATAAAAATCAATTAAAAGATGAGTGCGCTAGCTTACCTGAGCTTAACAAAAATACAAATACAATAGCAGAATCTTTTAAAACTAGAATGTCAAAAAAAATCAAGTTAAAAACAGTAATTATTTTAGTTTTAATTACAGTATTTTTAGTAGAGATTTCGCATTTATTTTATTATTTTAAAGATCGGGATTTTTATAAATTTGTTGATGAACTTCGTACTATAAAGCATATAATTGATAAAAACTATATTTATAAAATAGATAGAGAATATATGTATACCAATGCTTGCAAGAGCTTTGTAAACAGTTTGGAGGATAAACATTCTAGTCTTTTAAGCAAAAAAGAATTAAGCTCATTTAATTTGGGAATAACCGAAATGTTTGGCACGGGTTGCAAAATTAGAATGCTAGAATTTGCGGATAGGCCAGGTGAATATTTTTTCCAGATTGCTGACATTCAAAAGGATTCGCCTTTAGAGAAAGCAGGCTTTTTACCGGGTGATGAAATATTAAGGGTTAATAATTTTGTATCTTCAGCATATTATAACGAAGTATATTATAACAACGAAAACACAGATTATGATATTGTGCCGGTGAAAACGGATGTAGAACACTCACTTTGTTTTTTAGCAGGTTTAGGAGATTTTACTTTAATTGACGAAAATGCAGAATCTACTATATTGTGCAACAGTAATTTAGAGAATATGTATGGCTTGCTAGATATGCTGTCGCAAAAGCAGAAGAGAGATGTTCTTGATCGTAGCGTTTATATAGAGTTTGGAAGATTTAATCCAGAAACAGAGCGGAATGATATATATTGTGTAACGGTTCAAAAAGATAAACTGAAGGCAAAATCGGTGAGTTATAAAGTACTTAAAGAGCAAAATATAGGTTATTTAAAGCTTTCCTCTTTCAAAATAAATTCAAGTCAAGAGTTTGCCGAAGCCCTAAACACCTTGTTAAAGGCGGGAGTTGATGGAATTGTTTTAGATCTCCGCGGGAACCATGGCGGCAGTGTAGATGAATATAATAAGATTATTACACAATTAATTAAAGAAGGTCCATTATATTATTTTGAAGGTTATGATTTTAAAGAATGTGTGTCCGCCACTGGAAAGAACTTTAAAACAGATATAAATATTGCAGTGCTTGTAAATAAAGAATCTGCAAGTGCTTCAGAGATGCTGGCGGCGAATATGAAAACGCATAACCGTGGCTTGGTTGTTGGCGAAAGAACTTATGGCAAAGGAGTTGGACAAGGCGTTTTTTGGCTTAAAAATGGCGATTGTTTGTTCTTGGTAGATAAATTTTGGTACGCTATGCCGGGCAAGTTAGATATTAATCAAACAGGTGTTGAACCAGATATATGTGTAGAGAGCACCAATCTAAATGATGATAATTTTGCTGTTTACGGTTACGATACACCACTAACAGAGGCGGTTGATTATTTGACTAAAAAGGCAGAGCAAAAGGGAAATGAACAGGCAGAAGAGCAGAAGAATAAAACAGAAAAAAGCCAGGTAGAACAAAGGAGTGAATCTGCAAGCGATGAAGTTAAATAAAACATGTGCAGTAGTTCTTGCAGCGGGGAACGGTAAGCGTATGCAATCTGGCAAACCAAAGGTTTTTTGTGAGGTGCTTTTTAAACCGCTAATTGGTTGGGTGCTGCAAAACTGCAAAGATGCAAATATATTAGATATATGTTTGGTATGTTCCGAAGATGGCTTGTTGAAATTTAAAGAACTTTTTGGCAGCACAATAAAATATACTTTGCAGGATCAAAAGTTAGGCACGGCACATGCAGTTTTGCAGGCTAGCAGCTTTTTAAAATCCAGCCAAAGTGACGATGTACTAGTTTTGTTAGGTGATGTTCCCTTTTTAGATTCTAAGGCTATAGAAGAGAGCTATATAAAACACAAACAAGAAGATAATCAAGCTACGGTAATTGCTGCAACGTTAGCTGATCCTTTTGGCTATGGTCGAATAGATGAAATGGACGGCAAAGTTACAATAGTAGAAGAAAAAGACGCTACAGATGCACAAAGAGCTATAAAAAAAGTCAATTCCGGAGCAATGTGGTTTAATATAAAAGCATTGCTTAATATTCTAAAAAAAGTAGATAATAACAATGCAAACAAAGAGTATTATATTACAACAGCAGTTAACATTTTAAAAAGAACCGGATGTTATGTAGCGCAAGATGATAGAATAATTTTAGGTGCGAATACAAATCAGCAGCTATTTAAACTTAACGAGGTTGCACGAAACAGAATAATTTCGCAAAAGATTGAACAAGGTGTAGAATTTATTGCAAAAGATGGGGTTGTTATAGGCCCAGATGTTAAAATTGGCAAAGGAACATTGATCTTCCCGAATGTTACCATTAAGGGGCATTGTGATATTGGTGAAAATTGTGTAATCACTTCGGGCTCGTTTATAGAAGATAGTAATATTGGTGATAACTGCGAAATAAAATCTTCATATATCTTGAACTCTGAGCTAAAAAATAATATTAGAGTAGGACCGTTTGCACAAATAAGACCAGGCAGCTCAATTGCAGATTATGTTAAAATCGGCAATTTTGTAGAGGTGAAAAATTCTAGTATTGACACAAAAACTAGCATAGCCCATTTAACTTATATTGGTGATAGTGATATTGGCGCGAGGGTCAACTTTGGTTGTGGCTGCACCACAGCAAACTACGATGGAGAGAAAAAATATAGAACAACCGTTGCAGACGATGCTTTTGTGGGATGTAATGTCAGTTTAATTGCTCCGGTAAATGTTGGTGAAAGAGCCTTTATTGCCGCCGGCAGTGTAATAACAAAAGACATTTTAGCGGATGATTTTGCAATTGCGCGTGCAAAACAGATTACAAAAACGAAATATATGCAAAAAAAGAAGAAAGAGAAGAAAAATGGCTGATATTCTAGGTGAATACGATGTTGTGGTAATTGGCGCAGGCCATGCAGGTTGTGAAGCAGCTTTGGCAGCGGCAAGGTTAGGGTGCCTTGTGGGACTTTTTACAATCTCTTTAGATAGTATAGCAAATATGCCGTGTAACCCTTCTATTGGCGGTACTGCAAAAGGGCACCTGGTGCGAGAGATAGATGCATTAGGCGGGCAGATGGGCAAACTTGCAGATAAGACTATGTTGCAATCACGAATGTTAAATTTGGGTAAAGGGCCGGCTGTGCATAGTTTAAGAGTGCAGGCGGATCGTATGCGATACCACCAAGAGATGAAAAACACCTTAGAATTGCAACCCAACCTTGAACTCAAGCAGGCAGAGATAAAAGATATAAAAGTAGATAGTAATAATTCGGTATGCTCGGTAGTTACAACATTTGGTGCGCAGTACCGTACAAAGACAGTAATTATTTGCACGGGAACTTATTTAAAAGGTAAGATTTTTATAGGTAATAACACATTAGAAAGTGGGCCAGATGGTATTCATCCGGCACAGGAGCTCACAGATTGCTTAAACCGTTTGGGAGTTACCACCAGGCGCTTTAAAACAGGAACGCCGGCAAGAATTTTAAAAAGCAGTATAGATTTCTCTAGGCTAGAAGAGCAGCACGGTGATGAAAAAATTGTGCCGTTTTCATTTGAAACAAAACATAAATTAAAAAACAAAGTGCTGTGCCACATAGCTTACACGAATGCGCACACACACGAAATAATACTGAAAAATATTAAAAAATCGGCTATGTATTCTGGCAATATAAAAGGGGTAGGACCAAGATATTGCCCAAGTATAGAAGATAAAATCGTTCGTTTTGCAGAAAAATCGCGCCATCAACTGTTTGTGGAGCCATTAGGCCTTAACACGCAAGAGATGTATATTCAAGGCATGTCCACTTCGTTGCCAGAAGCTGTGCAGCTTGAAATGTATAGGTCGCTGGTTGGTTTTGAACATGCGCAGATTATGCGCAGTGCTTATGCAATTGAATACGATTGTTGTGACCCTCTAGATTTACAACCTACGCTTGAATTTAAAAATGTAAGCGGTTTATTTGGAGCAGGTCAGTTTAACGGTACAAGCGGATACGAAGAAGCGGCAGCGCAAGGGCTAGTTGCGGGAATTAATGCAGCACTTAAAGTTAAAGGCAAAGAGATGCTAGTTTTACCGCGTTCTAGTTCATATATAGGCACTTTAATTGATGATCTGGTAACAAAGGGCTGCAGCGACCCATACCGCATGATGACTTCCCGGTCTGAATATAGATTACTTTTAAGGCAAGATAACGCCGATGAACGCTTAACACCAATTGGCTACAAGATAGGACTAATTAGCAAACAGCGGTGGAATAGGTTTTTAAGCAAACAAAAACAAATTGCGCAGTGCCACAAGGAGCTGGCAGGTATTATAGTTGCACCGTCTAAAGCTTTAGATGAATTGACAAATAAACTTGGTACAGAAAAAATTGAATCTGGAATAACCTTGCATGATATTTTAAAACGCCCAGGAGTATCTTTTTCTGATCTTTTTGATTTGACTGATAAATTGCAAGAAAGTAAGTTATTAAGCGATACAATACAGGAACGAGTGGAAATTGAAACTAAATACGAAGGGTATATAAAAAGGCAGGTTGCACAAGCAGAAAAGTTAAAGAAGGCAGAAAGCAAACAGTTAAGCCCCAAAATAGACTATACAACAATTTCTGGGCTAAGGTTAGAAGCGCAAGAGAAATTGAATAAAATAAAACCAACAAGCATTGGGCAAGCAGCTAGAATCTCTGGCGTTAACCCGGCGGATATTACAGTTTTGCTGCTCTGGCTAGCTAAAAACAGTAATTAAAATTTAAATTTAAAATATAACAGGAGCAAGGCGATGGAACAGCTCAAAAAATATGCAGCACAGTTTAACATACACTTAACAGACGACCAATTAATACTTTTTGAGAAATATTATAACTTTTTGATCGAATATAATCAAAAAGTAAATTTAACAGCAATCACTCAAAAAGATGATGTGATAATTAAGCATTTTTTAGATAGTATTATTCTTCTTAATTTTTTTAAGCTTAAAACAAACAGCAAATTAATTGATATTGGAACAGGTGCAGGGTTCCCTGGTGTGCCGTTAAAGATTGTGCGGCCGGACTTAGATATTATGCTTTTAGATGCTAGAAACAAAAAGATAGAGTTTTTAAATCAATTGCTTGATTTGTTAAATCTTTCTGGCAGGGCAGTGCATGCAAGTGCCCAAGAATTAGTTAAAAAGCGAGGGTTTTCGCACAATTTTGATATTGTTGTTAGCAGAGCAGCTCTAAGTATAACAAATTTTGTTAAGTTTTCTGCAGGGTTTTTAAAGCCGGGCGGAATGATGGTAGCTTATAAAGGTTTTGATATTGAAGAGGAATTAAAAGCGGCTGAACTTACATTAAAAAAAGCTAAACTTTTGGTTTATGCACTGCATAAATTTGAGCTGCCAAACCAAAACAAACGGTCATTACTTCTGTTGAAGAAAGAAGAGCGCCGATGATTAAATGTATAGACTTTTTTAAAGAGGTTGAATCTAAATTAAAAGAGGCAGGGATTAAAACATTTGAATTTGAAAGCAGAACTATTTTTTTTGAATATTTAGGAGAGAACTGGTTCACACAAAGCTATATTCCGGCAGACATTGCGGAGAAAATTAAAAATATTGTAGCCAGACGATGCGAACATTACCCTCTGCAATACCTGCTTGGCCATTGGGAGTTTTGGGGTTTAGATTTTTTTGTAGGTCCTGGGGTATTAATTCCAAGGCCAGAAACAGAACTTTTGGTAGAAGAAGCTTTAAAAACAGCTAAAACTTTAAAACCGCAAACAATTGTTGACCTTTTTAGCGGCAGCGGTTGTGTAGGGATAGCAATAGCTAAAGAACTTAAAGACACAAAAGTCTTTTTGATAGAAAAAAGCAAAGTGGCCTTTAAATATGCTGAAAAGAATTTAATACATAACAATATTTTAAATGCACAGGCTATTTGTGCAGATGCTTTACAAATAGAATGGCATAAAAAGATAGATATAATTGTTGCCAATCCGCCATATTTAACAAAGGCCGAGCTGAACGATCTGCAAACTGAGGTACAGTTTGAACCTAAAGCAGCACTTTTTGGAGGAGCAGACGGCTTGGAATTTTATAGGGCTAGCATAAAAAAGTGGAGCGAGCATTTAAATTTAAACGGCAGAATGATCTTTGAAGTGGGGTACAATCAAGCGCAGGAAGTTTTGCAACTGTTTAGCGGTTCACAATTTAAAACAGAAATAAAAAAAGACTTAGCAGGTAAACAACGTTGTGTGGTGGCAATTAAAAAACATATGAGTTCATAAAATGAAAAATCGGAATTTTTAACACTGTAAATTTAAGTATAAACATCCCTTGCTTTGCAGGGGATATTTAATTTAACTAAAAATTCAAAAAAGTGGGGTTTGCAGCTTTTAAATTCGAAATAGTTACACCCCCGCGCAGCGGGGGTGTAACTATTCTTAGTTTTTTAAAAATGTACAAAAAAACTTAAGTTTGCGGCTTTATTAAAACAAATTTTTAATTTTGTTCCACGTGGAACAAATGTTGAAAACTTTTTTGTGCGTAAAAATCCCCCAAGTTTGTTGGGAGATTTTTTTAGTTAAAAAGTAATTTAAAATTAAACATTAAATTAAATGACAAGCAACAAAATGCCCGGCAGCAACTTCTTTTAATTTAGGAACTTCTTCGAAGCAGCGTGGGGTAGCCAATTTGCATCTAGAACAAAAATTACACCCATTGTAAGCTGTAGCTTTATTTAAAGAGTTTTCATCGTCAATAGATTGCTGAGGCTTTGCTAAATGTTTAAGATCTAAAATAGCATCGAGTAAAGTTTGAGTATAAGGGTGCTGATGGTGCATATATATATCATCAGCTGTGCCCAGTTCAACTATTTTACCTAAATACATAACACCAATTTTATCGGAAATATATTTTACCACAGCAAGGTTATGTGAGATAAAAACATAAGTCAACTTTAACTTATGCTGAAGCTCAACAATTGTGTTTATTATTTGAGCTTGAATTGAAACATCTAAAGCAGAAACAGGTTCATCGCATACAATCAGCCGTGGATTAACAGCTAAAGCTTTTGCAATGCTAATTCTTTGGCACTGCCCGCCAGAGAATTCACTTGGATATTTCTGCAATTGAGAACTGTTTAATCCAACAAGGTTTATTAATCGTTCAATTTTAGCAACAGCTTCAATTTTTGTTTTACATAGTTTATGAGTTTTTAGAGCTTCGTTAATGGTTTCAAATAGGGTGAACTTAGGATCTAAGGCAGAATGAGGATCTTGAAACACCATTTGAACATTTCTACGCAGAGCTAGACTGTCTTTTTCTTTTATTTCAGAGAAATTTAAACCATCAAAAACAATTTCACCGGAATCGGGTTCAATTAGTTTAACAATCATCTTTCCAATGGTGGTTTTTCCACAACCAGATTCTCCTACTAGACCAAAAGTTTCACCTTCATAAACCGAAAAAGAAACATCGTCTACAGCTTTGGTTATATGCTTTTTTGTGTTTAAATATAAACTTTTGGAATAATATTTTTTAAGATTTTTTACTTCTAATAATACTTTTTTTTCACTCAATTAACATTCGCTTCCTTTCGCGCAGCAGCTTTAAAATCAGGAATAACAGGTGCACGTTCATCTAAAAGCCAACATGCAGAAGAGTGTGTGGGAGACACTTGAAAGATAGGAGGTATTTTGCGCGTACAGATATTCATAGCATATTTGCACCTTTTGTAGAACGGACAAAAATCACCTAATTTTAGAATATCCGGCGGATCGCCGTTAATTTGTTCAATCTGCTGCTCGCGTTTGCTTTCTAAAGATGGGATACATTCAAGTAAAGCTTTAGTGTAAGGATTTTTAGGTGCAGCAAACAGTTCTTTTGAAGTTGCTTGCTCCATAATTAATCCACCATACATAACA
Organism: Oscillospiraceae bacterium; assembly: GCA_017414435.1. GTDB lineage: Bacteria > Bacillota > Clostridia > Oscillospirales > Ruminococcaceae > RGIG1955. The sequence goes on from JAFQMN010000005.1 coordinate 18,778, forward strand.
ATAATTTTATCACAAGTATTAGCCACAACACCAAAGTCGTGGGTAACCAACATAACAGCCATATTGCGTTGCTTTTTTAAATCAGAAATCAAATTTAAAACTTGTGCTTGAGTAGTAACATCTAACGCTGTGGTGGGTTCGTCGGCTAAAAGCAATTCGGGGTTGCAACAAAGAGCCATTGCTATAACAATTCTTTGCCTTTGCCCGCCAGAGAATTGATGGGAATAAGATTTCATTACAGCATCAATGTCGTGAATTCCAACCGATGAAAGAATTTGAGCTGCTCGCTTTTTGGCCTCACTCTTTTTTATATTTTCGTGTTTCATTATAATCCAAGTTATTTGATGTCCGATGGTAATGGTTGGATTTAAAGCTAAAAATGGATCTTGGAATATCATAGAGATTTTTTCGCCACGAACTTTTGTCATCTCGTTTTCAGACTTTAAAAGTAAATCATCACCGTGCAATAAAATCTGCCCGTTTGTGATTTTACCATTTTTATAAAGTAGCTTTAAGAGCGAAAAGCATAGCACACTCTTTCCACTTCCAGATTCGCCAACAATACCAACCATTTCACCCTGCGCAATATCAAAACTCACGTCACGCAGAGCATATGCTTGCTTACCGTCAATATCAAATTGTAAACTAAGATTTTTTACACTTAAAAGATTGTTTATCATATAACCACCAATTAATTAACATATTTTTTTTCTGGGTTTAAAATTTGCTGTAAACCGTCACCTAAAATATTGAAAGAATATACAATAAGAGCTATAGCGAGGCCGGGAATGAAAACCTGATATGGAAATATTCGAATACAATCTATAGCATCACTTGTTAAACTGCCAAGAGAAGCTTTTGGAATACGTACACCTAGCCCTAAAAAGCTTAAAAATGCTTCAGAAAAGATAGCTGTTGGCACATCAACAGTCATTGCAATAATTATCTGCACAATGGAGTTTGGAATTAAATGGTTAAAAATAATCTTATATTTAGGCACACCAAGAACTCGGGCTGCCAAAATAAATTCACGTTCTTTAAGGCTAAGAATTTGCCCTCTAACCTGCCTGGCAACACTTGTCCAATACACCATACCCATAGTTATTACCACGGTTTTTAAAGATGGACTTATAACCATCATCAAAAGAATAACAATGAGTATTAACGGAACCGAATCAATTACATCAATAATTCTCATCATAAACTCACCAACACGGCGGTTGCTGTATCCAGCAATCCCACCGTAAACAGAACCTAAAATACTGGCAATTAATGCAGAAAATATGCCAACATAAAGAGATATTCTAGCGCCATAAAAAACACGAGCTAGCATATCGCGCCCCAAAGAGTCAGTGCCGAGCCAATAACTTTTGTTCCAAACGGTTTTCTGATCTTTTGTAGGGACTGGTTTGCTGTTAACAGAAACAATGATTTTTTTATTTTTATCGAATTTAACACTAACGATATTGCCATCTATATTATAACAAAAGTTCATAACGGAAGTGTTTGAGTTTACTTCAGCAGGAGCACTTAAAAGATGCCCATCTTCAGAAACGTTAATAACATGCAGAGCGCGGTTAACGTGAATGTATGAGCCAGGAGCAATTTTTGTTATGTGCAGTATGGGCGAAACATTAGTAAACCGTACATCCTGCTCTGAATATGTGTGTGGGTTGAAAATTGGATTTAAAAAGGTTAGTAGCAGAATAAAAAGTAATAAAACCACACCAATAATCACCTTTTTATTATATGCAGCACGCTCCCAAAAGCTTTTTTCATATTCATTTTTATATTTATTTCTTGCAGAGGGTTTTGTGGAAACAATATCTTCAGCAAGAGGGTTTGGTTCAAAAAAATCAAAATCGTCCATAATATTAAATCCTTTTTTATTATTTTAAACGTATTTTTGGATCAATTATCATATAACAAAGATCAACGAAAAATACAGAAAGTACATAAAAAATGGAACAGAGAATAGACATCCCCATAATTATTGGATAATCTCTAACCATAATTGTATCTACAAAATATTGCCCAACACCTGCTATGGCAAAAAGCTTTTCTGTAATAAATGTACCAGAAAGAATAGTACCAATAGTTGGGCCAAGGTAGGTTATAACTGGCCCCAGTGCATTTTTTAGCGCATGTTTTAGAACAATTTCTTTACGGTTAAAACCAAAGGTTTTTGCGGTACGCACATAATCACTCGCCAAAACATCAATCATGCTAGATCGCATTAATTTGGTGGCAAAAGAAATATCAAAAAAAGATATAGTGAGCACAGGTCCAATATAATGCAACCGAGAAGAAAGCCCACCAATTGGCAGCCACATTAAACGTTCACAGAAAATATATAATATAAAAGCACCTAAAACAAAACCCGGCATAATTAAACCAAAAGAGATGACGCCAGAAATTAACTTATCTATAAACTTTCCTTTGTTAAGAGCGGCAATAATTCCTAGTGGAAATGATGTTAATATAATAAAAATAATAGCAACAATACCCACATGCATAGAGTTCGGTAAACCAGAAAGAATGATTTGTTTTACAGGAATTCGTTTAGATATAGAAGAGCCTAAATCACCATGCAGAAGATTTTTAACAAATATCCAATATTGAGTTGAAACAGGTTTATCGAAACCATATTTTTCATTTAGCATAGTAAGCATTGGCCCCATATTCTTTTTGTCTTGAAAAAACGGACTGCCAGGGATTGCATGAACAATAAAAAACGTAACGGTGCAGATAGTTATAACAGTAATCAACATAATTATAAATTTTTTAAGAATATATTTATACATTTTATTTTCCAGCCCCTTAAATAACCTATATCGTTTATTTTAACATAAACAATAAGAGGATCATTAAGCGATTGTCGAATAATGTCGAATTTTTTGCGTTTTTATTTTATAAATTAAGATTACTTTCACGTGAATTCAACAATAACATATAAGTATCGTTAATATTACTAAGGCAATGGTAAAAACGTTTTAAAAGCATAAAAAATCCCCCAGGCAATGCCAGGGGGGAGTGTTTTAGCGTTTTATATTCTTTATAATATCTTCTATAGTTTCTTTAAATTTGTAATCTGTATTCATACGTTTAGTTATTTTATTTAAAGCGTATATAACAGTAGAATGATCTCGTCCGCCAAAATATTCACCTATTGTAACCATAGGTAAATCCATTACCGTGTGTGCAATATAAATACCAGCCTGCCTTGCACTAGATACTTGTGCGGAACGCCGCTGACTTTTTATATCCGCAGTGGAGACACCAAAAGTTTTTGCCACTTCGTTCATAATCTTATCAAAGGTGAGGTCAATAGGCATTTCTTCGGTTAAAATATCTTTGGTTATAGTTTGTGCAATAATCATAGAAGGGAATGTGCCAGCTAGAGTTTTATAAGCTTTTAACTTTTTAACAGCGCCTTCTAACTGCCGTATATTATTTTTAATTTTATTGGCTATATATTCAGCAACATCTTCAGGAATTTCGATATCTAAAAGTTCAGCTTTGCGTCTAATTATTGCAACTCTTGTTTCAAAATCGGGTGGTTGTACATCGGCAATTAAACCCCACTCAAATCGAGTGCGCAGTCTCTCTTCTAAAGTTTTTATCTCTTTAGGTGGGCGGTCAGATGTCAAAACTATCTGCTTTCCGGCCTGGTAAAGTTCATTGAATGTATGAAAGAATTCCTCTTGAGTGCGTTCTTTACCGGCAATGAATTGAATATCATCTACTAACAAAACATCAACATTGCGGTATTTATCGTGGAACTGCTTAGTGGTATCTTTACCAATAGCTTCAATTAATTCATTAGTAAATTCTTCGCCTTTAACATATAAGATATTCATTTTAGGGTTATTTTTGCTTATTTCGTGGCATATAGCACATAATAAGTGAGTTTTACCTAACCCAGAATCCCCGTAAATAAAAAGAGGATTATATGCGCCAGAAGGATTTGCAGCAACAGCCAAAGAAGCAGCATGTGCAAATTTATTCGAAGGGCCTACAATAAAGGTTTCAAAGCAATATTCATAATTTTCTGAATTATTTTTAGAATTCGACAAATCATTTGTTGAAGTGTTTGCCGAATTATCGGCTGGATTTTCACCTTCATCTTCTTTGCATTTAATGTTAATGTTCACAGGGAATCCTAAAACAGATTCAAATGCAGTATGCAAGAGTTTTAAATATTTATCTGTTATTATCTTTTTTTGAAAAGAGCTATTTACAAAAAGATTAACAGTCTCTCCCTCCATACTGAGCGGTTGAATAATATCTATCCATAAATTATAGCCAACCGAAGAAATCTGCCCTTTACAATACTCACACACCTTAGCGAAAACTTCATTAAAGTTTGTCATAAAATTACATGCACAAACTTGTGCACAATCTCCTTTCTTTAAAAACGTAAAAGCAACTTGTTCTAAGTATTTTACCATATTTATTTAAAAATAACAAGCTTTTAAAAATAATTTTAAATTTATTCTGGATAATTAAGCATGTTAGGTTCCCAACCTTTTAACACTTTTAATATTTTTGCAGAGGCACATTTGGCACCCTCTAAATCGTGTTCTTTAAAGTTGCCGCATTCTTTAGCAGAACAACCTGGAATTTCGCCGCTAAAATTTGCAATAAATTCAAAAGCACGGCGTGTTAAATCAATAGCTTGATTATGTGGTAAGTTTTTTGTTAACAAATAAAACCCAGTGCGGCACCCCATGGGGCCAAAATATATTATATGATTTTTAAATTCACTACTTCTAACAAATGTAGCAAAAATATGCTCTATTGTGTGCATTTCGGGATTAGTAAGAAAAGGTGGCATGTTTGGTTTTATTAACCTAATATCATAAGTTATAATATCGTCATCTATTCTAGAGATATACATACCGGGCACAATTTTATTATGATCCACACAAAAGCTGGCAATTTTTTGCATATTAAGCCTCCAAATTATTTATAAAATTTAACCACAAAAGTAGTACCAATGCCTAATTCACTTTCTGCTTCAATGCTGCCATTTTGTTTTGTTATAATTGCTTTAGCAAAGGCAAGCCCTATGCCAACACTGGTTACTTTTGAGTTTTTGCCTTTATAAAATCGATCAAAAATATGTGGCAAATCTTGTTCGCTTATACCAACGCCGGTATCTTTTATAGTTAGTTCAACATAAAGCGATGTATTTACAGCAGAGATATAAATATTTCCGTTTGTATTTGTATATTCCACGCAATTTTTTAATATATTCTGCAAAGCTTCGCACGTCCATTGCTCATCAGCCAATATGGTTATATTTTCATCGCAGGAGGTTATTATTTTAATATCTTTAACTTCAATGGCAATTTCTAGCGATTTTAAAACTTTAGATATAACGTTTGCAAGATTAAGCGGAGTAGATTTCAATTGAATCTGCCCAGAATCGAATTTAGCAAAAGAAAGCAGAGAGGTTATCAACCATTCTAGTTTGTTAAGAATAGTTTTCATATCGCGCAAAAGTTCACGAGCCTGTGCTTCTTTTAAATTGTTTGTTTGCAAAAGGTCAGAAATCATAATCAAAGAAGTAAGTGGAGTTTTTAACTGATGAGAGATATCTGCTATTGAATTAGAAAGGAATTGCTTTTCTTTTTCTAACCGATTTGCTTGTTCTTGTAAGGTAATTGCTGTGCGATATATCTCATTTTTTAAAATGCTTATAGAACCTTCAAAATTATCATAAATTTCCAAATGACAATGCGGGCTATAGTTAAGCTGACTTAAATAATTTACAAGGGCGTTAATTTGTAACCGCAAAGATTTTAAATGGCAAAAAAATAATAAATCTAAACAACAGAAAACAAATAAACTGTAATAAAAAAGTCTGTAACTAAAGTGTATAGAAAATAAAACTATAATTATTTGAAAAACAGCAATACAATAAAGCCAAAAAACAGATTTATTAATTTTTCTACTTGTTTTCATAAGCGTCACCAAGCTTATAGCCAATGCCCCTAATTGTTTTTATTATTTTAGGATTAACTGGATCGTCTTCAATCTTTTCGCGCAACCTTTTTATGCAGACTGTTAATGTGTTATCGTTCACAAAATTACCAGCTGCATCCCAAATTATATCTAACAGTTTGTCGCGAGTTAAAATAACATTTTTGTTGTTCATAAAAGTAAGCAAAATCCGTTGTTCCAACGCAGACAAATTAATTTCATTGCCGTCTTTGGTCACAGTATTTTTTAAGGTATCTATTGTAATGTTACCGTATTTAAATATGTTATTATTTTTAAGGTTATGCTTTAGTGCATTTTTAACTCTTGCAATAAGTTCAAGTTTATGAAAAGGTTTAGTAATATAATCGTCTGCACCAAGGTTAAAACCGGTTATAATATCGGCTTCATCACTAAGTGCAGAGATAAATATGACAGGAACGTTACTAGTTTGTTTTATGTGAGAACAAACAGAGTACCCATTGCCATCCGGCAAATTAATATCTAATAGTATTAAATTAAAATCATCGTTTTTTAAAATATCTTTAGCATCTTTTACAGAATGAACTGAACTAACGGTAAATCCTTCGTTTTCTAATAATATTTTAATTAAGCGGGCAACACTTTGATCGTCTTCTATAACCAAAATGTGTGCCATTTGTTTCACCTCATGCAGTATTATAATTTATAAAATATTAATGAACTAATTGTAACATAATTTAACATTCATGTCAACTTTAAGCACAACTGTTATAATTTCACATTTGCTATGAAAGCTGATAAATTCGTATTAGTTTTAATTTTTAAAAATGATGTTCGAAGTTTATATTTTTACCCTTGGCAATTTTATTAAAAGTTTTTACCACGCGATTGGCGTAAATAATATATTTAAATAAAACTATAAAAGAAAGTGCATCTTCTAACGAGGGTATATACGTGTGCGCGTAGCTGATAGCAAAAAATCTTTTAAGGCCAGACAAAAGATAAATAATTTCAGCAGGGAAAGCTATTGAGCTCTAATAGACCACAAGATATCAGTTGTTAGCTCTGAATCTGAACAATAACAAGTTTTAAAGCATGAAAACTGCATTCATGCGATAAAAAAGCTGCTGAAAATGAGCGGAGAAAAAACTTAACTCTTTGCGCGTTTTACACAAGAAAACGAAAACCAAACATCCAAGATACGGAAATCTAATGTTTTAATTTTCATAAATTGAAAGCAATATAGAAAAAATATATATTTAAAGACAAACCAAATTTTAGGCATTAGCTATCCACCATTCCGAGTGTTTGACAAGACATGCTTTTTACGATATTATAACAATATAGGGGATGGTTTTCAGTTTGTTTTAAAAGGAAGGGAAATGACTTTATAATGTATATAATTTGATTAAATAAAAAGATACCAAGTGGACAATTTAATGGTTTGCCAGAGTGTGCAACTATATATTTTAAATAGGAGTGATCAGAATGAAAAAATTAGGAAAAAGTCTGTTAGTATGTTTATTAGCAGTAGGCTGTTTCGGAGGGGTGATTAATGCAATGGGGCCAATGTATGGTATGAAAACAAAAGCAGGGGATAGAGTAGTTAAAGTGAATGATTGTGTTAAAATGATAGGAGATGCAGAGCATGGCCCTAGAGTAGGAGCAATTATGTATATTGGCAGCTCGGAAGACACAGATGAAGATGCAGTTTTTACAATAGACGTTGATGATGTAACAGGTCAACATAGCGAATTAATAGATATACCGGCGGACGAGACAGAGAAATACATAATAGACGTATATTAAGTTGAATTATAAATAGAAGGGTAAACAATAAAAGACCATACTCTAGGGTATATTACTGCACAATAACACGTTATTGTGCAAAATTTTAATTACATATAAAAAATAAACATTAGTAAACTTGCCTCACAGAGAATGAAAAAGTTTTTGCAGGTATTATCCGTAAATGGTTAGTATATTTTTCAAGTTAATTAAACCAACAAATGGAATAAAGGAGGCTAATGCAATGGACAATATGATTTTAAAAAGACTAGTTGCATCAATACTGGCACTTTCTTTAGCTACGAATGGGAATATTAGTTTAGCTTCTTCGCCAGGGGAAGATATACCAGCTCCTAACAA
>JAFQMN010000006.1 GCA_017414435.1 Oscillospiraceae bacterium
CTTGCTTTAATAGATTTACACATTCATCGGAACGAAAATCCCCATCACCAGTAAGTAGTGACGGGGGATTGTTTTTTATTATATTATCGAAGTCTTCATTATCATTCAGTTGTTCAAGTTCTAATTTATATGGTTTCTGATGTATAGATAACTTTTCTTTAATACATGATTTAGCATAACAGGTAGCAATTAGTTTTTTTAGTTTTAGGGAATTGAAATTAAGAATAAAATATTTTACAAAGTTACTTTCATAGGGATTGTCACAGTTACAATATATAACTTTATTTTTAAGATAAGTCTTATAATGTTGTAACTCAGGTTGAATATCTTCAAAACAGGTATAGAATTCATCATTTTTAACAGATTGAGCTTTACAAAGATTTCTATTATCAGACAAGATATATTTCCTTTCTTAAATTGAGACAAAAAATACACCTAGTCAATACTAGATGCAAAGAACATTGAGAAGAGTTAAATTTATAGAAAACAATCAATTTTCCAACTTAATTATTGAAAAGAACCACATATCAAATGGGCACAGTTTAAAGTGATATTTTTTATAGGATATAAACTAATATTAACATGCCAAAATATGGAATTATTGGTGGAAGTTAAGGAAATATTTGTTACTAACATGTTACTAACAGGGGTGAGATTTAGTATTTTTATATGCATCTTTAATATATAAAAGTCGCAATTTAAAGCTATAGTGCGATATTGTATTTTGGACTTTTTTATGTTATAATTTAAAGAATGAATTAATAATAGTTGTGTTATACTTGGGAGTGCAGTATGGACCTTGTAAAGATAAGAAATTTAAGCTTTAAAGAGCTTTCTGAACATATGCTTGCGGCAGGCTACCCTAAATTTCGAGCCAACCAGATTTTTGCCTGGCAGAATCAAAAATTAGTACAAAGCTTTAATGATATGACCAATTTACCTAAAGAGTTAATTGCATATCTTAATAAAAATTTCATACTGCAAACACTAACAATTCAAAAAAAACTTACATCAGAAGACGGCAACACAACAAAACTTTTATATAAATTAAGCGATAATAATCTAATAGAATCAGTCATTATGAGGTATAATTACGGCTATAGCGTTTGCGTTTCAACACAGGTCGGCTGCAAGATGGGCTGCAAATTTTGTGCTTCCGGAGCCGATGGATTTATTCGAAACTTAGAACCAGCAGAGATTTTAGAACAGGTTATAATTGCTCAAAAACTTGTCAAACAAAGAATAGGCCATGTGGTACTAATGGGCATTGGCGAGCCGCTTGATAATTTTGATAATGTGGTTAAATTTATATCGCTTGTAACAAATAAAGATGGGCTTAATATCAGCGGGCGCAACATTTCAATTTCAACATCCGGCTTGGTAGATAAAATATATAAACTCGCGGAATTGGATTTAAGTTGTACACTTTCAGTTTCATTACATGCACCAAATAATGAACTGCGGTCAAAGCTCATGCCAATAAATAACAAATGGAATTTAGAAGAACTAATGCAGGCTTGTAGATTTTACTTTAAAAAAACAGGCCGAAGAATTTCTTTTGAATATATAATGATAAATAAATTAAACGATACTATAGAACAATCCTATGACCTGGCAGAGTTAATAAAAGGCTACCCAACACATGTTAATTTAATTCCAATCAATAGTGGAAAACAAACAGATTTTAAGCCATCCACGGCAAAGGATATAAAAGCGTTCAAATGTAATTTAGAACAATTAGGAGTGAACGTAACAGTCAGACGAACACTAGGGGCAGATATCAATGCAGCATGTGGCCAGTTAAAGAAGAAGGAAATAAGGCGGTGAATAAATGTATTTAATATATGGAAAAACGGATATTGGCAAAAAGAGATCTTTAAATCAAGATATATTCAAGCTAGGGCAGAATGCAGATACAATATGGGCAATTGTCTGCGACGGCCTGGGCGGAGAAAATGCCGGAGAAGTTGCCAGCTATATTGCGGTTAATGCAGCAGATAGATACATTAAAGATAACTTAGAAACAGTTAAAGATCAGCAGGATGCAAAAGAATTGGTCATAAATTCAGTTAACACAGCTAATAACGCGGTAATACAAAAAGCAGAAGCCGCGAAGAATTTAGAAGGCATGAGTACAACAATTGTATGCTTGCTGGTTTATAATAATATGTTGCACGTGGCCAACGTGGGTGATAGCAGAGCCTACGCAATTTTAAATGATAAAATCACACAAATCACAAAAGACCACTCTGTGGTGCAAGCACTGCTCGATAGTGGCAAAATCTCTAAAGAGCAGGCGGAAAACCACCCCAATAAAAATTGCTTGGTTCAGGTGCTGGGCCTTAATCAAACAATATCTCCAGCTTACTTTTGCCAGGAGTTTTTCGAATCTCTTAAGGTGCTTGTTTGCACAGATGGCCTGTATAATTATTTAACAGAAGAAGATATAATCTTTGTGCTCAACAATTTTAAGGCAGAGAAAGTAACCAATGAATTTATCAATTTAGCGTTAAAACGCGGCGGAGCGGACAACATTACAGTTGTTACAATAGAAAAAGATTAATTGTAAACTGAGGAGTAATAAATAAAGATGGATAAATATATTGGAATCGAATTAGGGAATAGGTACAAAATTGGGGAACTAATTGGCATAGGCGGTATGTCTAATGTCTATAAAGCGTTTGATATGAAAACCAATCGAGTTGTTGCGGTTAAGATTTTACGAGATGAATACTTAACGAACCCGGAGTTTCTGAAAAGATTTAAAAATGAATCAAAGGCTCTTACAGCAATTGCAAGCCCTAATATTGTTAACGTTTACGACGTCAGTTTTAACGAAACAAGCCAGTGGATAGTAATGGAATATATCGATGGAATCACTTTAAAGGAATATGTCCAAAAGAAGAAGGTTTTAAATTGGCAGGAGTCTGTATATTTCACGGTCCAAATCTTGTGTGCACTTCAACATGCACACGACAGAGGCATCGTGCATAGAGATATCAAACCACAGAATATCATGTTGCTAAAAGATGGCACAGTCAAAGTCATGGACTTTGGCATAGCAAGATTTGCCAGAAACGACAACAAAACAATGACAGATAAAGCGATTGGCTCAGTGCACTACATCAGCCCAGAACAAGCAAAAGGGGCCAACATAGACGAAAAAACAGATATCTACTCAGTTGGTGTAATGCTGTTCGAGATGGTCACAGGGCGCTTGCCATTTGATGCAGATAACCCGGTGTCGGTAGCGCTCAAACAAATTCAATTGCAGCCGTTGCGGCCCAAACAGGTCAACCCCATGGTGCCAACCGGTATCGATCAGATTATCATGAAGTCAATGCAAAAAGATCCAAAGAATCGTTACCAATCAGCGGCAGAAATGTTAAACGATTTATTAGCCTTTCGCCAGAACCCATCTAAAGTCTTTAATTACGAAAATAGTATTTTCAAAAACCGTAATCTCCAAGCAAATGAATTATCCAATATACAACCAAATAAATTAAACACTAATAAATTGCAGACTAATAGTAAAAACAATAGCAAGAATCAAATGTCTTGGATAAAAATGCTAATGGTAATTTCATGTATAATTTTCTTTATGACCTTGGCAATAGTTGGGGGAGCCCTGTTCCTTAGCGGGATTTTCAATCCAACAAAGAACATTACAGTACCAGACTTGTTGGGCGAGAACTATGAATTAATTAAAGACGAACCGGAATACTCAAAATTCAATATCCAGCTTGTAACAACAGAATATAGCGAAAAATATGCAACGGGCGAGATATGCGAACAAACTCCTAAAGCGGGTCGCCTTGTAAAAGAGCATACAAAAATAGAGGTTAAGGTGAGCAAAGGGCAAAAAAACATAAAAATGCCAGATATCGTAAATAAAGAGATTCAAACGGCAATTTCAGAGCTTAAAAATTTAGGTCTTAACGCAAAGATAATCAATATCTTCGACGATGAAATAGAAAAAGATATTGTTATCAAAACTGAACCGGCTGCAGAGAGCAATATATTGCTGGGTTCAGAGGTCACAATATATGTAAGCAGTGGTGCAGAGAATAAAGAAATAAAAGTACCAGATTTAAATAAATTCAGTCTAGAAAGCGCTCAAAAAATGCTCGAAGACATGAAACTTCAGCTCGGTGCAGTTTCATATGTTAATAGCGACCAGCCTAAAGATGTAGTGCTTCGCCAAAACCCTGCTCCAGGGCAAGCAGTAGAGTTGGGAGAGGCAGTAGATGTTCAGGTCAGTTCCGGAGAACAAGGCGCTAAAAGATGTGATCTTAAAGTAGACCTTCCTGATATGGCAGAAGAGGTCATATTAAAGGCATTGCTAGACGGCGAAAACATCCAAGAAGAAACATTAGATTTAACAGAGGTAAAAGAATGGCATGTTCAATTCATTTCAAAAGGCGTGCATAAAGTCCAGATTATGATAAACGATAAACTTTTAAAAGAATACTTGTTCGATTGTGATAAACCAGATAAAATTACAATAACAGAAAATAACATGCAAGATTTCGAATAGAGTTTTAAAAATATTTTTTAAATTTCTATTACACAATTTAATTATTGCTGAGTTTAGCCGATATATAAAGTGAGAGAATTAAAACTTTGGTCATTTCCGCAATAGGGGGTTTTAAGCTATGAAGATCAATATGGGTTTAGGCGCAATACTTGGCGCAGAAAAACTAACAGAAGCAAAAGACCGTAAAAAAACAGCAAAACTTTCCACAAATCCCAAAGATAAATTCGATAACGTTGAATTTTCTAACAATTTTTTAGAATGCTTAGATATTGCAGAAGAAATTAAAGAAGAAGTGAACCAGGTGGCAAGCGAAGAAAAAATAAACAGTTTAAAAAACCAAATTGAATCCGGGCAATATGTGGTAGACTGCGCAAAACTTGCAGCAGATATGATCAACCTGGCATAAAGGTGGAATTACTAAATGCTTAATAAACTAGCAGCTTTAATTCAAGAGTTAACGGAATTTTATTCAGAATTAAATGAAATAGAGGCTCAAAAGCGCTCGGTTTTAATAACCTTAGATTTCAACAAACTAAATGAATTCGAACGCAAAGAGCAACCACTTGTGCTCAAAGCAAGAGGATTAGAGGCACAAAGGCAAGAACTTTGTAGTAGCTTAGGCTGTAAAAATAAAAATCTTGAAGATGTTGTAAATGAACTAACATATAAAACAAAGGAAGAAAAACAAAAAATCGAGGGTGCATATTTAAAGCTTAAAAAAGTAATTTTAAATTTCCATCAAACAATAGAAGAAAATAACAAAATCATAAAAAACTATAACGAACATTTGCAATCCTATGCAAATAAATTAAACAATGCAGCAACCAATAACTTAGATGTGATGTTATAAAGTTAAAAAAGTCAAGAATGGAGCGATTAAATCATGGCAATATATAATGGGCAAGCTTCAATGCTTAAAGGGGGCGCTGTGCAAACCGGTTCATTAGTTGGCATATCAAAAATGGCTAATGGCTTAAAAGCATCTCGCCTGGGCATCATGGCAGCTTCCGAAAATCGTGTAAATAGCGAGACCGAAGGTTATGCACGGCGCGATGTAGCACTATATTCAAATGAGTTAAGATGTGTTTTAGCGGATCTGTGTAGAATATCTAATGATTATGCACAAAATGACCTGCGAGCAATGAACTCTTCGGCAGAATACTATAAAACTGTAAGCGACAGCTTTTCATTGCTAGAACAATATATCGCAGCTAAAAATTCTGGGCAACTTGCAGATGATCCTAACGCAGCTATAGATGCGAGCGATATTGGCGGCGCATTAAAAACATTAAGGCTTTCTTTAGACAATTTAAGCACCGATAAAGATGACATCGCTAAAAAGCAAAACGTAAGAGATGCAGTTCACACGCTTATAGAAACAATAAAGCGAACCTATGGCATGGTGCAGCAAACAGAAGAAAAATTAACACAAAGCTTACCGACACAGGTAGAAAGAATTAATAATCTCCTAGAAGAGATAAACAACTTAAGCTTAGAAATTTCTGCGGCTTCAGCGGGTGGCAGAGCGGTATTTTCACTAGAAGACGCCAGAGACAAAAAACTAAAAGAATTATCGAACTATATCCCAATAGAGGTTGAAAACTTAACAGAAGAGGTCAACGGCTGCCAAATGCAAATATGCCGAGTCAGCCTAAAAGCAAACGAAACACAAATAGCAGATCCGGCAGGCAACCACGTTTTAAACGCAGAAGAACGTAAATTAATTGATGGCCGAGGTCGTGTGGATGTTGCAAAGTTTGATATCGAACAAGATCAAAACGGCAATGATGTTTTAACTTTTTATCACGCCGGAACAAGGAACGCAGCGGGTGTGGCTCAAGGTCGCGCAATAGTAGGTGACACAAACAATGGTGTTGTGCCCTTGGCAAACCATGGCTACGATTTTCAAAACTACCTGCAAACAGCCTTTAAAGATGCTGGTAGCTTGGCAGCAACACTCAATGCACTCAAAAATTTAAACAACGGAGCACCGGCAGCTGGCAGAGCAGATGAAAGAATACATAACATCTCAGATTTCAAAGGATTTTTAGATACATTAGCCAATAATTTAACAACAGAACTCAACAATGCAAACGCCGGCAACGCACTGCTAGCAGGTGCCAATGTAGCTGCCCTTGCAATAGCTCCAGCATGGCTAGCAAATGCAAATCAACTGCAATCTGCACAAGTAGATGCACTTTGTGCGAAATTAGACGAAAGATTAAATAATTTGAATGTAATTGATGGTGCAGACCATAACTTCGAGGAATTTTTCGATGCAATTGTGGTCAATTTAGGTAAAGACATAAACCAGATGAACACGAGGCTCGAAGTAGCACAACAGAGGCTGGATGCAGCGAAAGATAGAGTAGAAAAAGAATCAGGGGTCAACGCACAGGAAGATGTTATAGATATTCAAACATTCAGGGCAATCTACCAGTTTGTGCAGAACGCATTGCAGGTAAGGTTTCAACTGCTTGATCTGTCTGCAAACTTGTTAAAATACTAATTTTGGTTATTTTTGGAGGTAATAAACTATGGCAAATTTTGGCAGAGTTTCAGATTCAATGTATTCCAGAGCGGCAACAAACGCCAGGGCAACTGCACAGAGCAAAAATGTTCATATAGCAAGAAACGAACGGCAAGGTAGAAAAAGAACATATGCCAGTGAAGATTACGTAGCAGAAGCAAGGTCAAGATCTTATGCAAATGACCATTTCAAAAAATCAATTGAACTTTCAAAGATAGAAACAACTGAGGCAATGCTGCTAAAGCCGGCAGAAAACTCAATCACTGCAATAGATGATCAGCTCACAAAAGTGCACGAAACAGTTGTAAAAATGGGTAAAATTGCATTAGATGGTGCACAAGCAGCGAACTTAAAACTAGAACTGCAAAACGAACGAGATCAAATTTTAAATGCTCTTAACACAAATAACGGCTACGGTTACATATTTGGTGGTGGAACAATCACCCGAAGACCATTTACATTAAATGGGCAAACATTGCAATATCACGGCCGTGATTTAAATACAATAACAGATGCAAACTTGCTAACCCCAGCAGCTTTAGAGGTAGTAACCGGCACAGAAGAGAATATAACACTAACAGCTGCAGAAATTAAAACAGAGGTTGCAACAATTGGTGCAAAAGTTTGCGGCCACGGCAAGCTGAATTTTACAACCGGCAACTGGGCAGATGGTGCTGCTTTAGGGTTAAATGAAGTGTCAGGAGATTGTATATCGGTTTTAAATAAAATGATAGACCTAATGAATAACTTAGTGGCAAATCCAAACCACCAAGCATCCAAAGATCAAATCAATATTTGCGGCACATATTTAAAAGATACAATTCAAAAAAAGACAATAAGCGAGGCAAGGATTGCGAATGCCAACGCACAAAAATCACTAGAAAGCTGCCAAGAATTTTTAAAGAACCATATGGATGCAAGTAAAAGCGTAATTTCAAGCTTAGATCTAGTGGATGTGCAAGAACGAGACGCTATAGAAATGGATAACTATATGAGTAATTTAAGTGCGCTTTCATATCAAAGAATCGGCCTCGGCATGAACCGAGAACTAATAGAACTTATGTGCAATATAGTAAACATGTAAAATAAAAGGAGTAGATCTATATGGTAATGAGTATCGGCAGTCAAGGCTTGTACGATAAAATGGTAAGCGGCACCTTAACAAGAAAAGATTACGTTAGGGCACAAATGGCCAGAAGCCTAAGTAGACACAACAAATTAGAAACAGAGGCCTTAAAAGTAAAAAGAAGGCTAGAACTAGAAAACGAACTTAAAGAAAGTTTAGCATCTATTGCAGAAAGTTACGCAAACGTTCAGTCGCTTTGCGAAAGCTTTAAAACGGCAAAATCGTCAGATGAAACTGTGATCAAGTTTTTAGATGGCAACGCAAACATAGCAAAAGACTTAACAATAAAGGTAAATCAGCTTTCACAAAAAGCGAAATTTGCTTTTAGCCGTTGGGAAATGAACCGTGTACAGCAAATTAATGGCAAAATCACAGAAAATTCTTTAATTAATAACGGTGCAGTAGTTGCTCAAGGCACAACAATAATCACCTTCAACGGCACAGAAATAAAATCCAGCCGCCCAGATGGCCAGTACACAATAGCTAATTTAATGGCAGATATAAATTCACATACAGCAGAAACGGGTGTTACAGCTTACTTTAACTCAGTGCTAGGCAGAGTAGTGCTGGAACAAGACCACATAACACAATGGGTTAAAACTCACGGAGATCAAACCAACTTTGTTTTGTCTAATCTGCTAAGTACTAATCAAAATGAAGGTGGTACGGTAAATATAAGTGCAGAAGTAGAGGTAAAATCACTTGGAATAGATGTGGCGCCAGCCGATTACACATTAGATGGCGACATTTTAGAGATTGGTGGGGCTCGCTTTAAGCTTTTAAAAGCACAAGAAGATGATGACGATCCATGCACTTTTGAGGCAACTAATGGCGATGCAGACAAAGTGGCTAACGGAGTAGAAAACTTTGTGGGTGAGCTTAACACTTTTTTAAAGAGAATAAATAAATTATACACCGAAACACCAGACCAAAAGGCAGAACTGCCAACGGTTGAAGAACGTGAATCAATGACAGACGAAGAGCTAACCAAACGCGAAGAGAAGGTTTGCAAAGGTATTTTTTACCATAACCACGAACTCAGAGAACTAGCTATAAACGCTGGCAATATCATTAAAGATCTAGCTAGTAATATGCCAGGGCTAGATATTTGGTCCACAGCGATTGGCTTGCGCGGCACAAATGAAGATGGTAGGCTTTTAAGCATTCAACTTAATAAAACAAAACTTGCAACAGCTTTAACAAATGGAGTATCACAAGGCGTGTTAAAACTGTCAACAGACGAAGTGCTCAAGATGTTATCTGGTGCAAAAACAGAAGAGTATTCCGGCGGCTTTTTAACAAGGTTTGCAGCCCTTTGTGCAGAACAAAAAGATTCCTACACTCAACTAGATGCCAGAGGAATAGGTACAGCCAGAAAGCACGCCGAAGCTCAACAAAAACTGCAAGATAGCCTTGCAGCAATCGAGAAGGAAGAAAAACGTATTGTGGAACAATATAATAAACGGCAAGCAAAAATAGAGGCCATGGAAACACAGATGTTTTATTTAACTTCATCTTGGGATGCAATAATGGAAGCGCAATACAATTAATTTAATAAATAGGTGTTTTTTGAGCACATAAAGAGGAGTACTTACATGAACGAGTTAGAAAATATAAAGAGATATAAAACAACAGAATTAAGTACTTTACCCACAAGCGAATTATATATAAAGATGTATGAATTCTTACTGCAAAAACTAAGATTATCATACCAGGCATTAACTAAAAACGATATGGTGTTATTTTATAATTCGATAACAAAAGCAGATAAAATGTTAGCTATTTTAATCGAGATGTTTACAATGGCAGATGAAACAGAGTCGGCTGCAATTGATGAATTTATCACAATCTACATATCATTAGAAAAAAAGATAGGAGAGGTTTTGCACAAAAAAGATCAAGAACTTCTTTTAAAAATTATTAGCATGATAGAAAAGCTCAAGAATATGTGGCAGGGTGTAATAGATACAATGGATGATAAATAATCCATTATAAAAGGGGAGCACAAGCTAGATGGAGCAGGCAGTTGAACAGATAGTTACATTGTTTACAAAAAAATTAGCATATGCTGCTAAAATTCTGCAGATCAGCGATGAGATTTTAAAATTATTATCAGAAGCAAAAACAGAAGAAGCATTTGAATTGCTAGAGGAACGAAAAAAAATATTCGAAACGATGCAAGAAAGTGACCAAGCCATTATAAAAATTTTGCACAGCAGAGACATTAAAAGAGCAGGTCAGATTAAAAAGATATTAAATTTAAACGAACTAGATAACCTTAAACCTGAAGAAGCTAAATTATCATCTGCGGTTCAAAAATTCCATAAAGATATAAAAAAAATAGAAGAAATAAACAATAAATTAAAGCTTGAATTTAAACGAGAGCAAGAGAAGTTGCTTTTAAAAATTGCTGAATTACAAAAAGAAAAAACACAAATTTTACATAGCAAAAAATTTTTAGATGCGGCAACACAACAAGAAAATCACACAAATTGGGACATAAAACTATAAAATAATTTAAATCATATAGAGGGGGGTTGATTTAAATTGGAAAAGAAGATCGTTTTAACTAACGAAGGCTTTCAAAAATTCGAAAAAGAGCTAGAGGAACTAAAGAGCGTAAAACGCAAAGAAATAGCGGCAAAAATCAAGGTGGCCCTTTCATTTGGCGACCTTTCAGAAAATAGCGAATACGACGAAGCTAAAAACGAACAAGCTATGATAGAGGCACGTATAGTCCAGCTAGAAACAATGCTGCGCAACGTGCAGGTTATAAACGAGGCCGAGATTTCTACAGATGTGATCAATATTGGCTCAGTAGTATCAATAAAAGAGCTAGATAGCGATGAAATAGAAACATACCACATAGTGGGCTCGTCTGAGGCCAACCCGCTAGACGGTAAAATTTCAGATGAATCACCCATAGGCAAAGCGTTAATATCGCATAAAACAGGTGATGTTGTAGAGGTAGAAACACCATCAGGCTTACTAAAATTTAAAATCATAAGTATATTTAAAAAATAAAAAAATGCCTGGCTACACACCAGGTATTTTTAATATACTTAGCCAGACAAAAAAATATCCGCTCGCATACCAAACGGATATTTTTATTATAATTAATTACATAGCTTGCATATCAGGGCCTGCTTGATCGTGCATATCACTTACACCTTCATGCTCCATTTCAGGCCTTTGTTCATGCTCCGGTTCTTCTACACAGCAGGTTCTTCACTCACACTAATTTTAATACCACCACGGTGCCCACGGTGTAAAGAATCTTCTTCAAACCTGTGAATCGGCGGTCTAAAATCACCAAACCTACGCATCCTGTGCTTCATATGGCATCTCATATCAACTAATAAACCCAAAGTTACAATTTGAAGCAATAACATAGCACAAATAATCACAAAACGACACTTGTGGCATTTGTGCGGCTTTAAATGGCCAGGTAAATGTTCACCAGGCTGGCATTTGCAGTTGCCTTCTGGTTCTGCAGCAGGTTCACTTGCCACCTCATTTTTTGGCTCACTTTCAGCAAATTCTTGAACTTTGCTCTCTTCTTCCATACAAACACTCCTTTTTAATTAATAATATCTCTCCCCTTGTTAATATAATATCACAATTATTTTCATTTGTCTAGTATTTAGATAAAAATTTATTATATATGCTTGAAATATATGCGTTTATATGTTAAACTTTGCTTAAAAACAAAAAATAAAAGGAGTGAGAATATGGAATATTCAGCAAAAATAGAGAATATGTGCAGCGTAACCCAGGGTAAAAGCCATGGGGCCGCGCCAATACCGCAAGAAGGCGAATGGAAACCAGTAAAAGACATATCTCAAATCAACGGCCTTTCGCATGGGGTCGGCACCTGCGCACCACAACAGGGCGCGTGCAAACTCACACTAAACGTTAAAAACGGTATAATTGAGGAAGCATTGGTAGAAACCATCGGCTGCTCCGGTATGACTCATTCAGCAGCTATGGCATGTGAAATTCTGCAGGGTAAAACCATTCTAGAGGCTCTAAACACAGACCTAGTTTGCGATGCAATTAACGTGGCAATGCGTTCAATTTTCGAACAGCTTGTATACGGCAGAACACAAACGGCATTTTCCAAAAATGGCTTGCCAATCGGTGCATCCCTAGATGACCTTGGTAAAGGCATGCGCTCTCAGGTGGGCAGCGTGTTTGGCAGTCAACTTAAAGGGGTCCGCTACCTAGAACTAACCGAGGGCTACATCACAAAATTAGCGCTAGATTCCAACAAAGAAGTTATCGGCTACGAATCAATAAACGTTGGTGCAATGCTAGATGAAATCAAACAAGGCATAGGGCCACAAAAAGCTTACGAAAATAATATAAAGCAACATGGTCGTTTTAATGATGCAGTACAATATATAGATCCAAGAAAAGAATAAGAGGTGAGAAAAATGTTAGAGATGCTTAATAAACAAAGCTGCCAAGAGTCGGTAGAAAAATGCTTGCAAAAATACAACCTAAAAAGCTTAGAGGCAGCAAAAGAATTATGTAATGCCCGTGGAATTGACGTGCAAAAAATTATAAAAAATATTCAACCCATCGCATTCGACGATGCAGTATGGGCCTACACATTGGGCACAGCAGCGGCCTTAAATTCAAACAAAAAAAATGCCTCAGAGCTTGCAAATATAATAGGTGAAGGTCTCCAGGCATTTTGCACCCCAGGCTCCGTTGCACACATAAGACTTGTAGGTCTTGGTCATGGCCGCCTTGCCGGAATGCTGCTTAACGAACAAACAAAATGCTTCTGCTTTTTAGCCGGTCACGAATCATTTGCGGCAGCAGAGGGCGCAATTGGTATTGTAGAGGCGGCAAATAAAGTGCGCACAACACCACTTAGGGTAATTTTAAACGGCTTAGGTAAAGATGCAGCTTATATAATTTCTAGAATAAATGGCTTTACATATGTTCAAACTAACTTCAACTTCCAAACAGATGAACTTGATATAATAAAAGAATATAAATTTTCTAACACAAAAAGAGGAGAGATTAAAGTTTACGGCGCAAACGATGCCCAAGAGGGTGTTGCAATCATGAAGCACGAAGAGGTGGATGTTTCAATCACCGGCAACTCCACAAACCCGGTTAGATTCCAACACCTTGTAGCGGGCATGTATAAAAAATACACATTCGAAAACAACCTAAACTATTTTTCAGTTGCCTCAGGCGGAGGCACAGGCCGTACCCTTCACCCAGATAACATAGCGGCCGGCCCAGCTTCTTATGGCCTTACAGATACACTAGGCCGCACACATTGTAGCGCTCAATTCGCCGGTTCCTCTTCGGTCCCTGCCCATGTAGAGATGATGGGCTTTATCGGTATGGGCAACAATCCAATGGTTGGAGCAACAGTTTCTTGTGCGGTAGCAGCAGCAAACTCTCTGAATAACAATATTTAGTAATACCATACAAAAGTTTTAAACAAAAAAGCCGATTTGCAAAACGCACCCAAAACACCCCAAAAACAATCAAAAAATACCCAAAAAACATCAAAATCAATTGATTTGTAAAAATCGGTATTCTACGGCTTTTTATCAGAATATAAAAATCCCCTGCATAGTGGGGGATTTTTAATTTACTAATTTTCAAAAAAGTACAAAAAAATGGAATTTGCTGCTTTTAAATTCAGAATAGTAACACCCCCGCGCAGCGGGGGTGTTACTATTCTTAGTTTTTTTAAAATATACAAAAAAACTTAAGTTTGCGGCTTTATTAAAAGATTTTTTCAATTTTGTTCCACGTGGAACAAATGTTAATAACTTTTTTGTGCGTAAAATATACGATTATAAAGCCAAAACAAAGAAAGTTCATAAAAAGTTTACATTTTTTTCGGGGGGGGGTATTTACAAATTAGTTACAGTTTATTATAATTATAATGTGAATAATAACAAAAGGTATATGGAGGCAGTTTTACAATGAATTACAAAAATAATTTATCGTTGCTTTTGGCGTCAACAATGGTTTCTGGCATGTTTTCGGCAGCTGTGAACGCAACAGCATACAAATTTACAACATCAACCGGCAACTTGCGGGTATACACAGTTACCCAAAATGCAAACAACAAAAACATTGCCGCTGCAGCAGCGGATGCAGATGCAATTAACCTTAACCTTAGCGCAGGCAACACCGCAACCCAAAGGTTTATGTTTGCAGTAAAAGATGAGTTTCTTAACGGCTTGGCAGCAAACGATGCAAACGAAGCTAGGGCAAATGCACAGGCAACTCTTGCACAAAGGCAGCAAGAATTAGATAATGCAGTAGCAAACCGAGATACTTGGACAGACGCAAGACCAGCAGCAGATAACGCAGCTGTGCAACAAATGCAAGCGGATTTGCAAGCAGCAACTCTGGCATTGAATGCTGCGCAGCAAGGCCCAGGTGCCCGTGCAATTACAGATGTTAATGGTGCATTAAGCTATGCTAAGGCGTTAAAAAAAGCAGTAGAGATAATGGCAAAAGTTAAAGGTGAAATGACGGGCAAGCAGATCCCAGAGGACCTATATAATGCTGTTAGAGCCCTTATTGAGGCCGAAAATAAAGCAATGCGTGAATCTGGTTTAGAGGGCAGAAATGCATGGGTAGCAGGCGATGCTGCGGCTAATTTAGGTGATAAAGACGCTGATGCAACTAGCACAAATAATAGAATAAGAAGGGTGCTTACACAAGCTCACGATGGAACCGGAAATGCTGCAACAAACTGCAGAGTAGGTATTTGTGTGGCAGATGAAGACACTTTTACTCAAGCTGGCATGGCAGTTTTAGATGCGCATAGGTATAAAGTGGTTGGCTCTGCTTATACAACAGTTAACGGTGTACAAGATTTCACTGGCGCACCAAACCCTGCTTTAGATTTGGGGGCTGCAGTACCAATTACTGATGCTATGCTAGTGGTAGGCCAAGTTCTCCCTAACCCAGATGGTTTGGTACAACCTGGTGCACATATGGACACCGCTGATGTTGCAGGTCATGCAGGTGCTCTGGATGTTGGGAACACGTTCCTTACGGAACGCAAAGCAAATGTTGATGATATTCGTACCCCTGTCAGGGTTTTAGCTCAAACTGCAACTACAGAGGATCAGGCAAAAAACTTTTGTAAATGGATGGATGAATACTTTTTATATAGAGCCAAAAACTTCCTAACAGATGCAGAAGCAGCCGATGCAGCACAAGCAGCTGCTCAGCAAGCACTAGTAAACGCAGCAAATGTTGCACAAGCAGCAAGAGACGCAGCACAGGGCATAGTAGATGCAGCGGGGCGAGAGGCTGTTAACACTGGAGCAATAAATATAAAATGGCTAGGTGCAGGCGCAACAAAAACCACCAACTTAAACAGAACAGATGACTACGAGGTTAAAGCTTCGTTCAGCGCAGGTGAAAATGCCGTTGCAGTAAGAAAAGTTGAAGATACTAAAGTTTATATTAACGATGAAAATGGCGAGGTTGTAACGCCGTTGATAATAGAGTTTGTGGCAAACACCGTAGCAAAAGACACACCAGTTAAAGGCACATTAAAGATTACATCAGCAGGAAAAACACAAGAAGTTCCGTTTTCTGGCACAGTTTCTAAAACTGGTTCTATAGATATAAATGTCAGCGAAGATCAAACAGTTCCAAACGGGTTCACATTTACAAAAGATGCAGTGTCAGAGATTATAAAATCGGGTACAGGGGAATTTACTATTAATATATTGCCAACCGGCTCAAAAACAGGCAATCCAATAGTATTAACTTTAGAAAACTCTAAACAGATGAGAACTGGAGCACGGAAAGTAACGGCTGAGGTATATGAAGATGATAATGCAAATACCCTTTATGCACCAGAAGATAAAAATGGCGATTCCAAAAATGATATAGCTCTTTTTAAAATGAATGATGTTTCAACTGGCCCTGTTGAAGTAACGATACCGCTAGACTTAATAGGAGGCAAAATCAGCGAGCAAGATGATGGTAAAACAGTTATTATCTATTTAACAACAGAAGAAAAGTTAGAAGCTTTGAAGGAAAAGAAAGCTGCAGCTAAGAAAGCGGAGGCAAAAGCATCTGCAAGTGATGGTGCAGTTGATTCTGAACAAGCAATAAAAGGGAAAATAGAAGGCGGGAATGTTGTCTTTACAATAAATCCAAAAAAAGTAAACATAGAAGATGATACTGTTTTTATGATCTCTAAGGATAAACTCAACATAGAAGATACTGAAGGAGCTTCTGATGAAGAAGATAAAGATGACGAAGAGGAAGAAGACGAGGACGAAGCAGAAGACGAAGAAGAGGAAAAAGAAAAGGCTGAAGGGGAAGAGGAAAGAGTGGAAGGCGAAGAAGCTACAACAGAAGACGCAGCAGTAGCAGCTACAGCAGGCAACGGTGCATTAACAACGGAAGGTACAGTGGAAGAAATATTGGTAGAAGAAGCAACACCAGATGAGAAATCAACAAGCGGAGAGGTAAGTGCAAACGCAACAAATGGTGTGGCAGCAACAGGAGCAACAGCTGTAGCAGGACTCTTTGGAACAATGGCATTAGCATCGTTAGCAGCGGGCGCATTAGCAACAAAGAAGAACAAGAAATAAAATTGAAAATCTAAAAATAAAATAAGATCTCATTTTAAGAGATCTTATTTATTCTTAAAATACTACCGGCAGTGCCGGTAATAATGAAGACTTAAACTATATGACAAAATAGTGACGATAAAAAGGAATATATTAGACATAATAGTAACATCCCCCCGGCATAGCTGGGGGATGTTTATTTAGTTTATACTTTCTTCGGTTTTAATTGCGGTGTTTAATGCTATTTTTACCATAGTTTCTGTGTTATTTTGCCGTTGCTCTGAATTTAAACTTGCGCCAGTTGCCGGAATATCTGAAATAGTGCAAATGCAAAGTGCACTTTTTTTAGCTTGTGCAGCATTTAAATAAAGCCCTGCCGCCTCCATTTCTACCGCTAAAACACCGAACGATTGCCACTTTTGCAATGTTTCTGTGTTTTCGGAATAGAACATGGATGAAGATAATAGATTACCGACTTTGAATCTTAAATCTAACTCTTTTGTAACTTCAACAGCATTAGAAACTAAATTGTATGATGCAATTGGGGCAAAAATACCATCTATACCAAGCAGGTGCGAATAGTTTAAATCTGTGCAAGCACCAGAGCCAATAACTATATCAAAAAGCTGAAGGTCTGGATCTATAGCGCCGGCTGTGCCAATTCTAATTATATTTTGCACGTTATAAAAATTATAAAGCTCGTATGAATATATACAGATTGATGGAATGCCCATACCACTGGCCATTACAGAAATTTTATGACCTTTATAATAACCAACATAGCCTAAAATGCCCCTTACTTTGTTGATTAATTTCACATTTTCTAAAAAGTTTTCTGCTATAAATTTAGCGCGTAATGGGTCACCAGGCATTAAAACAGTTGGTGCAAAATCATTTTTATTAGCGTTAATATGCGGAGTAGGAGTAGACATTAATTATCCTCCTTTTTTACATTGCAAAAATTTAATAAATAAAATTAAGAGGCTTTAAGGAATTAACCCGAATAGCCCCTTTAAAATTAGTTTGCAGAATCTATTTTTACAACCTCTTTACCATTATAATAGCCACAGTTTTTGCAGACTCTGTGCGGTAATTTAAATTCTTTGCATTGTGGGCATTTTACAAGGTTTAAAGGTAATAACTTCCAAACATTTGATCTTCTTTTATTCTTTCTTGCTTTGGATACTTTTCTTTTTGGCACTGCCATGTTTATACAACTCCTTAATTGTTTTAATATCAGTTAAATATAAATACTTAATTATTATAGACGTTTATTGTAAAAAAGTCAACCCCTTAAAACATTATTATTGAACCGGTATAAGCTGGTGGGTTTCTATAGTAAATATTCTGGTTGCAATGTTTTTAGCAAAATCCATATCGTGTGTTATAATTATCATTGTCATGTTTTCTTGCCCTAAAACATTTATTAAATTTTGCACTTCGTTTTTCATAAAAGGATCTAAAGCTGATGTTGGTTCATCGAACAGCATTACAGTGGGCGACATAGCAAGTGCTCTAAGAATTGCTACCCTCTGTTTTTGCCCGCCAGAAAGCTTAGAAGGGTAATATTCAGCTTTATTTAACAAGCCAAATCGCTCTAGTAAGTTGCGGGCTTCATATCTGGCTTGTGTTGGATCTTTGTCAAGCAGTTTTATTGGTGCTAATGTTATGTTATCTATTACAGAAAAATTTAAAAATAAATTGAACTGTTGAAACACCATACACATCTTTTGACGCACTTTATGAATATCACAATGTGGATCTAAAATGTTTTGCCCCATAAAATATATATCGCCCTTGGTAGGTGTTTCTAGCAAGTTAAGGCATCTTAAAAGAGTGCTTTTGCCAGAACCTGAGGGGCCGGTAATTACAATTCTTTCCCCTTGAGCTATATCTAGATTTATATCTTTTAAAATAGGCATGCTATTAAATGTTTTAAACAAATGCTTTACGGATATTATATTTTGCATGTTTTTAACCCCCGGAATGTTGATTTAACAACTTCTTTTGGAATCTATTTAAAAATAAAGAAACAATAGACACGATAATTAGGTAAATTACGGCTACAACAAAATAAACCAAAGGTAAAAATGTGCGCGACATTATAACTCCGGCAGCATGTGTTAGATCCATTATGGCTATATTGCCGAGAATTGCAGTCTCTTTTAACAAGGAGCTGAATTCGTTGATTAAAGATGGCAAGGAATTTTTAATTGCTTGTGGAATTATTATTAATTTTAAAGTTTGTGCGCTGCTGAACCCTAAAGATATACCAGCTTCGTATTGACCAATATCTACTCCCAGAATGCCGGAACGTATTATTTCGGAAACATAGGCACTTGAATTTAGCCCAAAAGCAAAAATACCAATTAGGATACTGGGGCATTTTAAATGGGCAAAAATTACGTTTTTCATTATTAAAAGCTGCACTAACACCGGTGTGCCACGCAAAATATAAACAAAACAAGTAGCACAGGCGTTTAAAATACGAAGTCTTTTACTAAAATGGTAACTTGATCTTATTAAAGCAATTAAAGTGCCCAAAACAAAACCAAAAACCAACGCCCCCAATGTTACTATTAAGGTGTTAAAAAGACCATGTAAAATTAACATATAACGTTGCTCGGTAATAAAACTAGAATATAAATGTTCTAAAAAACTCTCCATAATTTCCTTTCTTAACCATATGGCTGCATAATTTATGTAAGAATAAAAAAGCAGTTAATTTATATTTTTAATTATCTTCATAAAATGAATCTAATGTGCCATTACGCTTTATTTCTGTAATTATATTATCTATTATATTAATAAATTCCTGAGACATGTTTTTATTATAAACAAAAACATATTCTTCGTTGCCCAAAATTGGTGCCAACACAACTAAATTTGGATGGACTTTATTTATGCGTTGTGCTGTTAAGGAATCTAATATAACTGCATCTACATCTCCATTTTCTAGTGCCTCTTTTGTTGGCTCTAAATCTTTATATTGAGCAACTGTTGTTTGTGCTTCAGACTCTGCAAAAGCTCCTTCTTTAACTTGATTAGAAATAAAAACGTCTGAAGTTGTGCCAACCACAACGCCAATTTTTTTACCAACAAGGTCATCTAGTTTTTTAATATCTGAATGAATATCGGCATTTATTAATATTCTTTGATTAGATTCTGCATATGGAATTGAGTGTGCAAAGGCTTTTTCGCGCTCTTCGGTTAAAGTGATGCCTGCCATAGCGATATGGCCTTTGTTATTAGTTAGATCAATTAAAATATCGTCAAAATTCATATCTTTAACTCTTAGTTTTAACCCTAAACGTTCGGCGATTAGTTTGGCTATGCTAATATCTACTCCAACGATTTCGTTGTTTTTGTAATATTCATATGGTTCAAAGTATGCATTGGTTAAAACAATTAGTTCTCCACCCGCTCTAATATCACTAAAAGAGATCTCTTGTGATTTTTGCCGGCAACCAGTAAGTGCAAGGGGTATTAAACAACTTAAAAAACAAATAACAATACGCTTAAAGCTATTACAAATCTGCATAAACATCACCTCTAAAAGGAATTAATTATTTAATTATAGACAACATATTCAAATTATAATAATCAACTTAAAATTATTATACAACAAGAAATACAAAAATACAATATATTTATTTAAAATAAATGTTTATAATGGAAAGAAATTGTTATATTTTCAATATATTTGGGAATTTGCAAATGTATCTGATTTTTGGTATAATTAAAAAAATAAACTAATATTAGAGGGGCGAAAAGATCTTGCGTGTGATAATTGATGCTTTTGGAGGGGATAATGCTCCGCTTTGTGTGTTAAAAGGTTGTATGCTGGCTTTAGGCGAACTAAAAGGTGTGAATATAACCTGTGTGGGAAATGAAGAAATTATAAAGAAAGTTGCGCTTGACAATAATATTTCCCTTAATGGAATAGATATTGTTGATGCACCGGATGTGATTTCTTTTGATGATCCACCGATGGATATTATGAAAAAGCGTTCTAATTGTAGTATGGCTGTAGGACTAAAGTTACTTTCTTTAGGAAAAGGGGATGTTTTTATTAGTGCGGGCAGCACAGGCGCGTTGGTTGTGGGTGGTTCTTTGATTGTGAAGCGGCTGCCCGGAATTAAGAAACCCGCAATTGCAACAGTGTTTCCATCTAAAACTGGCAAGTTTATGCTTATAGATTCTGGTGCAAATTATGACTGCCGGCCTTTGATGTTGCAGCAGTTTGCAGTTATTGGCAGTGAATTGATGCAAAAAATTTATAAAGTAGCTAAGCCACGGGTTGGTATTTTAAATATAGGAGAAGAAGCAATTAAAGGAACGGATTTACAAAGAGAAACTTTTAAATTGCTCTCTGATAGTTTAGATGTTAATTTTGTAGGGAATATTGAACCACAAGCAGCTTTTGCAGGCGAGTGTGATGTTTTAGTCTCTGACGGATTTAGTGGAAATATTTTGCTAAAATCTACCGAGGCAACGAGCAAATTTTTATTTCTGCAGATAAAAGATGTTTTTTATTCGAATATTTTTACTAAATTTGCCGCTGCTATTCTTAAGAACAAATTTTTAAAACTAAAAAGTAAATTAGATCCATCTAATTTTGGCGGGGCGCCTTTGGTAGGGCTTTTAAAGCCAGTGATTAAAGTGCACGGAAATGCAAATGAAATTGCTATAAAAAATGCAATTCTGCAAGGAGTGGAAATGGCAGGGTAAAGTAACAATTAGGAGGCAAAGATGTTATTTGATGCCGAAAGAGGAATTAATATTATGGAAGTATTGGAAGAAAAAATAGGGTATGTTTTTAAAAATAAACAATATTTGAAAACGGCTTTAGTTCATTCTTCGTATGCTAATGAAAGTAAAAGCAAAATACAAAGTAATGAACGTCAAGAATTTTTAGGTGATACAGTTTTGGGGCTGATTGTTTCAAATTATCTTTTTAATCGCTTTCCACAATATTCGGAGGGTGAGCTTACTAGAATGCGTTCTTTTCTTGTTTGTGAAAAGGCGTTGTATCGTTTTGCACAAAAAATTAGTTTAAATGATTATATTTTGCTTGGTAAAGGGGAACGCAGTGGGCATGGAAGCGAAAGACCCTCTATTATGGCAGATACTTTTGAAGCAATTATTGCTGCTATATATTTAGATGGTGGGTTAGATTCTGCAACACAATTTGTTCTGCCGTTTGTTGAAGAAATGCTAAAAAATAATAAAAATGCAATGTTTGAAGATTATAAGACTATTCTGCAAGAAATAATACAGCAAAACCCGGAGGAACATTTGGAATATATTTTGGCAAAAGAAAGTGGGCCAGACCATAATAAAAAATTTACTATTAATGTATGCCTTAACACAAAAAGTGTTGTTTTGGGGTCTGGAACAGGGAAGAGTAAAAAAGAAGCAGAGCAGCAGGCAGCGAAAAAAGTTCTGGAGTTAATGGGGCACCATTATTAGTTTTAAGCTAAGGCGGTGGATTATGGGACTTTTAGAGAAGTTAAAAAATGGTATAAAGAAGACAAGCGAAACTATTACTAAAAATATAGAAAAGGTGCTTAATCTTGATTGTAAAATAGATGATGAATTTTTCGAGGCTCTTGAAGAAGCGCTTATAATATCTGATGTGGGGGTTATTACTTCACAGAAGATTAGCAAAGAATTAAAAAAAGCAGCAAAAACAAACAAAATTGAAAATACAGCAGATTTAAAGCCGGAGTTTATAAGAATTATTACACAAATATTAAACACAGATTCGCAAGATTCTGATTCAGTTTTTAATGACAGTTTGAGCAAGCCAGACAAGGTGATTTTAGTGGTTGGAGTTAATGGAGTTGGTAAAACTACAACTATTGGCAAGTTGGCTTATAGTTTAAAAAACAATGGGCAGCGGGTTATTGTTGCAGCGGCAGATACCTTTAGGGATGCAGCAGTTGCGCAACTAGAAGTGTGGGCTGACCGTGCCGGAGTTTTTTTGGTTAAGAATGAAAGCACCAGCGATCCTAGTGCTGTGGTTTATGAAGCAATTAAGTTGGCTAAAGCATCTGAATATGATGTTTTAATATGTGATACAGCAGGAAGGTTGCACAATAAAAAAAATCTTATGGCGCAATTAGAAAAGATGAAGCGAATTATAGATAAATTTTGCCCACAAACAGTAGTTGAAATATTATTGGTTTTAGATGCCACAACCGGGCAGAATGCAGTAGCTCAAGCGCAAGAGTTTAAAAACGTTATGGAAATAACGGGAATAATACTCACTAAGTTAGATGGTACGGCAAAAGGTGGCATGGTGCTTTCTATATGTGATGAATTAGGGGTTCCTATTAAATATGTAGGCTTAGGTGAAGGAATATCTGATTTAGAGCCTTTTGAACCAGAAAAGTTTGCACAAGCTTTGTTTGATTTTGATGTTTAAGTTTAATAGTTTTTTGTTTTTAAATAGGGTGTTTGTTTTATGAAGGTACAAGAGGATTTGCCAGTATTTTACGCTAAAAAGTCTTTAGGGCAAAATTTTTTAATTAGTGAGGCAATTGCACAAAAAATTGCAGAGGCAAGTTTGGCTGAAGGTGATTGCGGTGTTATTGAGATTGGGCCTGCTTATGGGGCACTAACTAAAAAATTAGCACCTCTTTTTAAAAAAGTTGTTGCTGTAGAAATTGATGAGCAGCTTATTTTGCAGCTTGAGCGCAATTTATTGCAAAATAATATAAGCAATGTAAAAATTATTCATGGGGATATCTTAAAGCAGGATATGAGTAAAATTATTAAGGAAGAGTTTGCCAATTTAAATGTGGTAGTTGCTGCCAATTTACCATATTATATAAGCACTCCTATAATAATGAATTTGCTGAAGCCAGGTTTAGGAATTAAAGCGATAACAGTTATGTTGCAAAAAGAGTTGGCTGAAAGGTTTTGTGCAAAGCCAGGTACTAAAAATACCGGAGCAATTAGTTATCCGCTTTGGTATTATAGTAAGCCTAAAAAGTTGTTTAATGTGCCAAAAGGGAATTTTAGACCTATTCCTAAAGTGGATTCGGCTGTGGTTAAGTTTGATATGTTGCAACAGCCAGCTGTTAAGGTTGTAGATGAAAATTTGTTCTTTGCTTTGATTATAGAAAGTTTTAAAAAGAGAAGAAAAACACTTTTAAACTCTTTGTGTGTATATTTGGGCTTGAATAAAAATGAATTTTCTAGTATATTAAATATTTGTGGTCTTGATTTGCAAATTAGGCCAGAGCAGTTAACTTTGCAAAATTTTGCAATGCTTGCTAACCTCTTAGTGGAAGAGCTACATATTGATTTTAAAAAATTTAGTTAGGAGAAAGGAAGTTTATGAGTAATACAAAGTATATTTTTATAACAGGTGGAGTTGTCTCTGGTTTGGGAAAGGGGATAACAGCTGCCTCTTTAGGGAAGTTATTAAAGGCAAGGGGTTATTCGGTAACTATTCAAAAGTTTGATCCATATATTAATGTTGACCCGGGAACAATTAGCCCTTATCAGCACGGTGAGGTTTTTGTTACCGATGATGGTGCAGAAACAGACTTAGATTTGGGGCATTATGAACGCTTTTTAAATGAAAATTTATCGTCTGATTCCAATATAACAACAGGCAAGATTTACCAAAGTGTGTTAAACAAAGAGCGCAGAGGAGATTATTTGGGTTCCACAATTCAAGTAATTCCTCATATTACAAACGAAATTAAAGAAAAGGTATATAACTATGGTAAAACTACTAATGCCGATATAGTTATTACAGAAATTGGCGGCACAGTTGGAGACATTGAGATCTTGCCGTTTTTGGAGGCAATTAGGCAGGTTGGCAGCGAGCACAAAAATGATGTAATGTATATACACGTAACTTTAATACCATATATTGGTGGCTCTAGGGAATTAAAATCTAAGCCGACTCAACACAGTGTTAAAGAGTTGAGATCGATTGGAATTACTCCGGATGTTTTAGTATGCCGAGCTGATGTTCCGATTCCAGAAGATATAAAAGATAAATTAGCACTATTTTGCAATGTTAATAAGCAAGATATAATTCAAAATAGCACAATAGACAATTTATATGAAGTGCCTTTAATGCTAGAAGAAGAGGGTTTAGGTAGATCAGTGTGTACTCATCTGGGGTTAGAAGATAGGCAGCCACAACTTGAAAAATGGGAAGGTATGGTAAAAAAAGCAAAAGCACTTAAAAACACTGTAAAAATTGGGTTAGTTGGAAAATATATTGCCTTACAAGATGCGTATTTATCTGTTGTGGAAGCGTTGCGCCATGCAGGTGTTGTTAATAATGTAGATGTATGTATAAAATGGATTGATTCATCACTTTTAACAGAAGCTAATGTAAAAGAAATGCTACAAGATTGTGAAGGAATTATTGTACCCGGAGGATTTGGCCAGCGTGGCATTGAAGGCATGGTTACATCTATAAAATATGCAAGAGAAAATAATATTCCATTTTTTGGAATATGTTTGGGAATGCAGATGGCTGTAATTGAATTTGCAAGAAATATATTAAAACTAAGTGATGTAAATTCCACAGAGTTTGATAAAGATTGTCAGAACCCTGTGATAGATATTATGGCGAGCCAGGAGAATTTAAAAAATAAAGGTGGCACAATGCGTTTGGGGCTTTACCCGTGCAAGCTTATTGATGGTGCTAAGGTAAAAGATATTTATACGCAAGAGCTGATATATGAGAGGCATAGGCATAGGTATGAATTTAACAATTCGTATAGGAAAATCTTTGAAGAAAGTGGAATGAAGTTTTGTGGCATTTCTCCAGATGAACGCTTGGTTGAAATTATTGAATTGCCAACACAAAAATGGTTTATTGCCACACAATTTCATCCGGAATTTAAATCTAGACTCGATACCCCTCATCCGTTGTTTGTGGATTTTATAAAAAGTAGCAAAAATTAATGTGATTTTTTAGAGGTGTTTATGGCACAAAATTTTGATAGCAGTAATATAAGAAATTTTTGTATTATTGCACATATAGATCATGGAAAATCGACTTTGGCAGATAGAATTCTTGAGCTGACATCAGCAGTTTCTGCGCGAGAAATGGAAAGCCAGTTGCTTGATGATATGCAGATTGAAAAAGAACGTGGTATAACAATTAAAGCTAGAGCAGTTAGCTTGGTTTATTGTGCTAAAAATGGCAAAGAATATACTTTTAACTTAATAGATACTCCAGGGCATGTTGATTTTAACTATGAGGTATCTCGTGCGCTAATGGCGTGTGAAGGAGCAGTTTTGGTTGTTGATGCTACTCAGGGGGTGCAGGCACAAACTTTGGCAAACGCTTACCTTGCAATGGATAATGGATTAGAAATTTTGCCGGTTTTGAATAAAGTTGATTTAGCATCTGCTGACCCAGAACGAGTATGCAAAGAGATAGAAGATATTTTACTGCTGCCAGCTGAAAATGCCCCTAAAATTTCAGCGAAGTCCGGGTTAAATGTTCCTTTGGTTTTAGAGCAGATAGTTGAATTAATTCCACCGCCTAAAGGAGACAAAGATGCACCGCTTTCTGCTTTAATTTTTGATGCAGTTTATGATGCGTATAAAGGTGTTATTATTTATGTTAGGGTTATGAATGGCATGGTTAAGCCTGGAATGGGTATTAAGATGATGGCATCTAATGCTTGCTTTAATGTTGTGGAAGTAGGGATAATGACACCCAAAGAGTTAAAGCCTACAGAATTTCTTGCGGCAGGGCAGGTAGGGTATATTGCTGCAAGTATAAAAAGTTTGGCAGATACAAATGTGGGAGATACAGTAACTTCTAGTGAAAACCCTGCTGAAAACCCGTTACCTGGTTATAAAAAAGCAGTGCCTATGGTGTTTTGTGGTATTTACCCGGCAGATGGCGCAAGATATGCAGAGCTAAAAGAATCTTTAGAAAAACTGCAATTAAATGATGCATCTTTAAGTTTTACACCAGAGACATCAGCAGCATTAGGTTTTGGTTTTAGGTGTGGTTTTTTAGGCTTGTTGCACATGGAGGTTATTCAGGAGCGGTTAGAACAAGAATATGATATGGAATTAATTACCACAACGCCTAGTGTTGTTTATAAGTTAAAACTGACCAATGGTGATGAAATATATATAGATAATCCCACAAACTACCCTGACCAGGCTACAATTGATAAGGCTTATGAACCGTTTATAAAAGCTGTTATATTTTCTCCAGTTGAGTTTATGGGAAGTATTATGGAATTGTGCCAGAACAGGCGAGGAATTTATGAGAATACAAAATATATCGATACCAAGCGAGTTGAAATTAAATATTTGCTACCTCTTAACGAAGTGATATATGATTTTTTTGATGCGCTAAAATCTAGAACCAAAGGGTATGCCTCTTTTGATTATGAATTGGCAGATTATAAAGAGTCTAAACTGGTTAAATTGGATATTCTACTCAATGGTGAAGTAATAGATGCTTTATCGTTTATAGTGCATGCAGATAGGGCTGTGCCTAGGGGAAGGAAATTGGCAGAAAAATTAAAAGAAAAAATACCAAGGCAGTTGTTCGAAATCCCAGTGCAGGCTGCAATTGGCGGAAAAGTTATTGCACGAGAAACTATTAAAGCGCTGCGTAAAGATGTTTTGGCAAAATGTTATGGTGGGGATATTTCTCGTAAAAAGAAACTACTAGAAAAACAAAAAGAGGGTAAAAAAAGAATGAGAAAATTCGGCAGCGTAGATGTTCCGCAAGAGGCTTTTATGTCTATTTTAAAACTAGACGAGTAATTTTAAAAAATATCTAGACAATTTGTGGTTTAGTGTTGACTTTTTTTAAAAAAAGAGAGATAATATAAAGTAGCGAATTGTTTTAAATTAGAAAAATGCAAAGTATCGGTTTATGTAAAGTTTAATTGTGTTGGAGGTTTTAACTATGGGCATGATGGACAAACTAAAAAATATAATGGGAATGGACCCAGAAGATTATGAAGCTGAAGATGTTGGTTTTATAAATAAAAGCGAACGAGCACCTAAATATGACAAGTCAGAAGGGCCGAACAAAGTACTGAGTGTAAATACCACCACTCAGTTGCAGGTGGTGTTAGTTAAGCCAGAAAAATATGAAGATGCTGCAGAAATAGCAGACAACTTAAATTCAAAGCATACCGTAGTTTTGAATTTAGAATCAACTAATAAAGATATATCTAGACGTTTGCTAGACTTTTTAAGTGGTGTTGCTTATGCAAATGATGGCCAAATTAAAAAAGTGGCAAACAGCACATATATAATCACACCATATAATGTAGATATTATGGGTAATTTGCTAGACGAAATAGAAGGTACCGAAGGCTTTTTTAAAACAAAATAATTTTAATTAGGAGGTCAATTTTGTGCTAAAACCTTCAAATATTTTGAATAAAAAATTCGAAAAAACAGCTATGTTTGGCTATAAAATAGAAGATGTTGACAGCTTTTTTGCTCAAATTTCAGAAGAATATAGAAGACTTTGTGAAGAAAATGAAATTCTAGAGCAGAAGATAAACGTGCTAGCTAATAAAATTGAAGAATATAGAAATGCTGAAGATAGTGTTAGCAGTGTTTTAATTGAGGCTAAAAAATTAGGCGATAATATTATCGAAAAAGCTAAAGAACAAGCCAATTCTATTTTAAGGGAAGCTAAAAGCAAAGCTGAAAATTCAGTTTCTAATATTAAAATGCAGATCTCTAAGGAGCAAAACGCTTTGTTACGCATGCAAAGAGAAGTTGCAGGTTTTAAAACCAAAATCAGCAATATCTATAAATCTCATTTAGATTTAATTAGTAAAATGCCAGATATGCCAAAAGAGATGGAAAATTTGCCAGCAGATGAACTATTTGTTGAAAATAAAGAGATAAAAGAAGAGCTAAGTTTAGAAATGGAAAAGCCAGATAGAAATGAACCAGTTACAAAGCAGATGAATATTAAAGAAGTTAGCAGTTTAAAAAATAAAAGTATATCTGAAAAGCGTTTTATTAATGTAAGCACTAACGAAGATGGTGACATTGTTTCTAAATTTGGTGTGCTTAAATTTGGCGAAGGGCATGACATTACTTCAGATAAAGATAAAAAAGAAAAAAAACATTCGTTATTTAAAAAATAAAAAATCAGATTAAATATTAAATTAAATGTTCTCTCTTAATTTGCTTGTTCAAGTTTAGAGAGATATATGTTTTTATAAAAATAAATTTAAAAAAGGACGATTTTATTTGTTATTAATTGTTTCGATTTTAATTTTACTCCCTATTATAGATCAATTGTTAAAATTGTTAGCATTGCAATATTTGAACGAAGTTCCTGTTGGAATAATAGGCAATGCAGTTAATTTAACTTTAGTAAAAAATAATGGAGCTGCATTTGGAATAGGTGTTGATCACCGTGTGGTATTGCTTGTTTTAACTGTTTTTGTATTAATTTGTGCAGTTTGGCTGTTGCTGTTTAGTGAGATTAAATTTAGTTCTAAAATTGCAATGGCTTTTGTGGTTGGCGGCGGGCTAGGTAACTTGTTTGACCGAATATTTCGCGGGTTTGTTGTTGATTATATAGATTTAAGGTTTTTGCATTTTGCCGTGTTTAATTTTGCAGATATTTGTGTTTCTTTAGGGTCAGCTGTTTTAATTTTTTTAATTTTAAAACCACAAAAAAGTAAAACATAGGAGCTTTTTATGATAAAAGTAAGAGATATTTATAGTTATATAAATAATATTGCTCCTTTTGAAGACGCTGAAAATTGGGATAATGTTGGTCTTTTGGTTGGCAATATGGAATATGATGTAAGCAAAATTTTAGTGGCATTAGATCTTAGCAAAGCGGTTTTAGAACAAGCGGTTAATGAAAGTGTTAATTTGATTGTATGCCATCATCCAGTTATCTTTAAGCCATTGGCAAAAATTAAACTAGGCGGAATGCTGAGCATTCTTATTGCGCATAATATAAGTGTTATTTGTGCGCACACGAACCTAGATGTGGCAGAATATGGAGTAAATTTTTACTTGGGTAAAGCGCTCAACTTAAAAAATGCCCGAAGCCTTAGAAATGAATTTGGATTCTTTTGTGGCCGGCTTGGTGAGCTAGATGAAGAGCTTGAACAATCTGAATTTTTAGAGAAAGTTTCCAATAGTTTAGGCACAGACTTTATTAAGTATTATTTTCCAACTGGCAAAAAAATAAAAACAGTTGCATGCAGCAGTGGCTCTGGAGCGTTTATGTTGCAAGATGCAGTTGCGGCAAAAGCTGATGTGTTAGTTACAGGAGATGTTAAACATAGTTCTTGGTATGAAGCAGAAGCTAATATAATAGGGCTTGTGGATGCTGGGCATTTTAATACAGAAAATGTTGTAATACCAGAACTTGTAAGGCAAATTAAGTCAAAATTTAAAGAAGTTATTTGTAAAGAGGCAACGCATAATGTTGCAATTTATAATTTTTGGAGTAAAAGGAATTGTGATCTGTAATGAAGGTTTTAGGAATAGAAACTTCTTGTGATGAAACAGCATGTGGAATTGTTGAAGATGGCCGAACAGTGCTGGCAAATTCCATTTATTCTCAAGCTAATGAACATGCGAAGTATGGTGGAGTTATTCCTGAACTGGCATCTAGAAGGCAGATTGAAGAAATTGTTAATGTTTATGAGTCAGCACTGGCGCGAGCTGCACTTTCTGCAGAAGGTGTTGATGTTATTGCTGTTACCACAAAGCCGGGGTTAATTGGTTCATTACTTGTGGGTGTTAATTTTGCTAAAGCTTTAGCTTTTTATTACAATAAACCAATTGTAGCGGTGGATCATATTATGGGGCATATTGCGGCAAACTATATTACTTACCCAGAACTAGAGCCACCTTTTTTGTGCTTAACAGTATCTGGTGGGCATACTAGTATATTGTTAGTAAAAACTTATACCTCTTATAAGATTATTGGAACAACTCACGATGATGCAGCGGGTGAAGCGTTTGATAAAGTTGGTCGTGCCTTAGGATTAGAATACCCAGCAGGAAAGAAAATTGATGAATTAGCAGCGTTAGGAAATTCAAAAAGGTATGGTTTGCCACATCCAAAAGTTGAGGGCTGTGAGTTCGATTTTAGTTTTTCTGGCCTAAAAACAGCAGTGATTAACACACTTCATAACTTGGCACAGCGTAGCGAGCAAGTGGATATTGCAGATATGGCAGCAAGTTTTCAGAATGTGGTAGTTGAAATTTTAACAGAAAAATTTATAAAGGCCGCTTTCTATCTAAAAATTAACAAACTGTGTCTTTCTGGCGGTGTTAGTGCTAACAAACAGTTAAGAAGCACACTAGAACAAAAATGTAAAACTCACGGTTTTAATCTTTTTATGCCAGAACTTGAATTTTGCGGAGATAATGGAGCAATGATAGCTTCTCAGGGCTATTACGAATTTAAAAATGGAAATATAATAGATTTAAAAAAGGACGACTTTTAGTATGCTATGCGATTGGACTGAACGTTCTAAAAAGTTAATGGGAGAAGAAGGAATTTTTAAATTATCTCAAAAAACCGTTGTGGTTTTAGGTTTAGGTGGTGTTGGTGGCAGTTGTGCAGAGGCTTTGTGCCGAGTAGGGATTGGCAAGCTTATATTAGTGGATTCAGATAGTTTTGAACTTACAAATTTAAATCGGCAAGTTTTAGCAACAAGAAAAGTTTTAAATATGAAAAAATGCGATGTGGCAAAGAAACGATTTGAATCTATAAACCCTGATATTGAAATTACTACTTACACAGAATTTTGTTTGCCGAACAACTCTGAATTTATATTCGGCTGTGAGCCAGATTATATTGCAGATTGCATAGACACGATTACAATGAAGATTTTTTTGGCTATACAGTGTAATAAAAGGAATGTAAATTTGGTTTCTTGTTTAGGCATGGGAAATAGATGTCACCCTGAGAGTATTAAATTAGGTGATATTAAAGAAACAATTGGTTCAGGGTGCGCAGTATCTAGAATTATGCGCCAAAAATTGAAAGCCAATGGCATTTCTAAATTAGATGTAGTTTACAGCACAGAAAAGCCGGCAAAAGGGTTGAATCCGCCTGGGAGTGTTTCATTTGTGCCGCCTGTTGCGGGTTATTTTGCAGCTTCAAAAATCATCAATGATCTGTTGTTATAGTAAAACTTAATATACATGTTAAAAATCGACGGAATGTTTTAAGTATTGACTTTAATTTTAAATATTGTTATAATAGTTAATGTATATAGTATATTTTTTTATATTCTATTTTGTTTTAAGAGGGTGTAATTTTTTTATGGTGATTAAAGAAGTTAAAGTTAGAAATCAAGTAGGGTTACATGCACGCCCAGCCACTTTTTTTATACAAAAAGCAAATGAATATAAAAGTTCAATTTGGGTTGAACGTGATGAAAAACGTGTTAGTGCCAAAAGCTTGCTAGGCATTCTTTCTCTTGGTATTGTTGGCGGTGCAACTATTAAAGTAATTGCAGATGGAAACGATGAAAACGAGGCTGTGGATGGCCTTATTAAGTTAATAGAAACTGGATTTACAGAACAATTGTAAATTTAAATACATTTTAGTAATTTATTAGGGGCAGGGAATTGCTGCCCTTTTTTAATGAAATTATAAAAAGGATTGGTATTTTGTTGAAAAATAGATTTTTTATGAATGTTTTTACATGTGTTTTAGCGCTTTTTATTTTGCCACCTGTGTTTTTAAAGAATACGGCTGGAGTTGCAGGCGTTTATGAAGATACCATATACGATTATAATGATTTTAAAACTATTATGAAGGGTAAAAAATTAAAAATCTCAAAAAATTTGCATATTGAATCACCGAGTGTGAATAACTTTGTATCTAATAGTTCTAGTTACTTTATTATGGGCACTGCAAATCCTAAAAAAGAACTATATGTGAATGGCCAAGAAGTAACTGATCGTGCAAAAAATGGTTGCTTTGGAGTTTTAGTAAACCTTTCTTATGGCAAAAATGTTTTTGAGTTTACTCAGGAAGGTGAAGATTCTCAAACGGTGAATTTATATTATAAAACTCCTGTTACTGCTGCAGCAGAGCCTTTTCGTGAGGAAACCGATTACGAAGTAAACCAAAAAGAAGCTTACTACGAACGTCAGCAAAAACTTTCTGCTTGGCCGGCGAGTAGTGTTGTACTTAGAGGAACGACGTTAAATGTTTTTTGCAAAGCGCCTCAAAATGCGGATGTTAAAGCTCAAGTGGGTGAAGAAGTAATTTCCCTTTCGGAATCACAAGAGTCTAAAGGTGAATTTTCTGGCTCAATTGATTTAACTGATTTTATTGGAGCAAAAAGCATAAAATCTGTTGGTACAGTAAAATATATAATTAACGACGAAGATGAAGAGAAAACCTTAGAATCCATAGGGAGCATTGTTTATGTAAAGCCAGGAATAAATAAAATTGCAGCTAAAATAACCTCTGTGCATAGTAGTGTTTTAAAAGAGGCACCAGGGAACTATGATGTTTTAGGAGTGCTCAAAAAAGGTTCGGAGTTTGTGGCAGAAATTTTGAATGGCAACGGCACAACAGGCAGAGCAGGAGCTGCGGCAGGAGGTTATACAAAAATAAGTGGTGTTGGGTATACTCCAACGCAGAATGTACAGTTTTTGCCACATTTGCCCAAGTCTGGGGTCTGTTCAGATATAGCTTTTAAAAGAGGAACTAAAACAGAGAAGGTGGTTATTAGTTCTAATCGCAAATCTGCATTTACGCATTCAATAGATTTAATTAATAACCAACTAAGAATAACGTTCGAAAATACACAATCTAACATAGATATGAGCGATTATGAAAATTTATTTGAACGTAGTAGATTTGTTGAAAACTTGATAATTACAAATAATTTTAATAATTCAATGGCAACATTTTTATTTCAGCTAAAAAATACGGATGATTTTTGGGGATTTAACATTGAATACACTAAAGATAATGAAATAGCTATATATTTTAAAAAGAAGCCAAAACTAGGAGAAGAAGAGGAACCGTTAAAAAATATGACAATTGCTGTTGATCCTGGCCATGGTGTAAGTGATTCAGGAGCGCCTGAGACACCAGATGTGTATAAAGAAAGCCAGATTTGTGCATTAACAGCTCAGGTGGTAAAAAGGCGCTTAGAATCTTTGGGCGCTAAGGTGATTCTAACAAGAACAGATAAAGATGACAAAGAGCACCATCATATAGGTTATGATGAGAGATTTAAAGAAGCGGAAAAGCAAAAAGCAGATTTTTATGTATCGTTGCATGCCAATTCAGCAGAACTTAATAAAAATCTAAATTCTGTACATGGTGTAGAGGTTTATTACTGGTTTCCGCAATCTTATGATTTTGCTAATGAGTTAGGCAACCGGGTTGCCAAATATACAAAACGAGATTTACGTAAGGTTGAACAGGCAGCATATGTTGTGGCTTTGCAAACTTATTCGCCGGCGGTGTTACTAGAAATGGGATTTTTACCGTGCCCCAAAGAATATGAAAAGATGTGCAGTCAATCTGGAATGTTTAACACAGCTAACGCCATTGCAGATTCTATTATAAGTTATTTAGAACAATAAAAGGAATCTAATTTTTAAATAGATTGAAAAATTAGTTGCATTTTTTTGCTTTTTATGTTATTATTAAGTATAATGAAAAAATAGCAGGTAAATTTGCTATAAATAAGATTGGAGCGAAGTTTTATGAAAAAGGGAATTCACCCTGAATTTAAAAAAGTTACAATAAAATGTGCATGCGGTGCAGAAATAGAAACTATGTCTACAAAAGAAGATATAAATGTTGAAATCTGCTCTAAATGTCATCCGTTCTACACAGGCAAGCAAAAACTGGTAGATACCGGCGGAAGAGTTGGAAGGTTTAACAAACGTTTTGGTTTAAAAGAAACATCTGATGATAATTAAGTAATAAATAAAATAAGGCGGTGCTTAAATTTAGAGTGCCGCTTTTATAAAAAACTAAAGTGAAAATTATTTTTATAATTAACTGGGAGTTTTTATTTTGCAAACAGTTAGTGGAATTGGCTATTGTGAGTATGAAGTAAAACGTTCTAAGTTTATAGGAACAGTCTGTGGCGTTAAAAGTAAAAAAGAAGCTCTAGATTTTATAAACCAAATTAAAACTAAATATGCAGAGGCTACTCATAATGTTTATGCATACATAATAAATGACGAAAACTTGAAAAAAAGCTCAGATGATGGTGAACCAAAAGGAACAGCGGGGGTTCCAGTTTTAAATGTTTTGTGTGGCTTAAATTTAACTGATATTGCAATTGTGGTTACTAGATATTTTGGTGGCATTTTACTTGGTGCGGGTGGGTTAGTTAGAGCCTATTCCACAACGGCAAAAAATACTTTAGCAAACGCAAAGCTGGTTGATGTTAAGAATTATATAGAAGTTGTAATAGAATTAAAATACAATTTATATAACACAGTTAATGCTTTATTAACTCAATTTGAAACCGTGGTTTTAAAAACAACTTTTTTCGATAAAATTCATATTGAATTTAAGATTGAAAAAGAACTTTTTGAAAAATTCAAGGTTCAAATATTAAATGATTGCAATGGTGATATAACAATAATTAAACGAGATGATAGCTTTGATTTCTGATTTTTTTCTGGAACAGCTAAAAAATGCTTGTCGAATTGAGGAGATTATTAATTCATATGTTGAATTAAAACCTTCTGGTGGCGGAAGATTTGTGGGTTTATGCCCGTTTCATGCCGAAAAAACACCATCTATGATGGTTTACACTAGCACACAATCTTTTTATTGTTTTGGTTGTGGTGCAGGTGGCGATGTTATCTCTTTTATTATGAAGATTGAAAATCTTGAATATATTGAAGCTTTAAAATTTCTTAGCCAGCGAGCAAAAATAGATTTTATTGAAGATGAAAACAATTCAACTCAAAAAAACATAAAAAAAAGATTGCTTGCTGCTAATGTTGCAGCGGCTAAGTTTTTTTATAAAAGTCTACTCAATTCAGCAGAAACAAAAAGATATTTAATGAGGGAACGTAAGCTTAAAACAGAAACCATCAAAAAATTCGGCCTTGGTTTTGCACCTGACGGTTCTTTAAATTTAACAAAACACATGCTAAGTTTAGGTTTTTCTGTAGATGAATTACTAGAAGCTAAATTAGTTGCGCGTGGCAGTGGCAAAAAGGTATATGATATTTTTAGAAATCGTATAATAATTCCAATAATCAATACAAAATCGGAAGTTATTGGGTTTGGTGGCAGAGCGATTGGGAATTTTAAACCAAAGTATCTAAATTCTAAAGATTCGTTGTTGTTTAAGAAGACAAACAATCTATTTAATTTAAACTTGGCCAAAACAGAAAAAACAGATACAATGATCTTGGTGGAAGGATATTTTGATGCTATTGCAATTGTGCAGGCAGGGTTTAATAATGTGGTTGCAACTTTAGGCACAGCACTTACCACAAAGCAGGCACAGATAATTTCTATGTATGCAAAACGAGTTGTGCTTTCTTACGATTCCGATCAAGCAGGAGTGAATGCTACCAGAAGAGCGGTGAATATTTTATCTGAACTTGGTTTGCAAGTAGATGTTTTAAATTTAGGGGCCTATAAAGACCCGGATGAATTTATTAAAAATAATGGCAGTGTTCGGTTTAAAAACGCTATCAATTCTTCTGTGGCAGCTTTAGATTTTGAATTTAACGCTATAAAAAATAAATTTGATCTACAAAAAACACAAGACAAATCGCAATTTTTAAAAGAAGTGGCAACTTGGCTTTCTAAAATTACTAATCAGTTAGATAGGGAGGTTTTTATTAGTAAAATTTCAACAGAGCAAAATA
The DNA here is from genome assembly GCA_017414435.1 of Oscillospiraceae bacterium. GTDB lineage: Bacteria > Bacillota > Clostridia > Oscillospirales > Ruminococcaceae > RGIG1955. The sequence goes on from JAFQMN010000006.1 coordinate 36,630, forward strand.
TAGATCACCAAGTGTTAAATTCGTATGTTAATAATTTAATAAAACGCCGAATAAAATCTAAAGAAAAAGCGGTTCAAAATAATGCAGTAAAACAATTAATTTCAAGAACTGTTAACAGAGAAGACAACCAGAGAATCCCTCAAAAATATATAATATCGGAAGAATTGATTATTTGTGCACTTTATAAAAACCCAGATTTTTTTCAGCTTTTAAATGAAATTTGCCCAAGTGATTTATTTATTACAAAAAATGCAATTATTTATGATGTTTTGTTAGAACGTTTAAAAGAGTTACAAGCAATTGAAATTACCTGTTTAAATTCAGTGCTAGATCAAAATTCAATTGAAAAATTAAGCGGAATTCTAGCTCGCAATAACGATATTTTGCTAAATAAAGATATTGTTTTAGAATGTGTAAATAATCTCAAAAGATATAAACAAGAAGAAACCGAGCTTAAAGCTTCGCAGATGAGCGGAGAAGAACTAAAGCAATATTTTAAAAAGATTTATAAGAGTAAAAACATTTAATTTTAATTAAAAACTTATCGGGAGATATATTTATGGCTTACAATGTAGGAGCTTCAACGGAGAAATTGATAAATAGTGCCAAACAAAAAGGTAGCATAACAATAGATGAAATAAACAAGTTATTAGAAGATACAAACTTTGATCTGGAACAGATAGATAATTTATATGACGCTTTAGAATCTTTAAATGTAAAGATAATATATGGAACGAGCAAGAATAAAGATGATTATAGCATTATGCAGGTAGAAAATATTAACGAGGAATTACAAGAAATTGAGGATGAAGATGACCTGGCAGACGATGATGTAGATCTAAACGCATGGCTGCAAAGTGAAAATATTCTAGTGGATGACCCGGTTAAAACATACCTTAAAGATATAGGGAAATACCCTTTGTTAACTAACGAAGAAGAAGCTATGCTGGCAGAACGTATTGAACTAGATGACAAAAAAGCAAAGACAAGATTAGCAGAAGCTAATTTAAGGCTGGTTGTAAGCATTGCTAAAAAATATATTGGCCGTGGAATGCACCTTTTAGACTTAATTCAAGAAGGGAATTTAGGGTTAATTAAAGCGGTAGAAAAGTTCGATTATAGCAAAGGGTTTAAGTTTTCTACATATGCCACTTGGTGGATTCGACAAGCAATTACCAGAGCTATTGCAGACCAGGCAAGAACCATAAGGATTCCTGTGCATATGGTTGAAACAATTAATAGAGTTAAAAGAACAAGTAGCAATTTAATGCATAAAAGTGGCGAAGAGCCTTCTCCGGAGCAGATTGCGTCTGAACTGAATATGCAAACAGATAAAATTAAAGATGTTTTACGCATAAATCAAGATCCAATTTCACTAGAAACACCAATTGGTGAGGAAGAAGACAGTCATTTAGGCGATTTTATTCAAGATCAGAATATAACCTCACCGGTAGATGCAGCATCTCAGACTTTATTAAGAGAACAATTAGAGAATGTGTTAAGCACACTTTCGGAAAGGGAAAGTAAGGTGCTAAAATTACGTTTTGGTTTAGAAGATGGCCATCCGAGAACCTTGGAAGAAGTGGGAAAAGCATTTAACGTTACACGTGAACGTGTGCGCCAAATTGAATCTAAAGCTCTGCGTAAATTAAGGCACCCTAGCCGCAGTAAAAAATTACGTGACTATTTAGAATAAGTTTATAGGAGGTTTTTAGTAAATATGAAGCAGAATATAGATAAAGATAAAAAAGCAGCAGAGACAAAAACCATAAAGCAAAAGGCAAAAAAAGAAGCAGTATCTAAAAGCAAGACAGAAGTAGACGAAAACAGTGAAAAAAATAAAAAAACAGCATCTAAAAGAACAAAAAAACAAGAAAAATTAGGGCTAACGTATAAAGGTTATCCACTTTCTAGATTTAATAATATTATTTATTATGGTGATCCAAAAGAAAAGTACATATTAAAATTAATTATCTTAGAGACTAAAAAGGACAAAGATTTAAATATTGCTACAAAGGTCTCTGTGGAACTTTTAAATTCAGCAAACCATAATGTTTGCAAAAAATCTACAACAAAAAACAGTTTATATCATGCATTAGATATTGGGCAGATTTGGCTTAAAAAAATTTTAGCAGATGAACAATCGTTTAATTAAAAGGAGGCTAGGGAAGTAATGGCAGACAAATTTTATATTACTACACCAATTTATTATCCATCTGGCAAATTTCATCTGGGGCATTGTTATACCACGGTTTTGGCAGATGCAATTGCGCGCTATAAACGTGCCAGAGGGTTTGATGTTATTTTTTTAACCGGAACAGATGAACACGGCCAGAAAATTGAAGCAAAAGCAAAAGAACAAGGGGTAGAGCCTCAAAGATATGTAGACACTATGGCGGCAGATATTAAACAGTTGTGGGAATTCTTGAATATTTCTAATAATCGCTTTGTTCGTACCACGGATGATTATCATGTTGAAACTGTTAAACATGTGTTTTCTGCGCTTTTTGAAAATGGAGATATTTATAAAGGTACATATTCTGGCAAATATTGTCAGCAGTGCGAAGCAATTTTTACAGAACAGCAATTAAATAATGGCAAATGCCCAGATTGTGGCCGTGATGTTGAAGATTTTTGCGAGGAATCTTATTTCTTTAAGCTTAGTAAATATCAAAAACCATTACAAGAATTTTATAAAACTCATCCAGATTTTATGGCGCCAGAAGCTAGAGCTAACGAAATGCTAAAGAATTTTATTGATGTTGGTCTTTCGGATATCTGTGTCTCGCGTAAATCTGTAAAGTGGGGAATTACTGCAGATTTTGACCCAGAACATACCATTTATGTTTGGATAGATGCACTTCTTAACTATATAAGCATTCTAGGTTATAAAAACCAAAAATATAACGATTTTGAAGAATTTTGGCCGTGTGACCTGCATTTGGTTGGTAAAGAAATTATGAGGTTTCATGCTATTATTTGGCCGGCAATTTTAATGGCGTTAGATCTTCCTCTCCCTAAAAAGATTTTAGGGCATGGATGGTTGCTTATGAATGGAGACAAAATGTCTAAATCTAAGGGGAATGTTGTGGAGCCAAGAGATATTTGTGCAACCTATGGAATTGATTCTGATGCAATTAGATATTTTTTACTGAGAGAAATTGCGGTTGGTAGCGACTGTAAATTTTCTGACGAACTTTTAATTAATCGCATTAACGCAGATCTGGCAAACGATCTCGGGAATCTGGTTTTTAGAACTGTTGCTATGATTGATAAATATTTTTTGGGTAGTTTACCGCAGCAAAAACAAGCAGATAATGAGGTGGACTTGCCGCTTAAGAATTTATGCCTTTCTAAAAAATCAAAAATTGAACATTATATGGATGAATTTGATACGCAAAAAGCACTTAAAGAGATATTTGAAATTGTTGATGCAGCTAATAAATATATAGATACAACAACACCGTGGGCACTTGCTAAAATCGAAAAAAACAAACCACGTTTAGCTTCTGTACTATATAATCTTGCTGAGGCAATTAGAATAGTTACTGTGTTTATTGCACCTTTTATGCCAACAACTGCACAAAAAATTGCCCAGCAGCTAAACTTAACAAAAGAGTTTACCGTTTGGGAATCAGCAGGTGAGTGGAGCGTTTTACCGGCTGATCTGTCGGTTTTAAAAGGCACAATATTATTCCCTAGAATTGAGGAAAGCTAATGAACAAAAGAAAATTTTTTAAGTTTATTTCTATATTTTGTTTTTTTATTTGCTTATTTTTTTCATTTTTAGCGCTTAAAAAGAATTATAATATATTAATTGTACTTTTTAATTCCGAATCAGTTACGGCAGAAGATTTTAAGTGTATAAATAAATATTGCAATAAATTTAATTATCGGCTAATTGACGTAAAAGATTGTGCAGATGCTGTGGATGTATATTCACTTATTAAAGCAAAATATTCGCATTTTTATAATAAAATTAAGGGTGTGCAAATTTTTGGCACAAAAGAGGATGTGCCGGCTTTTAAATGTAAATTCAGCTGCAAAATGTTAGACTCTGATGAAGTTAATGACTATTATGGCACATTTTATAGCGATTTTTGTTATTCAAACTTTGTGGCAGATGCACAAGATTTAAAAGACCCGATTAAAATTTATTATATAGAAAAAAACAAGACCAAATTTAGTTTTGTGCCAAAGTGGCAGGTTGCACGTGTGCTGCTAACCCGTGGGCAGATTGCAAAATATATAAAAAAACACGATAATTTCTATTCTGAATATAATCCTAATGAATTAAAAACCAGTGTATTTTCTTGCACAGTGCTAAATGAGCCGGAAACGCCAGATGATATGTGCTATTTTATGAAAGAAAGATTAGATAATGAATTTAAGTTGTTAAAGACCAAATATTCGTTATACGGCAATAAGCTTGGCGAATTTCCAATTGAATATGCAGAAGATGGTGATTTTTCTGCAGGGAATATAGTTAAAAAGAACAAGCAAGAACCTCAGAATTTTGTGATTAGCACACATGGTTTTAAACAGCAGATGGTTCAAAGTATAAAATGGCCAGATGAAGAAAAAGATCATCTGTATAAATTTTTAAGTGTGAATAACATAAATAAAAAATTAAAACACAACTATTACACACTAAACACTTGGTGCTGCTACTTGGCTCAAGGGCTAGACCAGAACACAATAATTAGCAAGGCAATGCGTGGAAAATGTATTGATGCAATTGCAGCAACTAATATATTATCGAACAACGGCACTAACAATGCGGCTGCTGCTGTGGAGCTAGAGAATAACAACCCGTTTTTCTTCCACTATGAATTTTATAAAAATTTAGCGCAAAATAATACACGGCCACAGAGTTTTTATAATGCAAAAAAAGCTTATGCCAAAGCGATAGTACGTCATAAAAACCTCGAAAATTATCAATATAACCTGCATAATATTTTGAGCTTACATTATTTTGGTTTGATTATGTAAAAATTCAAATTTATATTAAAATTTTAAAACAGTACAAGAAAAGTGAAATTTGCGGCGGTATTAGAACAAAAATTTTATTTTGTTCCACGTGGAACAAATGTTGAAAACTCATAAAAAAAGAGATTCTATGCTTAAACATAGAATCTCTTTAATTATGGCTGGGATGGATGGATTCGAACCATCGGAATGACGGAGTCAAAGTCCGTTGCCTTACCGCTTGGCGACATCCCAAAATATATTTATGTTATTTTGTGGGGTGGGAGATCGGATTCGAACCGATGGCCTCCAGAGCCACAATCTGGCGCTCTAACCAACTGAGCTACACCCACCATTTGTATTTGGCGCGCCAGAAGAGATTCGAACTCCTGACCTACTGCTTAGAAGGCAGTTGCTCTATCCTGCTGAGCTACTGGCGCAGATATTTTTTAATATAATATAAACTTATGAAATTCTATTAATCTAATTCACATTTATACTGCTCTTTATTCCAAGCAGGAGTGCAAGCTATAGCTGCCTTACAATATGGAGATTCCCAATAATATTTTTCGTTGCAATCTATTAAGATAGCATCCCCTTGCTCAAATTCAATTTTTTGACTATTTAAATTTATTGCACCAGACCCTTCGAGTATGTAAATTAGCTCTTTTACTTTGCAGTTTTTACAATAACCTTTTTGCGGATACCTACCTTTTATTATTGCAACACATAAATCTATAGATTTGTTGATAAATGAATATTCAATGGTTGAACATTCTGCACTATTGTTACCGGCGATCGAATTTGATTTTTTTATTATCTCCATAAATTCACCTACAAAAAAATAGATAATGTTAGTGTGTTAATGTGTTCGACCATTGAATAGTGAAACACAGAGATGCTATTTTTTATTTTTTGCTTTAAGTGCTAAAAAACATAACATTAAACATTCAACGCAAGCACAAACAAAAGTAACTTTTAATGATAATTTTCCGATGAAAAAGGGGATAATATCTGCGATTTTAAATAGCAGATAAAAAACAAAATAAAAACCAAACACTGCAAAATTATCATATGTGTTTTCTTTTGGATCGGAATTAAGACCTTTAAATAAACCGGGTTTTAAATAAACTAAGAATAAAGAGAGCATAAAACCCAAACTAATAAGAATACATTTGAGGTACTCTGGTAGTGGTAATAAAATAATAAATGAATACATTGCCAATTTAATAAGAATGAAAGCAGAAATTGATACTGTTACATTTTTAAATTTTTTTACCATAATGATTACCTCCTTTTTATTTTTAACAGATGGAGCGGGTGATGGGAATCGAACCCACGCTACCAGCTTGGAAGGCTGGAATTCTACCATTGAACTACACCCGCCCGTCTCTATTACAAGAGTATATCAAATTTTCAATTGCTTGTCAATACCGAATTTGCAGTTAATTTTTTAATTTTATTTTTATTTTCCAACACAAAACTTGGCAAAAACATCGTCAATTACTGCATCAGAAACCTCTTTACCCTCTAATTCAAATAAAAAATGCAGCGCGTCTTCTAAACACACACTAATTATATCCAGTGTTTGTTTTTGTGCAATTAAAGTTCGAGCTTCTTCAAGCTGTTCAGCAGCCCTTTTAATACAGTCACGCTGACGTTCGTTGGCCAAAATGCAGTTGCAATCTAAGTTGATTTCAGTTTTGCTTTTAATAGCCGCAGCAAGTTTAGATAGCAATTCATTACTTTGTGCAGAACCTTCAATTACCAAACCGATCTTACTTTTTATTAATTCAGAATCAATTTTACGCGAAAGATCTGTTTTATTTATAATACCAATTACATTTTTATTTGTTATTTTATCAAATAATTCATAATCGTAATTTTCTAATGGTTTAGAGGCATCGAAAACAGCTAAAACCAAATCAGATTGTTCCAACTGCTTTTCTGCAAGCTGCACACCGATATTTTCAACCAAGTCTTCGGTTTTGCGCAGACCAGCAGTATCTGCAATTTTTAGCATGATGCCGTCAATTACAATAGATTCTTCTATAATGTCTCGTGTTGTGCCCGGCACAGATGTAACAATGCTGCGGTTAAACCCAGAAAGCAAATTCATAATAGTAGATTTGCCTACATTTGGTTTGCCTGCAATTACAGTAGAGATGCCTTCTTTTATTATTTTACCGAAATCGTATGTTTTTAAAAGCTCACATAATTTAGAATAAACACTAGAAATTTGCTCATCTAATTGTTTTAAATCCACATCTGCAACTTTTTCTTCAGGGTAATCTATAAATGCAGCTACGTGGCTTATAACAGAGAGCAATTCATTTGCAATTGCTTGCGAAAACTTAAAAAGCTTGCCTTGTTTTAACTCAAGAGCTGCATGATGGGCTTGCTCATTGTTTGCAGAGATAAGGTCAACAACGGCTTCTGCCTCTGTTAACGTTATTTTTTTGTTTAAAAAAGCACGTTTGGTAAATTCGCCAGGTTGTGCTAACCTTGCACCAGAATTAAGAACAGCTCTTAAAACCTCTTTTAATATAAATAGCCCCGAATGCACAGAAATTTCTACCACGTCTTCTCCTGTATAACTTTTAGGCGCATTAAAATTGAGTAGAATTGCTTCATCTATAACCTTATTATTATAAACAACGTGACCGAACAAACCGCAATAACCTGCTAAATTTGAAATATTAAAATTAGCTTTTGCTGGTTTAAATATTTTTTTTGCAATACTTTTTGCCTCTACACCAGAAATTCGTATAATACCAATTCCACCTTGTGCATAAGGGGTTGCTATTGCAGCAATTGTATCTTTTACGTAACACATTTTTTTCTCCGTAAATTTATTTTTAACGCTTTAATTTTAACATAATCTAAACTATAAGTAAAGTTAAAATTAACACTTGAAATTTTTATATCAAAATATTATAATTTAATGTGGATGTATTATATTTTATGAGGGGAAGATTTTTATTTTGAAGAACAAATTTGTAAGTTTATCTTTAAGTGTTGTAGTCAGTTTGAGTTTGGTTACCTCCAATATACAATATACTTTTGCAGCTGCACAAAAAGAAGATGCGCAAACAACGGCTGCAAATTTGGCAACAAAAACAGAAGACAAATATGTTTTTAAAATCTTAAAGAAGAATAAATTGGTTACTAAGAGCTTATTTACAAAAGTAGTTAAAAAAACAAAGTTTTTAAACATGGTACTTTGGCTGTTCGACTATGATGATGCAGAAGATAATACAAAACGAGCAGAAAAGCGAGAATTAACAACAGGGCTTAATTCATTCAAAAAGGGGCGCACTGATGTTACAATTGGTGATGCAATAAAATTAGCTTTACGCGCGGCTGGAGTTTCTAAAGAGGATATGTTAGCAGATGCATATTTTTCAATTTTGCAGGCAGAGGGCATTATACCTAAGAATAAAGAAATTGACAGTAAATTTAATTATAAACTAGCTCTTGATATTTTAGAAGCAATTAGAGAAGAGCGAATAAATTGCTTTAAGAGCATAAATTATCCGCAGGTGCCAGTAGACCAGTTAATAAATACTCAAAAATCAAAAACAAATGTGCAAATTTCACCAAATGGAGACTATGAAGCTTATTTAGATGGTTGGTCTGATGTTTATAATGTTTTTGTAAAGAATAAAGCAAATGGTAATATCACAAGGGTTTCGAACGTAACAACCTCCGATATTTCTGGAATTCAATGGGTAGGAGATCGTTTATTATATTTTAAAGATAACGGCGGTGATGAATGCTATCATATCTATTCATCATCATTTGCTGGCTATAAAGAGAAAGATTTAACAAAAAGAGCGGGTAAAAGTTTTCAATATGCTGGCTATTTAGAACAAAATGGTGTATTTTATCTTTACGTTAAAACCTACGATAAATCCTCGCGGGAGTTTGTGTATTATAAAATTAACATTGCAGATGATATATGGGAAAAAATCAATCTAGAGGGTGGTTTCTGGCAATCTGCAATATTTAATATACCAAATGATAACAATCACTACTTAAGAATTTCACAGGAATTTAACAATGGAGAAAATGCAAAAGTCTACAGAATTGACAAAAAAACAAGGGCAGAAGAATTGATTTTTGAGGCAAGTAACGGCAAACAGTTTATTCCAGAATTTATGGATGAAAGCGGTACAATTCTTTATGGGCTTTCTAACCAAAAAACGCCTATGTTATGCCCGGTGGAGCTAGATATTGAAAATGGAGTTTTAAATGTTTTATATAAAGATCCAGATGGCTATGACGTTTTAACTTCGGTTGGCAATATAAGTCCAATATCAATGCTTGGCGGAACATTAATAGTTCAATATTATGCTCAAAAGTTTAAATCATTTGCAATAGATTCAAGTGTACAAAAAACACTGCAAGAGATCAAATCTAAGCTTAACTGTGAAGAGCTACTAATAAAAAACATATCAAATGACCTTAATGTTTTTACTGTGCAAGAGGTAACGCCGCTGTTAAATGGTAATGAGTACACATATAATAAAAATACAGACACTTTAAAATGCACGCAAATCCGAGATAGTTTAAATTCAATAGAGAAAACACTAGATGTATATGCAAGACCGATTTCATTCTTAAGCAGAGATAAAAATAAAATTGAAGGGTATTTAACGCTACCAATAGGCAAAGCGCCAGAAAGTTTGCCAACAGTGGTTTTGGTGCATGGTGGTCCTTGGGTGCGAGATGAATGGCGCTGTTCGGGGGAGACTCAACTTTGGAAGAACAGAGGATATGCGGTTCTGCAAATAAATTACCGTGGTTCAACTGGCTATGGCAGAAAGTTTTTGGAATTAGGTGATCGCCAATGGGGCAAAAAAATTCAAAATGATATTACAGACGGTACAAAATGGTTGATTAAAAAAGGTGTAGCAGATCCAGATAGGATATGTATTGCTGGAGGTTCTTACGGTGGATTTTCCGCTCTTTGGGGGTTGGCTTTTGAACCAGATTTATATGCATGTGGAGTTAGTTTGTGCGGCTTTTCGGATGTATCTTCATTTTTAAATAATATGCCGGATAGCTGGCAAAGTTATTTAAAACAGCTGTATGTGCATATAGGAGATCCGGTTAACGATAGATCAAAATTAAAAGCAGCTTCTCCTGTTAGTAGACTAGAAGACATAAAAAAGCCGTTATTTATTGGGCAGGGTGCAAACGATTCTAGAGTTAAAAGGGCAGAATCTGACCGTGTGGTCAATGCATTAAGAGCGAATGGCCAAACTGTAACATATATAGTAAGAGAGAATGAAGGGCATGGATTCCGCAAAAAACAAAATGTTTTGGACTTTTATAACAGAGTGGATAAATTTTTGAAAAAATATTTAAAGCCAGAAGAGATCACAACTACAAAATTTTGATGTAGTGGAATTTTATAAAGAAATATGTTACAATATTTAAGGAAAATTAAAAACAAGCTTTTAACATGTTTTTCAAAATTTAAGTTTAAAGGGTGAGAAGGATGACAAATAAAATAGACGAATTTTTAAATATACTAGAAAGTTTACTTTCTAAAGGAGCTAAAGTTCCACTTACAGGTGGCAGAGCGTTAGTTTATGCAGAGGAAGGGCTTGAAGTTATAAATGAATTGCGAGCTTGTTTACCAGATGAATTAAGAAAAGCAGATGATATAATTACACGCGAAGAATCTATTATAGAAAGCGCAAAAAACAGTGCAGATTTAATAATTCGCAAAGCGGAAGAAAAAGCCTGTTTGGTCTTAAATGAAACAGAAATTACTAAACGAGCTCAAATTAAAGCACAAGATATAATTAGCGAGGCAACAATTAATGCGCGTGAAGTAAAAAACAGCACATATCAATATTTAAATGATTTATTAAATAAGGCAGAAAAAGGGCTGCAGGGTTGTTTGAACGATATAAAGACTACAAAGGGAGTAATAAATCAAAGTTCGTTAGCGCGGCCAACAGAAAGCAAAAGCAAGAATGCAGAAAGAGAGTAAAAGTAAGTTGGTTGTTACTAGTGCTTTGGCATTGGCAGCAACCTTTTTATTAGGTCTTATAAAAATTTCCAGCCCATGGCTTTATGGTGGTTCTGTAACGCTATTTAGTATGGTGCCAATCATAATAATCAGTTTTAAAATGGGTGCTAAAACAGGGTTTGTGTTAGGCGTTAATTATGGCATTTTAAAGCTGATTTTGGGGACGAGTAACTTTATATTTTTAAATTTTAAAGGGCTTTTATGTTCAGTTATTTTAGATTATTTATTGGCTTATGGTTTTATTGGTGCAGCATCTTTTTTTAGAGTGAATAAAATAAAAGATAAAAAATTTAATTTTTATTTTAGTGTTTTTATAGCATTTTGTTTGCGATATTTATGTCATGTTATATCTGGTATTTTTGTATGGCGTGCTTTGCTTGCACAAAAAATTTCAACAGCGAATATTATGCTTTATTCAGCTGGCTATAACGTGCTTTATATTTTACCAGAACTTACTATAACATTAATGGGAATACGTTTTATTATGTTTAAGTGGCCTAGTTTGTTTGGAGAGGGGCATTTAATTTGATTAAAGAAAAGTTAGTAGATAAAAAGAAATTATTCAATTCGTTGTTAGTTTTAAGCTTGCCTATTGCGCTGCAAAGTTTAATAACTTTTTCTATTAACATGGCAGACGTTTTTATGGTTCAGGTTTTAGGAGAAAAGGAATTAGGTGCTTGCATGATAGCAAATATTCCATGCCTAATATTTTATAGCATTGTATTTGGTTTCGGCGGCAGTGCTTGCATTTTATGTTCGCAATATTATGGTAAAAGAGACATTGTTGCTATTAAAAAAGTTATGGCAATAGTTTTAGATAGCATGCTGGTAATTGGCAGTATTTTTACTGTGCTATTGCTTTTTAAAGCTGAATGGGTAATGGCGCTTTTAACTAATAATAGAGAACTTGTGGCAATTGGTGCGCCGTATTTAAGAATAGTTGCATTTTCTTATGTTTTAACTGGTTTTATAACGACCTATATGTTAACAATAAGAAGTGTAGAAATTGTCAAAATCTCTTTGGTGTTAGAAATTTTAACGTTAATATTAAATGTAATTTTAAATTATATGTTTATATTTGGCAATTTAGGAGTTCCTGCAATGGGAGTTAAAGGTGCAGCTTTGGCAACGCTTATATCTAGGATAATAGTTTTTTGTTTTGGGGTTTGGTTTTTGCAGATAAAAGAGGAGAAGGTAAGATTCCGATTAAATGATCTTTTTAAATTAGATGTTAAATTGATTATTAGATTTTTTAAGATTTCATACACAGTAATAATAAGTGAAATATTATGGGGTTTAGGAATATCACTTAATAGCATAGTGTTTAGTAAAGGTGGTTCGCAAGAAGTTATTGCAGCAGTTAGTATTATGAGTATGGTAATGCAATTTTCCACGATTTTTATCACAGGCTTTGCGGCATCTGTAGAGGTTATTATTGGCCAGTTAATTGGCAATAACAAACGAGAATGTGCTAAAGAAACTGCAAAGATATTAGTTATAGTTTCGGTGTTTATAGGCTTAATTTCTTCGGTATTAACGTTGGCAGTTAAGCATCCAATTGTTAAATGGGGCAAACTTAGTTTGGGTGCACAAAGCTTATCTATGCAGCTAATTAACATTAATGCGGTTGTAATAATATTTCAAGCGGTTAGCAGCACATGTATTTCTGGTGTGTTGCGAGGAGGAGCAGATACCAAAGCTGTTTTATTATTAGATGCTTTATCACTTTGGTGTTGTGCTATTCCTCTAGCATGGCTGGGCAACTATGTGTGGAATCTTTCACCTGTTGTGGTGTATATTTTTACCAGAATAGATGTTTTTGTAAAATTGATATTTGCGATGCGCAGATTAAAAGAAGACAAATGGATGAATAATATAACAGAAAATCAAATGCTAGGTTCGATTTGAGGTGTTTTAACTTGCGAACTCAAAAAGAGATTTATTTTGACAATGCAGCTACAACAAAAATTGCAGATTGTGCAATAAATGCTGCACTAAATGCCATGCAGAAAAATTTTGGCAATCCTTCATCTTTGCACAAAAAAGGAATAGAAGCGAAAAATATTATAGAAGAAGCGCGCCAAGCTGTAAGTGATTTGCTTAGTTGCACACCCTCTGAAGTTTATTTTACATCTGGAGCTAGTGAAAGCAATACAATTGCAATTTTGGGAGCATTGCTGCCGAAACCCCGTAAAGCAAATAAAATTATAACAAGTTCCATTGAGCATAAATCGGTATTAAATTGTTTTAAAACGGCAGAAAGTTTAGGCTATGTTGTGCAATATATAAAACCAAAAAACAACCAGATTTCTGCAGAAGAGCTAAAAGATATGGTGGATAGTAGCACTGCGCTAGTTAGCATTATGCATGTTAACAACGAAACGGGAAGCATTAACAATATAAAAGAATTGGCAGATGCAGTTAAAATAAAGAATAAAAAAACACTATTCCATTGTGATGCATGCCAGTCTATGGGTAAATTATCAATTTTTCTGCCGAAATTAAATATAGATATGTTAAGTTTTAGCGGGCATAAACTTCATGCGCCAAAAGGCATTGGCGGGCTTTATTTAAAAAAAGGTGTAAAAGCTTGCCTGGTTTGTGGCGGAACTCAAGAATCTGGGGTTAGGATGGGCACAGAGAATGTGCCTGGCATAGCAGCATTTGGCGCGGTGTGTAAAAAACTGAACGATAAAATAATAGAAGAAAATTTGCAGAAAGTAAATGAATTAAAAAATAAGCTAGTAGATTCTTTAACTACAGAATTTAAAGATAGTGTAACTATTAATTTGCCAAGTAATGCCTCACCGTATATTTTAAATTTTTCTGTTTTAGGGCTACCTGCTCAGGTTTTGCAAAATTGCTTGCAAGATTATGGTATATTTGTTTCAACTGGATCAGCCTGTTCAAAAAATGCCAAAAGCTATATGCTAAAAGAATTTGGCTTTAGCAACGAAATAATAAATTCTGCAATTAGAGTAAGCTTTTGCGGTGAAAATACTGTGGAGGAAGTAGAGAGGTTTGTTAAAGTTTTAAAAGATGTGGTTTTTAATTTAAAAGAGCTTAACGCAAGAGGTGATAAGAATTAAAAATACAATAGAATTTAATAATATTGGTAGTTTTTCGCTAAAAAACACATTAGATTGTGGGCAGTGTTTTAGATGGGAAGAGCAAGTTGATGGTTCGTATTTGGGAATTGTAAGAAATAATGTTGTAAAAGCAAGTCAAACAGGTGGTGTTTTAAAGTTAGAAGAGCTTTCGCAAAATGCTATTAATAAAGAAGACTGGCAGGAATATTTTGGATTTAATACCGATTATGTAACGGTTGAAAACAAATTAAAGTCTGATGCTTTATTAGCTAAAGCTTATAAACTTTCACCTGGTATTAGAATTTTAAAACAAGATCCATGGGAAGCTTTGATCTCGTTTATTATAAGCCAGAATAACAATATTCCTAGAATAAAGAAGATAATAAGATCGTTATGCCAAGTGGCAGGTCAAGAGATTATCTCTGGGATGTTTAAATTTCCAACTCCGCAGCAGATTTTAAATTTGAGCAATGAAACATTAGAAAGTATTAAAAGCGGATTTAGAGCCAAATATATTAAAAATGCAGCTGAATTAGTGCTGAACGGTACAGTTAATTTAAAAGAATTGGCAGCTAAGCCAAATGATGAAGCTCTGGATGAGTTGATGATGATTAAAGGTGTGGGAGTTAAAGTTGGCTCGTGCGTGTTAATATATAGTTTTAACAAACTAGATGTTGTACCTGTTGATGTTTGGGTAAAACGAGGAATTAATAAATATTTTAAAAATGGCTGGCCGGAGGAAGTTAAAGGTTTAGAAGGAGTTGCTGCACAATATCTTTATAACTTTTTAAGAATATTTGAACGCCAGCAACAAAACAAGGAGGTTTGTGAGGCGTATGTTTAATAACTCAACTATTTTAATAACAGGTGGCACAGGTTCTTTTGGTAAGAATTGCACACGTTTTTTGTTAAATAGTTATGATGTAAAGAAGATCATAATATTTTCGCGTGATGAATATAAACAGTTCATTATGAAGCAATTGTTTAAAGATGAGCCGAGGCTTAGATTTTTTGTTGGTGATGTTAGAGATAAGGACCGTTTGATTAGAGCATGTGATGGAGTAGATTATATATTCCATGCTGCAGCAATGAAGCAGGTGCCAACATGCGAATACAACCCAATTGAAGCAATTAAAACCAATGTACACGGTGCTATTAATGTGGTGGATGCAGCGCTTGATACCGGAGTTAAAAAAGTGGTAGCACTTTCTACCGATAAAGCGGTGAATCCAATTAATTTATATGGCGGTACAAAGTTACTTTCCGATAAATTATTTATTGCGGCCAATTCATATTCAGGAGGTACTAAAACTAAATTTTCTATTGTTAGATATGGTAACGTAGCAGCAAGCAGAGGATCGGTTATTCCGTTTTTTAAAGATTTAGTTAAGAATGGTGCAAAAAGTTTACCTATTACAGATTTTCGTATGACTAGATTTTGGATCGATTTAGAACGAGGAATAAAATTAGCTGTTAAAGCACTAGAACTTTCTAATGGTGGAGAGACATTTGTTTCAAAAATCCCATCGTTTAAGGTTACAGATTTAGCTAAAGCGATTGGTCCGAATTGTGAGCTTGAAGAAGTTGGCATTAGAGAGGGAGAAAAACTACACGAGATTATGATTACAACTGCAGATGCACCTTTTACCAGAGAGTTTGATGATTTCTTTATAATTTTGCCAAATTTAAATATAAAGAATAAAGCTATTAATATTGGAAGCAAAGTTGCAGAAGGCTTTAGTTATAGTTCAGATAACAATACTCAGTGGCTTTCTGCAGAAGACTTAAAAGCAAAGGTGGAAAGAATAGAAATTATATGAAACAACAAGAAAAAAGTAGTGATATGAGAATATATAACAAAAAAAATCTGCTAAAAAATCTTAAAAATAAAAAAGAATTGTTTATTAATCAAATTTTTTTAGCACCAATAATAATCTTTAGCATATCGGCTCAAATGGGTTTAATTGCTTCACTGGTTGCTATAATAACAATTGTACCATCTGCTGTGGTTTTATATTTTTTAAAGAATATAAAGATGTTTGAAAATATAGGAATAAGAATAGGCGCTTTGCTAAATATTTTTATTTCTTGTTTATTTTATATTTTGGCAGTGTTAATTGCAAACAAAATAAACCCTAGTGCAATGGAGCATGCAAGAACTTATTTACCGCTTTTTGTGTTGTATTCTTTTGCGCTGAGTGGATCTGAAGTTTTTACTAGTACAAACAACCATTATAAACCGTTTGGTTTAAGAAATAATCTTTTGTATGTTGCGCTTCTTTGTTTAGAGATAATATTTTTTTCTATTGTGCGTGAATTTTTAGGCTCGGGCTGTATTTATGGATATAATATTGTAAATTTTCAAATTCCCGGAGTAATTCTTCCGTGTAGCGGTTTTATTTTAATGGGCTTTTATTTGGCTTTGCAAGAAAAATTAACGCAAATGGTAATTGAACAAGAAAAGTAAAATTTGATTTTTAATAAAGATATATTGCTATTTTGCTGGACTTTTGGTATAATTATTCTATGTGTATTTATATTAAATTTAAGTTAACTTGCTTTTAAGGAAGGAGATTTTAAATAAATGATATCTGCAGGAGAATTTAGGAACGGGGTTACCTTTGAAATGGATGGTAACGCTTATCAGATTATTGAATTTCAACATGTAAAACCAGGTAAAGGAGCTGCCTTTGTTAGAACGAAAATAAAGAACGTTATTACAGGTGCCGTTGTTGAGCGTACGTTTAACCCAACCGATAAATTTCCGCCGGCTTTTGTGGAAAGAAAAGAGATGCAATATCTTTATAACGAAGGCAATTTATATTATTTTATGGATAACGAGACTTATGAAACTATTCCGATTGACGGCTCTGTGTTAGGGAGTAATTTTAAATTTGCTAAAGAGAATATGGAGATGAAGGTCATGTCTTTTAAAGGGCATGTTTTTGGAGTGGAATTGCCATATTTTGTTGAATTAACAGTAACAAAAACAGAACCGGGAGTAAAAGGGGATACTGCTACAAATGTTACTAAAAATGCAGTATTAGAGACTGGTGCAGAGATAAAAGTTCCAATGTTTGTTAACGAAGGCGATAAAGTTAGAATAGACACACGTACTAGTGAATATATGGAAAGAGTTTAGGTAGTGGAGTTATTTAAATGCAGCAGAGAATACAAAATTTTGCATTAATAGGCCAAAGTCTATTTCCGCAAATTGAAAAAGAGATTAACAGTGCATTGTTTTTACTGAGTGGTGTACATGCATCTTATGAATATATTGAATTGAAATCGCAAAACCTGGAACATGTACTAGAAGATTTAGATGGTTTTAATGTAACAACGTTATATAAACAGGAAATAATAAAATATCTTTCGAATATTGCAGAAGATGTTGAATTACTACAATCTGTTAACACGGTAAAACGTTTGGGTAAAGATCTTGTGGGCTATAATACAGATTCTTATGGTTTTATGCAAACTTTAAAAATGTTGAATATTTTGCCACCTAAAAGCTTTTGCATAGTAGGTGCAAATGCCACAGCCAGAGCAATTGCAGTTGAATTGGCTAATTGGGGCGCAAATTATGTTGAAATTGCAGTGCAAAATACTAATTCGCAAGATTTAGCAACAACATTGCGTTCGCTTAGGCTTTCGAATCACAACCTGCAAATAGAAGTAAAGAAGCCAAGCGAACTAGCCGGCGGAGTAGATATGCTAATAAACACAGAGCAAATGATGCCGGTTAGCGATGTTCCAGAATCAGCGATAGTTGGAGCCAAATATGTTTTTGAAACAGAGTATAATCCAAAAGAAACCGCATTGACTAGATTGGCCAATTTGCGCAACGTTCAAGTTATAAGTGGAATATATATGAAAGTTTGGCAAGCGGTTATGGCACATAAAATTTGGTATGGTGCTCAGTTTAAAGAAGCAGACATTCATCGTATTCTGCAAAGGTATTTATTGCATAAATAAACGCCGAAGAGGGAGAGGTTGCTGTGAATGAGAAATTTGCATTTTTAAAAAATAAGAACTTTTGGGCAGGGTTTTGTATCAGTTTTTTTGCAATAATTGGTATATGTGCTTCTGTAAGTTGGCTATGGGGTAAAACTTATAATATCTTAAGCGGTGCAAAACAAAAAGAAAAATTAGAAAGTTTTATTGAGCCAGTATTAATGTGTGATCCATTCCCATTTTCCGAAGGTTCGAACATTAGTAACAGCTTAGTGTTGCAAGCGGCTCTTAACAATATATTTTTGCACTCTAATAAAGAATACCCTAAAAGTGAAGACAATGAATATATTATTCCTCAAAGTGATATAGAAGTTAGTGCAAGTGAATTGTTTGGGCCGAACATAAAGCTTACACACGGTAATCTGCGCGACCTTTCGGATTTTTATTGCAATTATTATGAAAACGAACAGGCGTATTATATTCAATATTCAACTCAAGCGAGCAATTACTTTCCTAAAGTAACAAAAATAATCAAAGAGGAAGCTTATTTAAATTTAACCGTTGGTTATATAAGACCTCAACATTTTTTATCTAAAACAAAACAAGCAGATGCAGAACCAGATAAATATATGATTTATAAGCTGAAAAAGAATAAAACAAAATATGGTTATCAAATAGTGGAAATTAAAGATGCTAGTATGTAAACGTACAATATTATATTATTTTTATAAAAACAATCGAATTTAAGCTCGATTGTTTTTATATTAATGTTAATGTTTTTTACTATTTGTTAATTTAATTAAAAATCAAAAAAGTACAAAAAAATTGGAATTTGCGGCTTTATTAAAACAAAAATTTTATTTTGTTCCACGTGGAACAAATGTTAATAACTTTTTTGTGCGTAAAAATTTTGCGTAATAATTTTAATTGGGAGCAAACAACATGGTGATTATTATAACGGGAGCAACACATACAGGCAAAACGGTTTTAGCACAGAGGTTACTAGAAAAATATAAGTATCCATATTTTTCTATAGATCATTTAAAAATGGGGCTAATTAGAAGTAAAAACACATCTCTTACACCTTTAAATGATGAAAAACTCATGCCATATTTGTGGGGAATTGTTAAAGAAATAATAAAAACCGTAATAGAAAATCAGCAGAATTTAATTATTGAGGGTGGTTATATTCCGTTTAACTGGGCAAAAGATTTTAGTGCAGAGTATTTAAAAAATATTAATTATTATTGCCTTATAATGACACCAGAATATATTAAAAAGCATTTTACAGAAATTTTAAAATATGCAAATGTAATTGAAAAAAGAAAAAACAATTTAGAATACTCAAGTGAACAGTTAATTGCAGAAAATAATTATAATTTAGCAATGTGCCAAAAGTTCGGTAATAAATTTATTTTAGTAGAAGATGATTATAAAATTTTAATTTAGGTATTAAAAAACAAAGGAGAAAACACATGGTTTTACATGTAGGGCTGGATGTGGGTTCTACCACAATAAAAATGGTTGTTTTAGACGAAAATTTCAATATAATAAATACATTATATAAACGCCATTTTTCTAATGTTAAAGATGCAGTTTGCCAAGTTTTAGAGCAATTGGCACATGATTATAACAAAGATGAGTTTAAAATTGCGATAACTGGTTCTGGGGCTCTAGATATAGCTAATAAATTGCAGCTTCCATTTATTCAAGAGGTAGTAGCCTGCAAGAGAGCTATAGAAAAATATATTCCTCAAACGAATGTGGTTGTTGAGCTAGGTGGTGAAGATGCAAAAATTATATATTTTGGCACCGCTATTGAGCAACGTATGAATGGTACCTGTGCAGGAGGAACAGGAGCGTTTTTAGACCAAATGGCTTCGCTATTGCATACAGATGCAAGTGGCTTAAATGAGTTGGCTAAAAATTACCACACAATTTATCCAATTGCATCAAGGTGTGGTGTTTTTGCCAAAACAGATGTTCAGCCGCTTCTGAACGAAGGTGCAGCAAAAGAAGACATTGCAGCATCGATTCTGCAGGCGGTTGTGAATCAAACTATTAGTGGGTTGGCTTGCGGAAGGCCAATACGCGGCAATGTTGCATTTTTAGGTGGACCATTAAATTATCTTTCTGAACTTAGGAAGCGTTTTGCAGAGACTTTAAATTTAGCAGAATCTCAAGTTATTGTGCCGCAAGATGCGCACCTGTTTGTTGCACTAGGTGCCAGTTGTGAAGCAATAGCGTGCAAACCCATAACCGTTTTAGAGCTTAAGGAAAAAGTTGAAGTGTTAAAACATTCAAGTTTAATAAACACAGATAGCCTTAAACCTTTATTTAACACGGAGCAAGAATATTGTGATTTTATACAGCGCCATGCAAAGAGTAAAATGGAAAAAAAGCCAATTGAAGATTTTGCGGGCGATTGCTTTTTGGGTATAGATGCTGGCTCTACTACATCTAAGTTGGTTTTAATTGATGAAGATGGAAATTTGCTGTATTCTGCATATAAAAGTAATGAGGGCACTCCACTTTTGAGCGTTATGAATATGCTAAAAGAACTGTATGCAAAGCTGCCAGCGGGGGTAAAAGTAAAATTCAGTGGAGTTACTGGCTATGGCGAAAAACTCATTCAAGCGGCTTTAAATGTGGATGTGAATGAAATTGAAACAATTGCGCATCTTGTGGCGGCACAACATTTTGAGCCAAATGTTACCAGTATTGTTGACATTGGCGGGCAGGATATGAAGTACATAAAGTTGAAGAATAACGATATAGAAACTATTATGTTAAATGAAGCCTGTTCTTCTGGCTGTGGCTCTTTTTTAGAAACATTTGCAAAAAGTTTGAATTTATCTGCCGAGCAGTTTGCAAATGAGGCCTTGAAATCTAAGGCACCTGCAGATCTAGGTTCTAGATGTACAGTGTTTATGAACTCTAAAATTAAACAAGCACAAAAAGAAGGCTACAGTGTTGCTGATATTTCGGCCGGGCTTTCTTATTCTGTGGTAAAAAATGCATTACAAAAAGTTATGAAGATACGCGATCCACAGAAGCTTGGTAAGCATGTTGTGGTGCAAGGTGGTACATTTAATAATAACGCAGTTCTTAGAGCATTTGAACTTACAATAGACCAAAATGTAATAAGGCCAGATATTGCCGGGCTTATGGGTGCATATGGTATGGCGCTTATTGCTTGCGAAAAATATCAATCTGTAAAAGATGAGCTATTTGAATCAAAAATTGCAAACCTGGCTCAACTAAATAGTTTAACTATAGAACAAACTAATATACGCTGCAATAAATGTGAAAACTGTTGTTGTTTAACTGTTAGCAAATTTGGCAACAAAAACAGCTATATATCTGGCAACCGTTGTGAAAAGGGTGCAGGGATCACTCAAAAAGAAAACACATTACCTAATTTAGTAAAATATAAATACCAAAGAATATTTGATTATACTCCACTAAAAAAAGAAGAGGCCAAACGTGGAGTAATTGGAATTCCTAGAGTTTTAAATATGTATGAAGATTATCCATTTTGGTTTACATTTTTTACTACTTTAGGTTTTAGTGTAGTGATTTCGGAACATACAAACAGAAAGACTTACGAAAAGGGTATAGAATCTATGCCTTCAGAATCAGTTTGCTTCCCTGCAAAGTTAGCACATGGTCATATTATTAGTTTAGTTCAAAAAGGAGTAAAAACTATTTTTTACCCTTGCATAACATATTCCAGAAAAGAATTTAAAGATGCAAATAACAATTATAATTGCCCTATAGTAACATCTTACCCAGAAGTTATTAAAAACAATGTAGAAGAGTTAAAACTTAAAGATATTAAATTTATAAATCCATTTTTAACATTTGAACCTCAAAAATTACTACAACGAATTTTAGAACTTGAAGAATTTAAATGCTACAAACTAACCAGGCAGGAAGTCAAACGTGCGATTGCAGCAGCAGAGGCAGAGTACCAGAAATGCAAAGAAGATATATACGCAAAAGGGCAGCAAGCGCTTAAATATATGCAAGACCATAATTTAAACGGTATTGTGTTGGCGGGCAGACCTTACCATGTAGATCCGGAGATAAATCATGGCTTGGATAATTTAATTACAAGTTTGGGCTTTTGTGTTTTAACAGAAGATAGTGTGGCAAAATATGCAAAGCTAGCACGCCCTTTGCGTGTGGTGGACCAATGGCAGTTTCATTCAAGGCTATATGCCGCGGCGGATTTTGTGGGGCGAAATAGTAACCTTGAATTGGTGCAGATTAATTCGTTTGGTTGCGGGCTAGATGCAATTACGACGGATCAGGTTGAGGAAATTTTAGCTAGTTTTAATAAAATGTACACCTTAATAAAAATAGATGAAGTGAACAATTTAGGTGCTGCAAGAATCAGATTGCGTTCTTTGGCAGCTAGCATTAAAAAACGTTTAGAGAAACAAAAAAACAATCAAAAAACTATTGCTGATTATCGTTTGCACAGAACTGTATTTGCTAAAGATATGAAGAAAAATTATACAATTTTAATTCCACAAATGGCGCCAATCCACTTTGAATTTTTTGAACCAATTATGCAGAGCGAGGGTTATAATGTTAAGCTGCTTAAAAGCTGTACGCAAAAAACAATTGAAACAGGTCTTAAATATGTTAATAACGACGCATGCTACCCATCTATAATAGTAGTGGGTCAATTTTTAGAAGCACTTGCAAGCGGCGAATATGACCCAGAGAAAACTGCGTTAATAATCACGCAAACAGGTGGCGGGTGCAGAGCTACAAACTATATAGGTTTTATTCGCAAGGCTTTAAAAGATGCAGGTTTTGCACAAATTCCGGTTATTTCGTTTAACGTGGGAGGTTTAGAATCTAACCCGGGATTTAAATTAAGTGTTTCGCTGGTTAATAAACTTATAAAAGGTGTAGTTTTAGCGGATGTTTTACAAAAGATGCTATATAAAAATCGTGCATATGAATTATATGCAGGGCAAAGTGAACGGCTTTTTAAGAGTTGGTTAAAAAAAGCCAAACAGCTTGTGGTTACGGGCAGCATAAAAGAAGTTGGCGAAACCATTCAAAGAATTGTAGCAGATTTTGAACAGATTGAATTTAATAAAGCTTTAAATAAGCCAAAAGTAGGGATAGTGGGAGAGATATTGATAAAATATCACCCATATGGGAATAATTTTGTTGCAGAGCTTTTAGAAAAAGAGGGCGCAGAGGTTATTTTGCCGGATTTGATGGGCTTTGTAAAATTTATGGCAACAGATAATATTGTGGCAAATAATCTTTACACAAATAACAAAAAAGGCGCAATACTCAGTGAATTGGCGCTAAGAGTTTTAGATTTTTTTGAAAAAGCCACAAAAAAAGCTTTAGCTAGTTCGAAAAAAAGTTACTTAAAGCCAGTTGAAATTTGGAATTTAGCAAAGAAGGTTAAACCGATTTTATCTGTAGGGAATCAATCTGGAGAGGGTTGGTTTTTAACAGCAGAAATGCTTGAGTATATAGAAAATGATATAACAAATATAGTTTGTGTACAGCCGTTTGCGTGTTTGCCAAATCATGTGGTTGGCAAAGGGGTTATTAAAACAATTAGAGAAACATACCCCAAAGCTAATATTGTGCCAATTGATTATGATCCGGGAGCAAGCCAAGCTAATCAGATAAATCGTATAAAATTGTTGATGTCTGTTGCTAAAGATAACATGAAACAAAAGTAAGATTTATTATTATTTTTTATTTATTGTAATTGAAATGCTAATATGATAAAATTTATTTATGTTGGATAATTTATTGTTAAGAAAGGCAGTTATTTATGAATGTTATTACGGGCAAGGCACGCGGAGCAAGGTTAGAAGCACCAAACTCCACTATTACCAGGCCTACATCTGGGATTGTTAAAGAAGCGATATTTAATATAATTCAATTTATTGTGCCAGGAGCTAAAGTGCTGGACCTTTTTGCAGGCTCCGGACAGTTGGGAATAGAAGCTTTAAGCCGAGGTGCTGCGCTTGCTACTTTTGTGGAAGCTAGCACTGTGGCTAAAAATGCGATTATAGCAAATTTAAAACGTACCAAATTGCAAGATTATGCGGTGGTAAAGCAGCAGCGAGCAGAGGATTTTTTGAACAGCAATAATGTTTTATTTGATATTGTAATTTTAGATCCGCCGTATTATAAGAATATAATTAATGAACTCATGCCAAAAATTATAAAAAGCACTGCACCAAACGGAATAATAATATGCGAAATGGCAAAGGCAGACGAAATTGCAGATAGTTTTGGTGTGTGGCATAAAGAGAAAACATACTATTACGGTAAAAAAAGTTTAGTTGTTTTTAAAGAAGCTAATTAGTTAAAAGGGAGCAAATAAGATGGCATATAAGCATTTATATAATATTAATTCGCCTAAAGATATAAAAAATATGAATATTAAAGAACTGCAAGAATTATCTGCAGAGTTGAGAACAAAAATTATTGATACGGTTTCTAAAAATGGTGGGCATTTGGCATCTAACTTAGGTGTGGTTGAATTAACCATTGCATTACATAAAACCTTTGATTTAGAGCAGGATAAAATTATTTGGGATGTTGGCCATCAGGGGTATGCTCACAAGCTTTTAACCGGCCGCAGAGATAGGTTTGCTACATTGCGAAAAGCAGGTGGAATTTCTGGTTTTATAAACCCCAAAGAAAGTAAGTACGATACTTTTCTTGCAGGGCATAGCAGCACCTCGATTTCTGCAGCATTGGGTATAGCAAAAACAAATGAACTAAAAGGCTCATTAGCATATACTATTTCTGTGATTGGAGACGGGGCTTTGACTGGTGGGCTTGCCTTTGAAGGGTTGAACAATGCAGGGGAAGGGACAAAAAATTTTATTGTAGTTCTTAATGATAACAGTATGTCTATTAATAAAAATCAAGGCAGTATAGCAAATTATTTGAATAATATTCGTAGTAGTTATTTTTATTTGAATTTAAAGAGTAAAACAGTTGATATATTAAGTAAAGTACCACTTTTAGGAAAGCCGCTAATATCAATTACACGTGCAGTGAAAAATAAAGTAAAAGCGTTAATTTACCCTAAAACTATATTTGAAAATTTGGGATTTGTATATTTAGGTCCGGTGGATGGAAATAACTTAAAAAATTTAATGTATATATTTTCTTGTGCAAAAAAGATGCAAAAACCTGTGCTAGTGCATGTTAAAACTAAAAAAGGTAAAGGGTATCTTCCTGCGGAGGTGAAGCCGGAGACATATCATAACTACTCTAGTAATGTGGTAAAAGAACGAACTTTTTCATCTAATTTTGGAGAGTGTATTTTAAAACTTGCTCAAAATAATAAGCGAATTTGCACAATTACAGCAGCTATGCGAGATCAAGTGGGACTTTTGGAATTTGCAAAGCAGTTGCCTAACCGCTTTTTTGATGTGGGAATAGCAGAAGAGCATGCAATTACATTTGCCGCTGGAATGGCAACTAATGGTTTTATTCCAGTGGTTGCAATATATTCTACGTTTTTGCAGCGCGGGTTCGACCAGCTTGTTAATGATGTTGCGTGCCAGAATTGCCATGTTGTTCTTGCAGTGGATAGAGCCGGCTTTGTTGGTGAAGATGGAGAAACTCATCAAGGTTTATTAGACGCCGCTTTTTTAAGCACGATTCCTAATACAACAATATATGCGCCGTCTAGCTACAAAGAACAGGAACAATGCTTAGCTTGGGCAATAAGTGGCAAAGGGCTTTGTGTGGTGCGTTATCCTAAAGGTAGCGAGCATAGTGCAGCTGATAGCTTTTTTGAGCCGAACAAAGAATATTTGTGGCTGCCACAGCCAGATAAAGACATCTTGCTTGTAACGTATGGCAGACTTTTTGAAACGCTTGTGGAGCTTCCGGAACGGTTTAAAAAATTGGGCATTAGTGTATCTTTACTTAAATTGATAAAAATACACCCTATTTTAGATAAGGTTTTAAAGATAGCAAGTGATTACCGCACGGTTATATTTTTAGAAGAAGGAATTGAAACGGGTTCTATTGCACAGCAATTTGGAGCTAAATTGCATCAAGTGGGAGGCAAAACAAACTTCTTTATGCGAGCAGTACAAGATAAATTTATTGAGCAAGGCTCAATTGAACAGCAATACAAGCAGATAGGTTTAGATATAGCTTCGATTGAGCAGTTTATAAAAGAGGCATCTTTAACGGTGATTAAAAGAAAAAACCGAGAAGGTTTTAAAGCTGCAAAAGAAAAGGTACAGGATCTGAATTTTAAAGGAGCTAATTGATGAAAAAAAGACTCGATATTTTAGCATTAGAGCAAGGGCTAGAAACCACGCGCGAACGTGTGCAAGCTTTAATTATGTCTGGCCAGATTTATGTTAACAACGAGCGGGCAACTAAGCCGGGTGATATGTACTCTGAAGATGTTTTACTGGAGTTTAGAGGAGAGAAGATAAAATATGTAAGCAGAGGAGGGTATAAGCTCGAAAAAGCTATAAAAACTTTTGGCATTTCGATGCAAGGCAAAACTTGTATGGATATAGGCTGTTCTACTGGTGGTTTTATTGATTGTATGCTTCAAAATGGCATAAAAAAAGTACTTGGTGTGGATGTTGGTTATGGCCAATTAGACTGGAGGCTGCGGCAAGATAAGAGGGTATTTTTATTAGAGAAAACAAATATCAGAAATGTTACTAAAGAAGATGTAAAAGATTTTGATATTAATTTTGTAACAGTTGATGTGTCGTTTATATCTTTAAAAAAGGTTTTGCCGCCTGCAAGTGCATTGGTTACAGATGGTTGTGAATTTGTGTGTTTAATAAAGCCACAATTTGAAGCGGAAAGGACAGAGGTAGGGAAAGGAGGGATTGTAAAAGATGCAAAATTACATAAAAAAATACTAAGCAAAATAATAGATTTTTTATCTAGTATGAATGTTTTATTGTTGGGCCTTACATTTTCGCCTATTAAAGGAACAAAAGGAAATATTGAATATTTGATCTATTTTAAATTATTCCGTGAGAATTTAGCTAAGAATGTATTGGAAAATATGAAATTTTCTGATATAATAGAAAATGTGGTAAGCAATGCTTGCAAGGAGCTTAATTAACTTTTGAGTTTTATTTAGGGAAGTTTTTGGTTATAAAGTGGAATAGGAATAAAACCAAAGGTTGATGTAAGATGAAAAAAAACAGAAAAAAGCGGGCTAGGCAACAGCGAATTTCGGAGTTAGTTAACGAAATGGCGGTGAAGAATCAGGCGCATTTAATAGAGTTATTAAAGGCAGAAGGTTTTGAAGCTACACAAGCTACTGTTTCACGGGATATTAAAGAATTAAATTTGGTTAAAATTACATCTGGAACGCGCAATTTTAAATATATTAAATCCATTAAAGTTAATAATTATGACCCTGCTCAAGTGAACAAACATATAAAAATATTAAAAGAAACTATTTTAGAAATTCATGTGGTAAGGAATCTAATTGTATTAAAATGCACATCTGGCGGCGCCGGAGCACTTTGCATGGCTATAGATTTTTTGAAAGATAATGAGATGCTAGGCACAATAGCAGGCGATGATACGGCATTAGTTATTTTTGATGACGATGAAAGTGCGTTGCAATTTGAATCTTCGTTGCATGAGATGTTAGAGGTTTAAGTAGGTGGTGAAAGATTGCTATCGGAACTGCATATAAAAAATTTTGCAATAATTAACGAAGCAAACATTAAATTTACCGAAGGACTTAATATATTTACAGGTGAAACAGGGACGGGGAAATCGGTTATTATAAAAGCTTTAATTGCAGTATTAGGTGGGCCTTTTCGTAAAGATATGATTAAAATGGGGCAAGATTCTGCTTTGGTTGTTGCTGTATTTGAAAAGTTAAGTAATAAGCATATTGCTGCTTTAAAAGACTTAGGATGTTTTTTGGACGAAGAAAGAAAGCTAGTTATTACAAGAAGAATAAATTTATTAGGAAGAAGCTCTTGTGATATTAATGGTGTACCAGTTTCTGTGGCGGTGCTAAAGGCTGTAGCATTGCACATTGTAGATATTCACGGGCAGTTTGACAGTATAAAAATTAGTAAACATGCAGAACAGTTATTAATAATAGATAAATTTGGCAATTTACAAGAGCAAACTTTAAAATATTCAAAAGCATTCCAGCGTTGGCAAGAACGAAAAGAATATTTAGATAGTTTATTGCTCCAGAATGAAAATAAAACACAAAGAATTGAATTCTTAAAATTTCAAATTGATGATATTGAAAGTGCAAAACTATATCCACACGAAGACGAAGAGCTGGCGAAAAAGAAAGAGTTAATAAATAAATCAGAAAAGTTTAAAAAGAATCTAACACAAATTATTAGTGAAATAAATAATGACAGCTCTAACAATGTGTTAGACGGTTTAAGAGTGATTTTGCAAAATTTAGAAGAATATACAGAGCAAGATGCCGAATTGAAAACCAAGGCTGAACAAGTGCAAGAGATGATTTACTCTATTGAAGATTTATTGGAAATTATATACAATAAATTAAGAGATTTTGAAGAGCAACAACTTGACATTAACAGCATTGAAGCACGGTTAGATGTTATTTATAAATTAAAACTTAAATATGGTAATAGTGCCGAAGATATTATTAAAACGTGTGAGGCTTTTAAAGAAGAGCTAGCTACTTTAACTTTTTCTGAAGAAAACATAAAAAAACTAAAGGAAGAAATAAATGTAATTTTTGCGGATTTAAAAGCTAAAGCAGAAAAATTAACAGAATTACGTTTAAAAGCGGCAAAACAGTTTGCAAGTGCAGTAGAAACTGAGTTACGATCGCTTAATATGCCATATGTTAAGTTTTTATGTAATTATAGCGCAGCTGAATTGGGAATTTGTGGTGCGGATAATTTTGAATTTGCAATTTCTACAAATAAAGGGAATGTTCCCATGCCGATTTCTAAAATTGCATCTGGCGGAGAAATTTCTAGGATAATGCTGGCTATAAAAACAGTGATGCACGATGAAGATGACGCGAATACAATGATTTTTGATGAGATAGATACAGGAATTAGTGGGTTGACCTCAAGGTTAGTGGGTGAAAGGTTAAAAGCACTTTCTTGTGGCTTGCAGGTGATTTGCATTACTCATTCAGCTGCCATAGCTGCATTTGCAGATACGCATTTTTTAATTGAAAAAGTATTTGATGCTAAGAATACGTTTACACAAATAAAAAAACTGGATGATTTAGGTAGAGAGCTTGAAATTGCTAGAATTATGAGTGGAGATTTAGAAAACCCGCAAGTTATAGAGAGTGCAAAAGAACTAATTAAAGCAGCAAAGCGCAAAAAAGAGAGGAATAAAGTTGGATAAAAAGAACGAAAATACAGCATTTATTTGCGAAAATTGTGGCGAGTATGTTAAAGCATTAACAAATGGCAGTATTAGAAACCATTGCCCGTTTTGTTTGTTTTCTAAACATGTTGATGAGCACCCGGGAGATAGAGCTTGCGATTGCAGAGGAATGATGAGACCAATTGCAGTTGAGTTAAGTTCTAAAAAGGGGCAACAAATTCTGCACAAGTGTTTAAAGTGTGGAGCAGAAAAGTTAAATAAAATCGCAGTAGATTCAGAACAAAGTGATAATATGGAATTGATTTTAGATTTAATGAGAGGAAAGGGGAGGAAATGTTGAATGCAAAATACAAAAAAGTACTGCTAAAGTTGAGCGGACAATATATAGCAGGCAAGAAAAATTGTGGTATTGATTTTGATATTTTGAAAGATTTAGCATGTGAAATAAAAAAGATTCAGAAAAGCGGTGTTAAAGTTGGAATTGTAATTGGTGGCGGTAATTTTTGGCGCGGAGCTTTTGCAAAAGAGATAAAGCGTGCGCAGGCAGATTATATTGGTATGCTTGCAACTGTTATGAATTCTTTAGCTATGTGTGATATCTTTAATTCATGTGGTTTGAGAGCAAGAGTGCAAACATTAATTCCAATGCCGCAATTAGCAGAAACTTATTCACGTGCAAAGGCTTTAAGTTATATTAAAGAAGATAAAGTTGTTATTTTTGGAGGAGGAAGTGGTAGCCCATATTTTTCAACAGATACAGCATCGGTTTTGCGCGCTATTGATATTGAAGCTGATGTAATTTTAAAGGCAACTCATACAGTTGATGGTGTTTATGATAAAGATCCAGCAAAGCACCCAGGTGCTATAAAATATGATTGTTTAACCTTTAAGGAAGCGCATGAAAAGCATTTGGCGGTGATGGATGAGACAGCAATGGTGCTTTGTGAAGAGCATAATATTCCAATTGTTGTTTTTTGTGGTACACCTCTTAGTAATATTAGTGAGGTTATTTGTGGCTGCAAAATTGGAACTATAATTAAAAATTAAAAGGGAGAGCTAGTTATGAATGAAATTTTCAATCAATTTAAAGAAAAAATGGATGCTGTGATAGACAGGTTGAATGGAGAATATGCCGCACTTAGGGCAGGCAGAGCTAATCCAGCAATATTAGATAAAGTAATGGTAGATTATTATGGTACAAAAACACCAATTGTGCAGATGGCTGCTGTTAGTGTTGCAGAAGCGAGAATCTTGGTGATACAGCCGTGGGATAAATCATCACTTAAAGAAATTGAACATGCAATTCAAGCATCTGATATTGGAATTAATCCGACTAATGACGGTAATGTTATAAGAATTGTATTCCCTGCATTAACGGAAGAGAGAAGAAAAGAGATTTGTAAATCTATTCACAAGATGGCAGAAGATGCAAAAGTAGCAATTCGTAATGTGCGCAGAGATGCGATGGAAAAAATAAAAACTCTAAAGAAATCTAATGAAATTACCGAAGATGATGTAAAAAACTATGAAAAAGATATACAAGATTTAACGGATAATCATTGCAAAGATATTGACAATTTAGCAGCTAAAAAAGAAAAAGAAATAATGGAGATATAATAGAGTGGAAAACAAAATAGATCTGTGGGGCGTTAAGCATGTTGCTATAATTATGGATGGCAATAGGCGCTGGGCAAAAGAGCATGGGTTTAAAGCAGAGCGTGGGCACAAAGAAGGGGTTAGTGCGTTACAAAATTTAATTAAGTTTTGTTCCAAAACAACGCTCGACTTTTTAACGGTTTTTGCTTTCTCTACAGAAAATTGGTCACGCTCACCACAAGAAGTAAAGTATTTAATGTCTTTAATTGAAGATAATTTTGAAAAATATAAGAATGAGCCAGAAAAAGCACAAAATTGCAAGATTAATGTGATTGGAAGTTTTACTGGGCTTTCGGACCGAATGCAAAAAATAATTATAGATATTCAAGAACAAACAAAAAACAACACAGGTCTAAATTTAGTATTAGCTTTTAATTACGGTGGGCGGTTAGAGATAGTTGAAGCTGTTAAAAAAATAGCAACGTTGGTTAAAAATGAAACTTTGGATATTGAAGAAATTTCGGAAGAAACAGTTAAAAAATTCCTTTACACAAATAATATTCCAGATCCAGATTTAGTTATTAGAACAGGTGGGCAAAAGAGAATTTCTAATTTTTTGCCCTGGCAGAGCATTTATTCGGAATATATATTTTTAGATACTTTTTGGCCGGATTTTAAAGAAGCTGATTTTATGGCAGCTATTGAAGAATTTTACAAACGAGAAAGGCGCTTTGGGGGAGGCTAGGTGATTTGTTTAAACAACGTATAATATCTGCAGCTGTTGGTATACTTGCTTTTGGCATATTGCTATGTTTTGTAAATACTGTTCTATTCCATTTAGTAGTTGGGTCAATTTGTGCACAGATTTCAAATGAGTTATGCACAGTTATTTTGGGTAAGAAATTTAAATTAATAAAATTTAGCAATGTTTTTATATCTGTTTGTGTACCGTTATTTATGTTATTTAATTTGGTTAGCAACTTTAAATATCTTATATGTTTGTTGATAATAATAGCTATTTTATGTTCTATGCAATATAGAAAAGAACTAAAAATGGAAAGAATATTTTTTGCGTTTATTGTATCTTTTGGCATGTCAATTTCTTTATCTACTTTTATATTAATTAGAGATTGTTTTTCGCTAAATTATAATTTGTGCTTGTTAGCGATTTTGTTAGTTGCATCTAGTGCATGGATGACCGACACAGGAGGATATTTTATAGGAAATGCTTTGGGAAAGCACAAATTAAATTGCTCTGATATTAGTCCGCACAAAACAAAAGAGGGTGTTGCTGGTGGGCTTGCAACATCTTTATGCTCTGGTTTGGTTATATGTTTAATATTTAAATTAATTACGCCAGAGTTAAAGTTCAACTGGCTTTTGCTTGCTGTTGTTCTGTTGATTGCTTCGGTTTTAGCTGTTTTGGGAGATTTATTTGCATCGTTAATTAAACGGCAGTATGATGTAAAAGATTTTGGCAAAATTATGCCGGGGCATGGTGGTTTGTTAGATAGATTAGATAGCATGATATTTGTAATACCATTTTATTATTTTGTTTTTTGCAATTTTAAGGTGTTTTGGTTATGAAGATAAAGAAAATTGTAGTTTTAGGTTCAACGGGTTCTATTGGCACGCAGGCATTACAAGTGGCAAGGACTTTAGGTATTGATGTTGTGGGGATCTCTTGCAATAAAAACATAAAATTACTTAAAGAGCAAATAGAAAAAGTAGCACCAAAATACATTGCAGTGGCAGATGAAAAAGCTTATAGGGAGATAAAAAGCGAGTTTGGTGCTAAGGATATAAAGATTTTTTATGGTGAAGAAGGACTAAAAACATTAGCTTCTTTGCATGAGGCAGATGTTATTATAAATAGTATATCTGGAATTGCAGGGCTTACAGCGACGCTTTGTGCTTTAAGAGCAGGGAAAACGTTGGGTCTAGCAAATAAAGAATCTTTGGTTGTAGCAGGCAGCTTGGTAACAAAAACAGCTAAAGAATTTGGAAGCAGAATTCTGCCAATAGACAGTGAGCATTGTGCAATTTTGCAAGCGCTAAGATCGGGTAAGCATAGTGAAATAAAGAGTTTAATTTTAACAGCATCTGGTGGGCCATTTTTTGGTATGAGTAGAGAGCAATTGAAAAGTGTTACAATTAAAGACGCACTTAACCACCCTAATTGGCATATGGGCAAAAAAATCACAATAGATTCAGCAACTTTGCTTAATAAAGGTTTTGAAGTGATAGAGGCTAGCTGGTTATTTTCGATTCCAATAGAAAAGATCAAGGTTGTAGTGCATCCGCAAAGCGTAGTACATTCTTTGGTAGAGTTTAAAGATAATAATATGATTGCGCAGTTGAGTGTGCCGGATATGAAGGGTGTGTTAGGGTATGTTATGGCCGGGCAAACACGCGAAGAAGCTGTGATACAAGAGTTAAGTCTTATAAATTCATCGCCGCTGGAATTTTTTGATGTAGATACAGAAACATTTAAAGGAATAGAATTAGTTAAATTTGCCAATTTGCGCGGAGAGCTTTATTTGAGCGTGTGTAATGGAGCTAGTGAAGAATTAGTAAAATTATTTTTAAATAGGAAGATAAAGTTTACAGATATAGATGGAATTTTATTAGAGTGTTTAAATGCTGTTACTCTTGAGAGAGAAGAAGTTACAGAAGACAATATATTTTGGGCAGATAGGATTGGCAAAGATTTTATAAAGGAAAAGATGGCGCGTTAATTATGACTTTTTTAAATAAAATTATAGATGCATTTTTCCCTCCAAGATGTTTGATATGCAAACGGATAGTTAAATGTGATTATATCTTTTGTGATCACTGTTCTACAAGAGTGAAACAGATTGTAAATAAAGAGCAGATTAATTTTAAATATGGCAAACAATATTTTGATAAATGTGTGGCGGGTTTTTATTATCAAGAGCCGATGTCTAATATAGTATGTAATTTTAAATTTAAAAAGAATTGGAACAAAACAAGAGTTTTGGCAAGGATACTTGAAAAGATTATAACTTTAAATTATGAAGAATATGCAATAGATATTATAACGTTTGTGCCAGAGACAGATAAAAATAAAAAACATGCATTATTGCTAGCTCGTGAATTGGCAAGGCAATTAAATAAAAAGTATAAGCCGCTATTAAAAAAGATATGCAACAATAAAACACAGCATAACTTAAGCAGGCAGGAACGTTTGGATAATATTAAAGGTGTTTATATGTTGGAAGAAAATATTGATGTGCATGGCAAAAATATAATTTTAATAGATGATATTGTAACAACCGGTTCAACATTGAATGAATGTGCGAAAGTTTTTAAATTGGCTGGAGCAAATGCGGTATTTTGTGCTGCGATTTGTGCAACTAAAATAGATTAGAATTTTGATGCTTAATAAAGGAGGCAATAGCAGTGTTTTCAAAAAAGACAGTAAAAATTGGAAATGTAGAAATAGGTGGCAAGAATAAAATTTTAGTGCAATCTATGCTGAACAAACCAAGTGAAGATATAGCTGCTAATGTTGTGCAAGCTAAAGAACTAGAAGAAAGTGGCTGCGAAATTATCAGGATTAGCGTTCCAAATGTTGAAAGTGTGAAAACAGTTTTTGCATTAAAACAAGCATTAAAAATTCCAGTTGTTGCAGATATTCACTTTGATTATCGTATGGCGATAGAAAGTATATATGCCGGAGCAGATAAAATTAGAATTAACCCGGGGAATATTGAAGATAAAAATCAGTTAAAACAGATTGTTAATTTATGCATGGAAAAAAATATTCCAATTAGGGTGGGTTTAAATTCTGGAAGTATACCCAAACACATTTTAGCCAAAAAGGGAGCAACTGCTGAGGCATTAGTGGATGCAACATTAGAATGTATATTAACTTTAAATTCTTTTGATTTTGATAACATAGTGGTATCTTTGAAATCTTCGAGTGTATTACAGACTATAGAAGCTTACACGAGCATAAGTTCAAAAATAGATTACCCTCTGCATTTAGGAGTTACAGAAGCTGGAACAGCAGAAACAGGAATAGTTAAATCTTCAATAGGAATTGGGCATTTGCTTCTTAGTGGGATTGGTGATACAATTAGAGTGGCGCTAACAGGCGACCCGATAGAAGAAGTTAAAACAGGTGTTAGTATTTTAAAAGCATTAAATTTAAAAAATGGATTAGATATAATTTCTTGCCCAACTTGTGGACGCTCAAAAACTGATTTGATTAAGATTACAAATCAAATTAAAGATAAATTAATGAAAACAAGTATAAGAGATAAAGATATTAAAATTGCTGTAATGGGCTGCGCGGTGAACGGCCCGGGAGAGGCACGCAATGCAGATTTTGGAATAGCTTGTGGTATTAAAGAAGGGCTGATTTTTAAACGTGGTGAGATTATAAAAAAAGTACCAGAAGAAAAATTAGTTATGGAGTTTATTAGTATTGTTTTACAAGAAATGCAATAGGAGGCAGCTTTAATATGCCCCGAGATAACCATAGAGTAGCTGCAGTGATAGCAGAATTTAATCCGTTTCACAATGGCCATAAATATTTATTAAATAAAATAAAAGATGAAGGTTTTGAATTTGTAATTGCAATAATGAGCGGCAATTTTGTACAGCGTGGAGAACCTGCAATTGTTAATAAATTTGTAAGAGCAAAAGCCGCACTTTCTGCCGGTTTTGACATGGTTTTAGAGTTACCAACAGTTTATTCTCTGGCAAGCGCTAATATTTTTGCATGTGCAGCTGTTTATATTTTAAATAGCACAAACATTGTTGATTGTGTGTTTTTTGGTAGTGAATCGGGTGATTTATCTTATTTAGAGTATCTGAAAAATATAACAGAGACCTTGGATTTTAAAAATAAACTGAACTTAGAACTGAAAAAGGGTATTTCTTATCCAAAAGCAATAGAACATGCTATTTTAAGCATGGCACAAATACAGAACATTAGCCTTTTAGATTCACCTAATGATATTTTAGCGCTAGAATATATTAGAGCACTATCTAGGTTAAATAGTAAAATAAAACCGTGGGCAGTAAAAAGAATAGGTATGGGGCACAATGCTTTAAGTTTTACTAGTAATATAGCATCTGGGAACTTTTTAAGGAGTCAATTGAAAGTGGGCATAAATAATATAATGCCATTTGTTCCGCAGAATGTGTTTGAAATTCTAAAAGATGCTAATTCTAAAGAAATTATGCCAGCTGATGTACACTTAGGTGAGCGTGCAATATTTGCCAAGTTAAGAAGTTTAACGCAAGAACAATTAAAGACAATAGCGGGGATAAACGAAGGTTTAGAGAATAGACTGACACAAAAATTAAAAACAGCTACTGATTTTGAAGATCTGCTCTTGGCAGTGAAATGTAAACGTTATACTAGATCTAGGATTTTGAGAATAATATTAAGTGCTTTTTTAGATATAAAAACAAAAGAACAATTGAAAATGCCGGAATATATCAGAGTTTTAGGGGTGCAGCATACTAAAGAAGTTTTAATTAGTCTACTTTATAAAAACAGCAAACTACCTATTGTTTTTAATGTAAATAAAGTTAATAATTTAAATTTATCAGTTCAAAATGCTCTACTACACGAAGCAAGAAATACAGACGCTTATTCTTTGTTTTTGCCGCAGATAGGTAAAAGCGGAGCAGAATATACTTATAAATTTATTAATGTTTAAGAGAGTTGATACTGCTAATGGATAATAGTTTGGGTTTATATATTCACATACCATTTTGTACAAGTAAATGTGATTATTGTAATTTTTACTCTATAATGCCAAATGGCAGGATTATTTCGGATTATATTAAAGCCGTATGTACGGAAATAACTTTTTATAAAGGTATTAATAAGACAATTGATACCATATATTTTGGTGGTGGGACACCTAATATTTTAAACTTTAAAGATTTTGCCCGCATTTTAGAAACAATAAGAAAAGTTTTTAAAGTATCTTCGCAAGCAGAGATAACAATAGAAATGAATCCGAATTTAGTTACTAACGAAAATATGCAAGATTTTCGTTTTTTAGGAATAAATAGAGCCTCGCTTGGTGTACAATCTTTTAAAGATGGAGATTTAGCTTTCCTTAGAAGAGAGCATAATGTTAGTGAGGCAAAAGAGGCTATAACAAAAATAAAAACGGTTTGTCAAAACATATCAATTGATTTTATTATTGGGCTTCCTGGGCAAACTGCAGAACAATATGAAGAAGCAGCAATTTTAGCTCAAAATTACGGCGTTAAGCATATATCGGGGTATTTGTTAAAAGTAGAAAATGGTACAAAGTTTTATAACAAGCAAACACTTGCTAAGTTACCTAACGATGAAGAAACAGCTAATTTATATGAATGTTTTGTAGATAAAATGAATAAGTATGGTTATAATCAATATGAAATTTCTAACTTTGCAAAAGCATCATATGAATCTGTTCATAATTTAAAATATTGGGAATGTAAAGAATACATTGGCATAGGTCCATCAGCTCATTCATATTTTAAAGGCACAAGATACTATGTTTCTAATGACATATATAGCTACTTAAAAAATATGCAACAAGCGAATCAAAGATTAAAATTTAAAAAAGGAGCATTACCGCCGCATTTACAAACAAGGGAGAAAACATTTTCTATTTTTAATGATTCGCAAATTTATTATACGGAGCCTTGCGATTTGTTTTCTGAACGTGTTATGTTAGGGCTGCGGCTTAATAAAGGGGTTTTGCTAAAAGAGCTGCAAGAAATAGATGGAGATGAATATGGAAAATTTCTAGAAAGATTGCAATCTAACAAGGAGTTAGATAAATTTTTGATTAAAAATAATGATCGGGTGTCTCTTTCAACTAGAGGGATGTTAATTAGCAACTATATAATTGCAACTCTGTTATATTAATATGAGTAAGGTGATTTTATGAAGGCAGCAGGGGTCTCTGTTTTAAAGATAATAGAAAAAATTGGGTTGAATATTATAGATAAGCCAATTAATATAAATAATAAATTGGTGAAAAGCAAAAATGTAAATACAGCAGGGTTATGTTTGGCTGGGTTTTTGGAAGATTTTGAACCGGAAAGTATTTATGTTTTGGGGCCCAAGGAGATAAACTATTTAAAGCGTATGAATATTGATGTAAGAATAAAGGCTTTGGATCAATTTTTTAGCTTAAAACCAGCTATGATTGTTATAACTGATGAGGAAAATAAAATCCCGGAGATTGAAATTGTAGCTAAAAAGTATTTTATATGTTGCACCCAAACACAGGAGCAAATGGCAGTTGTAATGCTTAAAATAATGAAATTTTTAAATGCAGAATTAGCACAATCTGTATCTTTGCATGGAGAGCTATTAGTTATTTATGGTGAAGGGGTATTAATTACAGGGCCTAGCAAAATAGGCAAAAGTGAAACCGCTGTGGAGCTAATTAATAGAGGGCACCATTTGGTGGCTGATGATGTGATTGAAGTAAAAAAAGTGTCTGACCAAAAATTAGTTGGTGCAGCACCAGAAAGTATAAAAAACTTTATTGAACTGCGCGGGGTGGGTATTATTGATGCGGAAAAAATGTTTGGAATGGATGCAGTAAAGATTTCTTCTCAGATTGATTTTGCAATAGAGTTGATAGATTATGGGAATCAAGATTTTTATTCTACAAACCTTTCTAATAAGGAAAATATAGAAATTTTGGGGATAAAAATACCACTCACGAGGATACCAGTGCAAATAGGTCGTAATATTGCAACATTGGTAGAGGTGGCAACAATGGCAGAAAAGCAAAAAAAATCAGGTTACGATGCCACAAAAACATTGCTTAAAAACATTAAAAAATATTGGAGATAAAACATGATTAACGGGCAAGAAAAAAAATTGTTAGAATTTGCAGAAAGTTTAAATATAGTTGTTTTGAAAAATGAACCTATGGCAAAGCATACAACTTTTAAAATAGGAGGTTTTGCCGATTTATTTATAACTGTAGATACAGAAGAAAAATTAGAGGCATTGATTAAATTTTTATATAAAAATGCTATAGATTACCGCATTATAGGCAATGGGTCTAATTTATTGGTTACAGATGAAAATATACATAAAGTTGTTATACAAACAACTGCCAATAAAGATAAAATAAAACTAATTGATGATACAAATATATATGCTTTTGCAGGTGCTTTTTTACCGCAATTGTGTGACTTTGCTTTAGAAAATGCTTTAACAGGGCTAGAATTTGCTTGTGGGATTCCGGCAAAACTTGGTGGAGCAATATATATGAATGCGGCCGCCTATGGTAGTGATATGGCCATGGTATTAAAAGAAATTTATTATATTGATGAAACAGGAAACAAACAAAAAATCTCAGCAAACGATGCTCAGTTTGGCTATAAAAACACTATTTTTATGCATAAAAAATATACAATCACAGGTGCTCTGTTAGAGTTACAAAGTGGAAAGAGAGAGCAAATTGCAGAAAACATGCAAGAATTATTAGTAAAAAGGCGCAATAGTCAACCATTAGAATTACCGAATGCGGGTAGTATTTTTAAACGGCCCGAAGGTCATTTTGCTGGACGATTGGTTGAAGAATGTGGGTTAAAAGGCAGACGTGTGGGACAAGCTATGGTTAGTGAAAAACATGCAGGTTTTATTGTTAACTTAGGTGGAGCTAAATGTTCGGAAGTGCTTGAATTAGTAAAGATAATACAAGATGAAGTATGGCGCCAAAAAGGGGTAAAACTAGAAACAGAAATAGAATCTTTTTGTTAGATGACTTGACATGGTATTTTAAGAATGATAAAATGAAAAGTGTAAATCTAGAAAGTAATTGAAGGTATATAATATGAATGGAGAATATGGTATTTTAACAATTGATTTGGCTCTGTGCAATAAGAATATTGATGTAGCATTGTATAGAGCCTGATGTTTAGCTACATCGTGCAATTTTGGTTTAGTCAGCCTGGCAGTTTTAAATATCTTTCAGGTTAAGCTATGCTTTTGCGCGATGT
Organism: Oscillospiraceae bacterium; assembly: GCA_017414435.1. Classification (GTDB taxonomy): domain Bacteria; phylum Bacillota; class Clostridia; order Oscillospirales; family Ruminococcaceae; genus RGIG1955. The sequence goes on from JAFQMN010000006.1 coordinate 76,650, forward strand.
TATTTTAAAAAATATATTTAGGCCATAACTTTGCTAAAAAAGTTATGGCTCATTTTTTTTGCAGAGGGCCAACAGTTTAAGCTCTCTGCTTATTTTTTTAGGAGTGATTTTATTATGGGGTTATTAAAATTAACAAATGTTTCGTACTCATTTGGAGAGAAAATACTTTATAAAGATGCTGAATTTGAGTTGTTCAAAGGTGAACATGTGGGGCTTATTGGCAAAAATGGCACAGGCAAGACTACACTTATTAATATGATAGTCGGCGATGTTATACCAGATTCAGGCGAAATTCGCTTACAGAAAGATATTAGTTTAGGGTATTTAGATCAATATGCAAATGTTGATGGGGACTTGAGCATATTTGACTATTTAAAAACCGCTTTTGATAAATTGTATGAGATCGAAAGAGAGTTAAATGCTATATATTCAAAAGAAGAAAACTATAACAATTCTAAGCTGATGGAAAAGGCGTCAGATTATCAGTCGTTGTTGGTAAATTGCAGCTTTTACGAAATTGAGAGCAATATTTTAAAAGTAGCAGATGGTCTGGGAGTTACTGCATTAGGTATGGGAACAAAAATGGGTGAATTAAGCGGAGGGCAAAAGGCAAAAGTAATTCTTAGCAAATTGTTGCTGGGCAATTATGATCTGCTTTTGTTAGATGAACCTACAAACTTTTTAGATAAACAACATGTAGAGTGGTTGTCTGAATATCTAAAATCATTTAAAGGAGCTTTTATTGTAATATCTCATGATTATGCATTTCTTGATAAAGTTACTACTTGTATACTTGATATTGAATTTGCTAAGATTAAAAAGTATTCGGGCAACCTTTTTAAGGTGCTAAGTACAAAAGAGCTTCACGACAAGAGCTTTTTAAATGAATATAATGCACAACAAAAGCAGATTAAAAAATATGAAATATATATTCAAAAAAATAAAGCAAGAGCCTCTACTGCGGCTATGGCTAAAAGCAGGCAGAAACAATTAGATAAAATAGATCGTTTGGTTTTATCAAAAAGTTCGGGGAAAATAAATTTTAAATTAAATGCAATACCAATTACTGCTAAGAGGATATTAAAAGTTGAAAATTTGCGAGTAGGTTATAGTTTTCCTATTTTACCGGCGCTTAATTTTGAATTACAATCGGATCAAAAATTAGTAATCACAGGGTTTAATGGCATTGGGAAAACAACTTTATTAAAAACTTTAATAGGGGAATTACAACCGCTATCTGGGCAGTTTGAATTTGCTAGCAACGTGAAGATAGGCTATTTTGAGCAAGATTTTAAATGGCAAAATAAATCAATAACACCAATAGATATTGTATTAGATAAATTTCCTAAGCTTTCAGAAAAACAAATCCGCAGCAGTTTGGCTCAATGTGGAGTTAATGCAAAAAACGCCTTGCAACCAATTAGCACACTTAGCGGAGGAGAGCAATCCAAGGTGAAGTTATGCCTGTTAAGTCTTACATCTGCAAATTTTTTAATATTAGATGAACCGACAAATCATCTTGATATAGATGCAAAAGAAGTGTTAAAACAAGAGTTAAAGAATTGGCAAGGAGGAATGATTTTGGTGTCGCATGAGAAAGAATTTTATGCCGATTGGTGTGATGAAATCCTTGAGATAAAGTAATAGTGATTGGCTTGACAAACGTTGATGTATAAACTATTATTTAATATAATGATTTATGAGACGAGGGAGATAGCTATGTTGAAGAGCATGAAAAGATTTGTAATTGTTATACTAGCAGTAGTTATACAGGTAAGCGGAATAGTAGTTGATACAACAATTAAAACTTGTGCAGCACCACCAGTAGATGAATTTATTTCAACTTTATGTGAAACAAATATTTTAATGAATGCTTGTGGAATGCCATGTTGGCCAAATGACCAACATGATATAGAGCTCGGCAAGGTTATTAAAGCATTGCGTGAAAATCCAGAGGGGATTGATACGTTAGTTAGAAAAATTCATACAGAGGTCAAAAATGTTTTAAAATCTTTTTATAGCTTTAACCCACAAAGGAAAAAGTCAATTAAGGATAATGTAATCTCTTTTGAACTTACTTATGTAAATTCTAATGATGTAGATGATATATTCAAAGAAATTATGGGTGGGCAGGTTATGGCAATAGATATTAGATATAAAGACATACCTTTAAGTTATGGAGCAAAAATTATGACAGCATTAATTGAAAAAATAATAAAACCAAAAGAAGAAAAAAGCAAGATGCGCTTTATGTTTCAACCTGAACCAGAAAAGAAGGAACCAGATAAAAAGCAAGTACAACTAGCCCTTTATAGGGCGGGAATGGTAGCATTAGATTTAGGTATTGCCCCGGAAGAGACAAAAAAATGGTTTGGTGAAGATCTTTCGGCATATATGACATTATTAGGAATTAGAACGATATCTGCCATTAAAGCCAAGAGTGAGTTCGAAGCTAAAAGTGGTTTAAAAACAAAAGATGAATGTAGAACTGAAGATGAGTTTAAAGCGCCATCTGTTAAGAAAGTAATTGAAAGTGTAGACACCGAATAAATAATGAAATGTTTTTTAAAATTGAATTTCGACTTTTTTTAAAATTATTGTTTGTTTTTATTTTATATTTATTGTAATATAAAATAAAAAAACATATCAAATCTTAAAGGGAGTTGAGATATATGGACATTTCTACTATGATTTCTGCATTTTCTATGGCTATTGCGGCGCTGACTTTGTTGTTTTCTATGATCACTAGTTATAAAAGTGCTTTGCGTGTTAAAAAACAGGCAACATTAGATGCTTATAATTTATTGCAAGAGCAAGCATTAGATAGATTAAATGATTATCATCCAGAGAATGTAAAAGAGATAATTAAAAATGAAGAAAGCAATGAATATAAAGAAGTAAGTAAAATTCTTGCACGGATTGAACACTTTAGTGCAGGAATTAATGAAGGTATATATGATATTAACACTTTGTATGAACTGGCACATGGATATTTTGACGAAGCGGTTTATAATACAGTAATAAAGTTAATAAATCAGAAAGAAGAGGATGAAGAGGTTTTTAATAACTACAAAAGAGTAGTGAAAAAGATGCGAATAAAACATAGAAAACAGAGCTATTAAGTTTAAAAAGGAGGCATGTTTAGGTGTATGTCTCCTTTTTGGTGCAAAAAAACAGATAAAAATCTATTTTTTATGCTTTACAAATTTAGGAATTCATGTTAAAATAAATAGATGTACTTTTGCATGCCTCATAGCAAAGTATTTGTTTATATTATCTTAATGCTTTATAAAAACCAGATGGAGGCAATTTTTATATGCTGAATGTAAAAGAGGTCAAATTAGGTAAGACTTCTAGAATGAGTTTTGCTAAAATTGAAGAACAACTTGAAGCACCAGATTTGATTGAGGTGCAAAAAAATTCATATAATTGGTTTATAACAGATGGGCTTAAAGAAGTTTTTGAAGAAATGGAACCTGTAACAGATTATTCTGGTAATTTGATTTTAGAATTTGTAGATTTTACATTAGAAAAAAGACCAAAATATACAATAGAAGAATGTAAGGAACGCGATTTAACTTACTCTGCTCCGCTTAGGGTAAAAGTGCGATTCATTAATAAAGAAACAAATGAAATTAAAGAACAGGATATTTTTATATGCGATATGCCATTGATGACAGACAGCGGTACTTTTATTATTAATGGAGCGGAACGTGTTATTGTTTCTCAGTTAGTAAGATCATCTGGTATTTATTATGCATTTACACATGATAAAACTGGTAAAAAACTGTTCACGTGCACGGTAATACCAAATAGAGGAGCTTGGCTAGAATACGAAACAGACTCGAGTGACAATGTTTTTGTGAGAATAGATAAAAATAGGAAATTATCTATAGTAGCGTTGATTAAAGCGTTGGGGTTAGTGGAGCACAGAGAAATTTTAGAGTATTTTGGAGATAACGATCTTCTGCAAATAGCTTTAGAAAAAGATACAATTAGAACACGAGAAGAAGCTTTAATTGCTATTTATAAAAAATTGAGACCGGGAGAACCACCATCGCTAGACGGAGCAATATCTCATTTTGAAAATTTATTTTTTGATGCAAGACGTTACGATGTTGCAAAAGTAGGACGCTACAAATATAATAAAAAGTTGGGAATATCTGAACGCATTGCTGGCCAGAAAGTATTAGAAAATATAGTTGATCCTCAAACTGGAGAGCTGCTTGCAGGAGCAGGATCGATTTTGAATAAAGAACAAGCTCAGCAGATAGAAGAGGCGGGAGTAAACCGCGTAATATTAGATGTAGATGGCAAATCTGTTGTTGTTATGTCTAATGGAATGGTAGATATTTCAAAATTTGTAGATATACCTTCAGAAAAGTTAGAAGAGTTGGGGATTAATGAAAAAGTATCTTTTAAAGTATTAGATGAAATATTACATAGCACAGAACCCGAAAATCTCGAAAAAGAATTAAAAAAGCGCAGAGATGAACTTATTCCAAAACATATAACAGTGGATGACATTTTAGCATCGATAAATTATATTTTTAATTTATATGATGGTGTAGGTTTAGTAGATGATATTGATCATTTGGGAAATCGGCGGATAAGGTCGGTGGGTGAACTTTTACAAAACCAGTTTAAAATTGGGATTTCGCGTCTTGAACGGGTTACAAAAGAGAGAATGCTGGTTCAAATGCAAGATATAGATGTGTTAACCCCGCAAGCTTTAATTAACATAAGGCCGGTTGTAGCAGCAATTAAAGAATTTTTTGGATCTTCACCACTTTCACAGTTTATGGATCAGATTAATCCACTGGCTGAACTTACGCATAAAAGGCGCCTTTCTGCTTTAGGCCCAGGTGGGCTTTCACGAGAGAGAGCGGGATTTGAAGTGCGTGATGTGCATTACACACATTATGGCAGGATGTGCCCAATAGAAACACCAGAAGGTCCGAATATTGGCTTGATTTCTTACCTTGCAACGTTTGCCAAAATAAATAAATATGGGTTTATAGAAGCACCATACCGTAAGGTAGAAAAAGGCACAGGCCGAGTGCTAGACAAAGTTGAATATATGACAGCGGATATAGAAGACAACTATGTGGTTGCGCAAGCTAACGAAGCATTAGATGAAAATAATATATTCGTTCGACCAAGAGTTAATGCTAGATTTAGAGACAAGATTCTTGAAATTGAGCGTGAAGCCGTGGACTATATGGATGTTTCACCGAAAATGATGGTTTCTGTTGGAACGGCAATGATACCATTTTTGGAAAACGATGATTCTAGTAGAGCTTTAATGGGTTCTAACATGCAGAAGCAAGCAGTTCCGTTGCTTGTTCCAGAAGCACCATTGGTTGCAACAGGGATAGAGTATAAAGCAGCGGTTGATTCTGGGGCTGTGGTTGTGGCAAAAGAGGCTGGGATTGTAAAAGAAGTATCTGCAGATGTAATTAAAATTTTAAACGACCAAAACAAGCTAGATACTTATAAATTACTTAAGTTTGTGCGTTCTAATCAAGACACATGCATAAACCATCACCCAATTGTAAATGTAGGTGAAGCAGTAAAAAAAGGGCAAGTTATTGCAGATGGTCCTTCGACAAAAAATGGGGAAATCAGCTTGGGCCGGAATGTGCTTGTGGCATTTATGACATGGGAAGGCTATAACTATGAAGATGCTGTTCTATTAAATGAACGCTTGGTTAAAGATGATGTGTTTACATCTGTTCATATTGTGGAATATGAAACTAAGGCGAGAGAAACAAAATTAGGCAAAGAAGAGATTACAAGAGAAATTCCAAATGTGGGCGATGATGCAATTAAAGACTTAGATGAACGTGGTATTATTAGAATTGGTGCGGAAGTTAGAGCAGGAGATATTTTAGTAGGTAAAGTTACTCCTAAAGGAGAGACAGAGCTAACCTCGGAAGAACGCTTGTTAAGAGCTATTTTTGGTGAGAAGGCGCGTGAGGTAAGGGATACATCTTTAAGAGTTCCACATGGCGGTTATGGAGTTGTTGTAGATGTAAAAGTCTTCACTAAAGAAACGTGTGAGGAACTTGCAGCTGGTGTGGATATGGTGGTTAGGTGCTATATAGCTCAAAAACGTAAGATTTCTGTGGGGGATAAAATGGCTGGAAGGCACGGAAATAAAGGTGTTGTTTCTAGGATTTTACCACAAGAAGATATGCCGTTCTTGCCAGATGGAACTCCAGTTGATATTGTTTTAAATCCTCTTGGAGTGCCTTCTAGAATGAATATTGGCCAGGTATTAGAGGTTCACTTAGGACGTGTGGCAGCGGCTTTGGGAATAAACGTGATGACGCCAGTATTTGATGGGGCTACTGAGACTGATATTACAGAAGGCTTAAAACAGGTGGGCTTAAAAGAAAACGGCAAAACAATTTTATATGATGGCAGAACAGGAGAACCGTTTGATAATGAGGTAACCGTTGGGTATATGTATTACCTAAAATTGCACCACTTGGTTGACGATAAAATTCATGCAAGATCAACAGGGCCATATTCTTTGGTGACGCAGCAACCATTAGGAGGTAAAGCGCAATTTGGTGGTCAGCGCTTTGGCGAGATGGAGGTTTGGGCACTGGAGGCGTATGGAGCAGCATATACTTTGCAGGAACTTTTAACCGTTAAATCTGATGATATTGTAGGGCGTGTTAAAACTTATGAGTCTATAGTTAAAGGGCAGAATATTCCAAAAGCAGGATTGCCAGAGTCTTTTAAAGTGTTGCTGAAGGAACTTCAGTCACTGAGTTTAAATGTTCAGGTGTTAGATAAAAATGCCAATGAAGTTGATCTTATACAAACATTTGAGGATGAAATAAAAGAGAGTATATCAAAAACATCTAATGAGCATATGCGTTTAGATGATAAAGATAACAGCATGCAGTATTTTTTAGAAGATACGATGGAAGATGAAAATATAAGCAATGAAATGATTATAGAAGAACCGGAATTTGATGAATAATTGCTTGGCTAACTGAGTAATTTATAAATAACTTGAAAAGGAAGTTGTTTGTTCATGGAATTTGATGATTTATCAACTATAAAAATAGGTTTAGCGTCGCCAGAACAGATTAGAAATTGGTCGTATGGAGAGGTAAAAAAACCAGAAACAATAAATTACCGCACATTAAAGCCAGAACGTGATGGGCTTTTTTGCGAACGAATTTTTGGACCAGTTAAAGACTGGGAATGCCATTGTGGCAAATATAAAAGAAGATATAAAGGCAAGGTATGCGATAGGTGTGGAGTGGAAGTAACAAGATCAAAAGTAAGACGTGAACGTATGGGGCATATTGAACTTGCTGTTCCGGTTTCACATATTTGGTATTTTAAAGGTGTTTCTTCTAAAATAGGGCTAATGCTAGATATAACACCACGGATGTTAGAAAAAGTGATCTATTTTGCTTCTTATATTGTACTTAATCCAGGTGGAACGCCTCTTCTTAAGAAGCAAATATTGGATGAAGCTGAATATCAAGAAATGCGTGAAAAATATGAAGATGAATTTGAAGCAAAAATGGGTGCAGAAGCAATTAAACAGCTATTGCAAGAAATAGATGTAGAAAAACTTTATCTAGAGATTAAAGAGGAAATGGAAACGGCATCTAATCAAAGAAAAATTAGGCTGGTTAAGAGGTTGGAAGTTGTTAATGGCTTTAGAAAATCTAATAACAAGCCAGAGTGGATGATATTAGATGTACTACCAGTAATTCCAGCAGATTTAAGGCCAATGGTTCAGCTAGATGGTGGTAGATTTGCTACAAGCGATCTTAATGATCTTTATAGACGAGTGATAAACCGTAATAATAGGTTAAAGCGTTTGTTGGAGTTAAAAGCACCGGAAATAATTATAAGAAATGAAAAAAGAATGCTGCAGGAAGCGGTTGATGCATTAATTGATAACGGACGAAGAGGTAGACCGATTACAGGGGCAAACAATAGAGCACTTAAATCGCTTTCGGATATGCTTAAGGGTAAACAAGGCAGGTTTAGACAGAATTTGTTAGGTAAGCGTGTAGATTATGCAGGGCGTTCGGTTATAGTGGTTGGCCCTGAGCTTAAGATGTATCAATGCGGTCTTCCAAAAGAGATGGCGCTAGAACTTTTTAAGCCATTTGTGATGAAGCGTTTGGTGGAATTAGGTATAGCTGGTAATGTGAGAAGTGCGAGAAAAATGGTTGAGCGTGCAAGGCCAGAAGTTTGGGATTCATTAGAAAAAATTATAAAAGACCATCCTGTAATGCTAAATCGTGCACCAACTTTGCATAGGTTAGGTATACAGGCTTTTGAACCAGTATTAGTGGAAGGACGTGCTTTAAAGCTGCACCCGTTAGTTTGTACAGCATATAATGCAGACTTTGATGGTGACCAAATGGCAGTTCACGTACCACTTTCTGTGGAGGCACAAACAGAAGCCAGATTCTTAATGCTTGCAGCTAATAATCTATTAAAACCTTCGGATGGCAAACCTGTGGCAGTTCCAACACAAGATATGGTGTTAGGTTCTTATTACCTCACCCAAGAGCGCCCAGGAGAAAAAGGAGAAGGGAATATATATAAAGATGTGAACGAAGCAATAATGGCGTATAGTGTTGGTTGTTTGGGTTTGCATGCAAAAATTAAGGTGAGAATGGAGAGAGAGTTTGCTGGCGAACATATTTCTGGATTGATTGAAACTACAATAGGGAAGATAATCTTCAATCAATCTATTCCGCAGGATTTAGGTTACGTGAATAGAAATGATAGAGATCAATGTTTAGGTCTAGAAATATCGTTTTTAGTAAATAAAAAAGCTTTGGGAGATATTGTAGATAAATGTATTAAAATTCATGGTACATCAGTTGCAGCTACAATGTTAGATAGTATTAAAAGTTTAGGCTTTAAATATTCAACAAAGAGTGCAACAACGGTGGCTTTTAGTGATGTTGTTGTGCCAAAAGAAAAAAAAGTTTTAATTGATGAAGCAGAACAAATGGTAGAAAAAATCAATAAACAATTTAAACGTGGTTTAATTTCGGATGAAGAGCGTTTTGAATTGGTAATAAAAGTATGGAATGATACAACAGAAAAAGTATCAAACACTTTAACCAAAAACATGGATCCATATAACACAATCTTTATGATGGCAGATTCTGGTGCTCGTGGGAGCATTAACCAGATTCGTCAACTTGCTGGAATGCGTGGATTAATTGCAAACACATCTGGTACAACGATTGACATACCAATTAAGGCAAATTACCACGAGGGTTTAAATGTGCTAGAGTATTTCATTTCTTCACGTGGGGCAAGAAAAGGTATGGCAGACACAGCGCTAAGAACAGCAGATTCTGGTTATTTAACAAGAAGGCTTGTGGATGTTGCGCAGGAGCTTATAATTAGAGAAGAAGATTGCCATACAACAACCGGCTTAGAAATTTGTGATATCACCGATTATAACGAGATGATAGAACCTTTAAAGGAGAGGCTAATAGGGCGTTATTTGCTAGAAGATCTGTTTGATAGTGAAGGTAAGTTAATAGCTTCTAAAGATGTGTTGCTTAGTGAAAAAGAAGCAGACGATATTATTAAAGCTGGCATTACAAAGGTCAAAATTCGGTCAATTTTAAACTGTAAGTCTAAACATGGGATTTGTGCGAAATGTTATGGGTCTAATTTAGCAACTGGTAAAAATGTAACAATTGGAGAGGCAGTTGGAATCATTGCAGCTCAATCGATTGGTGAACCAGGCACACAGCTTACAATGAGAAACTTCCACACAGGGGGAATAGCTTCGGCAGAAGATATTACACAAGGTTTACCAAGGGTTGAAGAATTATTTGAGGCAAGAAAACCCAAACGTCTGGCAATAATTAGTGCAATTAAAGGTATAGTAGCAATTGAAGAAGAAAACAATACAAAAGTTGTAATTGTTTTAGATAAAGAAACCTTAGAGGAACATAGATATCAAATTCCATATGGGTCGAGAATAACAGTTTCGGAAGGGGATATTATAGAGAAAGGAGATGCGATAACAGAAGGGTCAATTAATCCGCACGATATTTTAGAAATTAAAGGAGAGCTGGCTGTTCAAGATTATTTAATTCAAGAGGTACAAAAAGTTTATAGGCTGCAAGGTGTAGATATAAACGATAAACATATAGAGGTAATAGTACGCCAAATGCTAAGTAAAGTACGAATAATAAATTCTGGGAGTACAGACTTTTTACAGGGTGCATTAGTTGACAGAATGAAAGCTGAAGAAGCTAATAAAGAAATTAATAAAAGGATAGAAAATGGAGAACAAGAACTGGAACCAGCAACATTAATGCCTATTTTACTAGGAATAACAAAAGCATCACTAGCTACAGAAAGCTTTTTATCGGCAGCATCATTCCAAGAGACAACCAGAATTTTAACGGATGCGGCAATTAAAGGTAAAGAAGACAAATTAATTGGATTGAAAGAAAACGTAATTATAGGCAAATTGATTCCGGCAGGAACGGGTACAATAGATAGTTCTGCTATTAATATAATTGAAAATGCAGAAAATAATAATATTTAGCAAAACTTTAAAAAATTGCTTGAAAATTATTTATTTGTATGTTAAAATAAAATTGTGTAAATGGAAATTAACATTAATGGTTTAATATTCTAGAAAGGAGCCTTGCAGTTAAAAACAAAAAACTGCAGAAGTGATTGTAATGAATTTAATAGACATAATCAAAAATAAGCATATGAAGCAACAATTGCCGGCATTTAATGTTGGTGATACTGTAAAAGTGCATGTAAAAATAAAAGAAGGCGAAAGAGAAAGAATACAGGTGTTTGAAGGGGTTGTTATAGCTAAAAAACATAGTAAAATAGAAGAAACTTTTACTGTACGTAAAGTTTCAAATGGAGTTGGAGTAGAAAGAGTATTCCCGGTTCATTCGCCTGTTGTTGCAGATGTAGAAGTTGTTAGAAAAGGTAAAGTTAAAAGAGGTAAACTCTATTATTTAAGAGGCAAAGTTGGTAAGGCAGCAAAAGTTAAAGAACTAATATAAAATAATATTATTAAAAGAGCGCAGAAATACTAGAAGGTAGGTTTTTGCGCTTTTTTGTGTTTAATAATTTTTGGGAGTTGATTTTAATTAATAAAGAGAATGGCATGGCAAAAATAGTAAAAATTATTGGGCTACGCAAAGTATATAAAATTGCTAAAGAAAAGGTTGTAGCTTTAAATAAAATAGATCTAGAGATACCCAAAGGTGAGATATGTTGTATTTTAGGCACATCGGGTTCTGGCAAATCAACATTGCTTAATATGATGGCAGGATTAGAAAAACCAACAAGAGGCGATGTATATATAAATGGCCATAATATATCAGCTATGAATGAAAAGCAACTAGCATCTCTTAGACGCAAATATGTAGGTTTTATCTTTCAGTCATATAACTTATTACCAGCTTTAACCGCGTTAGAGAATGTAGCATTGCCATTAGTATTTCGTGGTGTGCCGAAATTTAAGCGTAATATAATAGCAAAAAAAATGATAAAAGATGTAGGTTTAAGTTCACGTATTAAACATAAACCTGCAGAAATGAGCGGAGGACAACAGCAAAGAGCAGGAATTGCACGTGCATTTGCAGCAAAACCGATGCTTGTGTTTGCAGATGAGCCCACAGGGAACTTAGATTCGAAAACAACAACGGAAATTATGGAAATGATGGTAAAAATAGCCAGAGAACATAAGCAAACTTTAGTTATAGTTACTCACGATAAATCTGTTGCAAGTTATGCAGATAGAATAATAACTTTGGTAGATGGGAATATTATAAGTGATTCATTGGTTCAAAAAGCATAATATAAAAAGTTTTATTTGAAATACGAAAGGGATAAACTTCATGAAAAGGATAAAAAGAGAAATTTCTATATTTTTAATGTTTATAATTTTACTAGGCTTAAATTCATTTGGTATTGTGAATAAAGTGAATGCGGTAGAAACTAGTATGACAATTCGTGCATATTCAGGGATTCCTAAATATTTAGATGCTGATACAGACCCGTTTGATATGACGGTAGAAATAATTGATACTGAACATAGAGCATATGATTCAATTGAACCGGGCACAGCTAATGCAACATTTGATTCAGATGAATTTGAATTAGAAGATCCAAGTGTATTACCTGAGATAAAACAGCTCTCAGTAACAGATGTGCAGGGTAGTTTACGCTTTAAGGTAACATTTAAAAATGTGGTATATATTGGTAAAGAATCGCAGAACACAGAAGCCTCACAAAGTAATAAATATGGCGATATTTCTATTGCGGTTTCATACCGGGTGGGTAATACAGTAGTTGCAGGCTCGGTAAAACTTTCAGTGAAAAAGCCAAAAAATCAGATTCAAAATGCAGAGACAAAGATATTAGCAAAACCACAAATCCGGCTGGAAAACTATTCTTATGATAAAGATAAAGTTATGGCAGATAAAACGTTCGATTTGAGTTTTTCAGTAGTCAACACGAGCTGGAATTATAACTTAGAAAATGTAAAAACCACAATTAATGGTGGAGAAGTGTTTACACCAACAAATGGTTCCAACAATATTTTTTTCGATGAAACTCTAGGCCCACAAAGTATTATGAACAAAAAAATTTCACTATACGTCAACCCAGAAGTAAAAGCATCAGTACAGCTGCTTAAGATATCAGTAAAGGCAGAATATATAGAAAACGGCACACGTAAAGATTTTGAAGATGAACTAACACTTTCTTTACCAGTGGAAGCAGCAGATCAGACTAAACCAAGAATTCAGTTATCACAGTATTCTTACGGTAAAGAGAAGGTTATGGCAGATAGCACGTTCAATTTGAATTTTTCTTTGTTAAACACCAGCAAAATTTATAAGTTAGAGAATGTTAAAACTACAGTAGATGGTGGTAATATTTTTACACCCGCAAATGCAACAATTAACACATTTATAGATGATGTATTGGAGCCAAGAGGCACAATTTCCAAAGGGCTTTCACTATATGTTAATCCAGAAACGCAAACATCAGTGCAAATGCTTAAGATATCAGTAAAAGCAGAATATATAGAAAACGGCACACGTAAAGATTTTGACGATGAATTAACGCTTTCATTGCCGGTAGAGGCGCACCAGACTGCATTAATAGCAAGTTTAAAAGCAATAACTAACACAAAAGAGATAACGGAAGGCGAGGACGTTAACATAAAAGTAATTGCAAGCAATGCAACAATTACGAAAACAAAAGAAATAGCCCCAATCGCTTATAATCCGTATATAGAAGTAAAAGCGTTAGATGGTTTTGAATTCGACTCCGAGAATTCTGTAATTAATTTAAGAAATTTAATGCAAGGGGAACCAATAGAAAAAACAATTACGATAACACCTAAATATAAGAGAACAACTCAAACACAAGAAACCAATTCAGAAGAAGTAAGTAGTGCAGAAAATTTAAATAATATAGGAGTAGAAAATGTAGCTCTAAATTCACCAGCAGAAGATGGTCCTCAAGTTTTTAGAGGCGAAATTTTGTTGACATATTACGACCAAGACCATAAAGAATATACTGAAAGAAGCGAGTTTTCTTTTAAAATTAATCCGATGGCACAAATGCAAGAAGATTTTGTAGGTGGAGGTATGGAAGGCGAAGCGAGTATGAACGGAGAAGCTGCACCAACAGATGAAAACGCAGAAAACAAGTTATCTGAAAAATTTGGAATCGTTTGGAAATGTTCAATATTTGTATGTTTAATAGCAGTTATAGTTTTTGGTGTTAAAAAGGGCAGAGGAAAGAGGAGCTTGGATATAGATGATGAGGATATCTGATATAATAGAGTTTTCCGTAAAGAATCTCACACGCCGTAAACTTAGAACATTTTTAACAATTGCGGGGATAGTTTTGGGCACTTGTTCCATTGTGTTAACATTTGCGTTTAGTTATACAATAACAACCAACATAGAAGAAGTTATGAAAAGCGGAGCAGATATTAACCAAATTACAATTTTAAGACGAAAATATAATCCTAATAAAGGAGAAAACAAAAAGAAGAATAGAGAACTACTGCAAAACCAGAATCAAGATCAAGATGATGAAACACTCGATTACGGAGATGAATTAGTTGAAAAACTTTCTAAAATTAACGGTGTAGATTTTGTATTTCCACAGTGCGAAACCTATGATCTAATGCATTTTTGTGTGGGCAATCAATATGTTTCTAGCTATTTTACTACAATGGCATTTGATTTTAATATCTGTACACCGGCTAACTTAAAAAAAATGGGCTACACACTGGCACCAAACTGTAAATTTATTAAAAATACTCCAAAATCTAAAAAAAAGAATATTGTTGTTGGTTCGCTATTTCCGTATCGTTTTTTGGACTTAAAGGCTAAAAGATGGGAGGATTTACAAAGAAGTCCGTATAGAGTGATGTATAGCTACGATACAAAAAAAGATATGGAACCATTTTTTGATATTAGGAAAGAAAAACTAAAAGGTATTATTTTTAATTCTAGTGGTGAAAAACAGTTACGTAAATTAATAGAAAAACTTTATAGCCAGATGGATTCAGAAAACCTAGCTGATGAGGATGATGAAACAGAAGATGTATCAGTTACATCTTTAGAAAACATTTCGGGAGACAGATTTGATATAAACATAACAGGCTTTTTAACAGAAGGAGATTTTGATCTCTTTAATAACCGAAATTGGCAGCTGCTGAAAGAACTTGATGAAAAAGAAAATGGCTGGCAAAAAATAGATAATCTTGGTAGTATATATATGGATATTGATACATTCAAAGAGTTAAAGAAAATAAAAGAAAAATCTAGCATTAATAACTTTAATTCAAGTGATAGTAAGAATAATAAATTTGCATACGACACAATAACTGTAGTTGCCAAAGATTGGAATGCGGTGCAAGGAATTGTAGAAGCAGTGCAGAACAATTTAAACTACAAAACAAAGAGTTTGTTAGGAGACATAAAAGAGAAACAAAAACAATCAGCAGGTATTCGTTCAATGCTTTTAGCACTTGGAGTAATTACAGTAATCGTTTCGGCATTAGGTATAGCTAATATGATGTTCATGTCTATATCTGAACGCACTAAAGAGATTGGTGTTATGAAGGTTTTAGGTTGTAGCTTGCGTAATATTAGAGAGATGTTCTTAACTGAAGCAGGAACAGTTGGACTTTGTGGTGGAATTATTGGTGTTGGCAGTTCATATGGTATAGCAAAAGGACTTTCTGCAATTGTACGTTTAGCCAGCAATGAAAATTTTATTCAGAGTGCAGTGAATAATAAATTCCGCGCAGAGTTAGTTGAATTTGTAAATAACTTTACTAACATGTTCGATTTAATGGAAGGAAAAGATGTAATAACGATACCAATATATTTAATTATAGGCGGAATATTATTTGGTTTATTAGTAGGCTTAGTTTCTGGACTTGCACCAGCAAATCGTGCGGTTAAAATAAGTGCGCTTGCAGCCATAAAACAAGAACAATAATATATAGAATTAGTAGCGTTATATATTGATTAAGAAAGTTTTTTAATGTAAATAGTGCATTTTGCAAATGTTGTAAACATTGATTTTATCATAACAACCTCATGATTGTGAACATTTTATTAACAAAAAGTCTGAGTTT
This sequence comes from Oscillospiraceae bacterium, assembly GCA_017414435.1. Classification (GTDB taxonomy): domain Bacteria; phylum Bacillota; class Clostridia; order Oscillospirales; family Ruminococcaceae; genus RGIG1955. The sequence goes on from JAFQMN010000006.1 coordinate 92,320, forward strand.
TAACTAAAAATTGTTTTTTTAAGAAAAAAACAATAAAAAATCGCGAAAAATAAATAAAGAAGCTTGCTGTAATTTAATATTTGTGCTAAAATTATATCATGGCCGTATGTAAATTTATTATATTTTCGGTCAATGAATGAAATAGAATTTTTGGGAGGGTTTAGATCATGACAAAGCAAGATGTTATAGATGCTATTGTTAAACAAACAAAAGCAACTAAAAAGGATGTAAATATCTTTTTAGATGCATTTATGGACACTGTGAAGAAAACTCTTAAATCTGGCGATAAGCTTACTTTAACCGGTTTTGGAACATTTGAAGTTAGAGAACGCGCAGCAAGAAAAGGAATTAATCCAAGAACGAAACAAGAAATTAAAATTCCAGCTTCTAAATACCCAGCATTTAAACCAGGTAAAGGTCTTAAAGACGTTATTGGTTAGAGCTTAGTCTATTTTATAGTTAGGTGAGTGGTCTTAAACAAAATATAAGATCACTTGCCTAATTGCTTTATTACTTTATAGCATTAATATAGAAGGGGGATTGTAAATTTTTTAATGAAGAGTAATTTTTTTGCAATGGTTTTTAGAATGAGATATATTACCCGTTGGGGGCTGGCTAGAAATATAAAAAATGAAAGTGTTTGTGAACATAGTTTGGATGTGGCGGTTATTGCACATGCATTGGCATTACTTTGCAATAAAAAATTAGGTAGTAAATTTGATCCAGGTTATGTGGCTTTGGTAGGAATGTATCATGATGCATCTGAAATTTTAACAGGAGATTTGCCTACTACAATAAAATATAAGAATCCAGAGATTTGTAAAGAATATAAAAAAATTGAAAAGTTGGCAACAGAAAAGCTTATTAATATGTTGCCGAAAGAGTTGCAAATGGAGTACAAACTTATTTTAGATCCGCAAGATGAGGAAGTTTTAAGGCTAGTGAAAGAAGCAGATAAATTTGCAGCTCTTATAAAATGTATAGAGGAAAATAAATCTGGCAATGCGGAATTTGTTAATTTTGAAAAAAAATTAACAAATGAACTAAAGAATTTAAACAGGCCAGAAGTAGATATGTTCTTAGAAGAGTTTATTCCGGCATATAAATTATCATTAGATAATCAGGAATTTTTAAGAAATCTTGAAATTTAAAGAGTTATAAAGGTGAATAGTATGAAGATAACATTCTCTCCGCCAGATATTAGTCAAGAGGAAATTGACTCAGTTGTCTCTGTACTTAAATCTGGATGGTTAACAACAGGGCCTAAAACAAAAGAATTTGAAAGAGAAATTACACACAGATGTCAAAACAGTAAAGCAGTTTGTTTAAATAGTGCTACAGCAGCACTTGAACTGACATTACGCCTGCTGGGGATAGGGGAAGGTGATGAAGTAATTACAACACCTTACACCTACTCAGCATCGGCGAGTGTTATTGATCATGTGGGAGCGAAAATTGTTTTTGCTGATGTGAAAAAGGGCGGTTTATATATAGATCCGCAGGCAATTGAAGAAAAAATTACGCAAAAAACTAAAGCAGTCATTGCAGTTGATGTTGCTGGTGGTTGCCCCGATTACAACAATATAAAAAAAGTGTTAGAAGAAAAGCGTGCTGAATTTGAGCCAAAAAACGAACTGCAAAAGCGGATTGGCAGAATTGCTTTGATTGCAGATGCCGCTCACTCTTTTGGGTCAAATAGTAACGGTGTGCCAGTAGGACATTTAGCGGATTTTTCTTGTTTTTCTTTTCACGCTGTGAAAAATTTAGTTTGTGGCGAAGGTGGGGCAGTTACTTGGTGTGATTTTGGCGAGGGTTTAGACGAAGAGATATATAACGAGTTTATGCTTTGGGCGTTGCATGGCCAAAATAAAGATGCGCTGGCTAAATCTCAAATAGGTGGATGGCGTTATGATATTAGGTTTTTGGGATATAAATGTAACATGCCAGATATTTTAGCAGCATTAGGGCTTGCTCAACTTAAACGCTATAATAATATTATTGAAAAAAGAAAACATTTAATTGAGAATTATGAAAAAAAGATATATAGTTTACTAGGAGAAAAAGTTAAAATTTTGCCACACAAAACAAAAGACTATGATTCAGTTGGGCATTTAATGATTACAAATATTCAGGGAATAACAGACAAAACTAGAGATGCAATAATAGACTATATGGCTACTCAAAAAAATGTGGCTACAAATGTTCACTATGTGCCTTTGCCGATGCATACCGCTTATAAGAATTTAGGATTTAAGGCTAGCAGTTATCCAAATTCAGTTAAAGCGTACGAAAATGAAATATCTCTACCACTTTTTAATAAACTGACGGAACTAGAGCAAGATTATATTGTAAACTCTTTAAAAGAAGCTATTGAAAAATGTGGATAGAGGGTATTTATAAATGTCTTTTAATAAACAAGTAAAAACTGAGATATGTGCGAACAAAGCGATAAAAAGTCAAGAAAAAGAAGCTCGGCTTTATGGACTAATGCTACCATGGTTGAGTAATCAAAATAAAGATGTTATTTTCATAAAATCCGAAAGCGAAGAAACAGTATCCGAAATATTTAAGCTTATTGAAGATCTTACAGAAAGAACGCTCGAAATAGAAAAAATCATTAATTCTACAAAACTTTCGGTGCAGATGAATTTTACGATGTTGCCACTTTTTATTAGACGTATAATTAAAGATGATTTAAAAGTGAAATTTATCAACGATTATTGCAATTCTGAAAAATTAAGGGTATTCTTTTTACAAGGTTTATTTTTAAGCTGTGGTAGATTTTCTAATCCACAAAAAGAATATAGAATAGAATTTGTATTGAAAAATCAGCAACAAGTGGCAGAAACTATTTATGAACATTTACATAACTTATTTTTTAAGATTAATTTAACAAAAAGAATAGATAACATAATAATTTATACAAAAGATAGTGAAACAATTGAAGAAATGTTAACCTATTTAGGTTCAATTAAGACCTGCTTTGAAGTTATGAATACTAAAATATATAAAGAGCTACGCAATAGAGTAAATAGAATAACAAATTGCGATAATGCTAATATAGATAAAACTATTTGTGCAGCAGAAATTCAAATTAAAAAAATTTTGGCACTAAAAAAATGTGGTAAGTTTGAATGCTTACCACCAAAATTAAAAAAAGTTGCAGAATTACGACTTAAAAATCCACAAGCTTCAAATAGTGAATTAGCTTCTATGTTAGGTGATACCACACGGGCAGCAATTGGTAATAGTTTAAAAAAAATAACATTGTTAAACAAAAATTAATGTGCTATTAATTTGGCTTGGGAATTTGACATATTAGTTGTGTTAATTGTATCTAAAGGAACTATATTTAACTTAATACCAGAAAAATGTTCTAATGTATCAAAGGAATTAGTATCATGTAGTGTTTTTAAGTATGATACAATATTTATAACGTGATATTTTTTTATTATACGATACATACTCTGTTTTGAAGTTTTAGAATTTATCACAAACATTTGACAATTGTTGTCTGAGCTTTTTGAAAATAAATCATTAATATATTCTATTCTTATTTTTTGGTTTAATTCATTATACGAATCTGTCATTATATGTAATATTATAAGGTTTGTATTTGTGAAATGAGCAATTTTCTTACCATATTCAAATAAAGTATCAGAAGGTAGATTATTTGAATTTATTATTAAAGTAGATACTTTATTCTTTTTATCATCGTCATTTAAAGAAACCACTTTAATCATATCCTTTCTGATTAGCTATTGAATATTATTCATTATTTTATGTATAATTATACATCTAAATCTAGAGTATATCATCAGACTTTGCATTTATTTGTCGAATTTTGTCGTATTGTATTGAAAATTAGCAATAAAAAAGGAGTGAAATTCTATGGAAGCAAATGATCAAAGAATTATAAACAATGAACTAACTTTAGAAGCACAAAAATCCGTTAAACATAATGCTTGGAACAGCATCTATGAATTTGCAGAATTAATAGTTGGTGCAATTTGCTTAATGTTATTCTTAACTTCGTTTATATTTAGAACAGCAGATGTTGATGGTGATTCTATGAATCCAACGCTATTTCATAACGAAAAATTAGTAGTACTTATCAATAATAATGTGTTTGGTAAAATTAAAAAAGGCGATATTGTTGTTGTTAATCAACCGAATCTTTTTAATGAAAGTATAATAAAAAGGGTTATTGGAGAAGAAGGCGATGAGGTCAATATAGATTTTGAAAAAGGAGAAGTTTGGGTTAACGGAATTTTACAAGAAGAAGACTATGTTAACACACCAACTAATCGTTTTGAGGGAGTAGAATTCCCTGTAACAGTACCAAAAGGTTGTGTATTTGTTTTAGGTGATAATCGCAATTATTCATCCGACAGTAGATACCCTGGTATTGGAATGATTGACAAGCGTTATATAAATGCAAAAGCAGTGTTTAGATATCAGCCATTAAAACGTTTAGGTAGAGTAAAATAATTATGCAAAAAGTTGACAATATAAACTGGTTTCCCGGGCATATGGCAAAAGGGCTGCACCAGCTTAAAAAAAGCCTTTTGTTGGTTGATGGGGTTTTAGAATTGGTTGATGCACGGGCTCCAATTAGCTCTAAAAGCCCAGAATTTGAAAAGATAATAGGTAATAAAAAAAGAATAATTCTTTTAACAAAAGCTGATCTAGTTTTAATGCCAGAACTGGTTAGATTTAAAAACTTTTTAACAGATAAATATAATGCAAAAGTAGTTATTACAAATACTTCTAAACAACAAGAATCTAGTAAATTATTGCCTCTTATTAATTTAGAATTCAAAGAAGAATTTTCAAAGAATAAAACTAAGGGTATGGTTGGACGTACTCTAAAATTAATGGCTGTTGGAGTCCCAAATGTAGGGAAGTCATCTTTAATTAATCAGCTGGCAAAAGGGAAAAAAACAAAAGTGCAAAACAAACCTGGAGTAACAAAAACTCAGCAATGGGTAAAAATAGACAATAATATAGAGTTATTAGATACTCCCGGGATTTTGTGGCCCAAATTTGAAGATCGCAATATTGCTGTTAGGTTAGCTCTTATTGGAGCTATTAGAGATGAAATTTTAGATAAAGAAAGTTTGGCTTTGGAATTACTCTCTATTTTAAAAGATAAATATCCTAATTACTTAAAACAAAGATATGACCTTACAGAGAATGATTTAAAAAAAGAAAGCTATCAAATAATTGAAATAATTGGTAAAAAGCGCGGTGTTTTAGGCGCTGGCGGGAGTGTAATAAACGAACGTATAAGTGCGCTAATAATTGATGAGTTTAGAACAGGTAAGATTGGCAAGATAATTTTAGACTGTTTATAACAAAGTGGTTGATGAAAAATGGATTTGGGTTTTGAGCAAAGATTAAGATTAGAAGGATATAAAGCTATATGTGGAATTGATGAAGCTGGAAGAGGACCATTAGCAGGACCTGTTTGTGTGGCTGCGGTAATACTTTCTGAAGATTTTAATTTGCCAGGGCTTAATGATTCTAAAAAGTTAAGCGCAAAAAAACGAGAAGATCTTTTTGAATTGATCAAGTTGCAAGCACTTGATTTTAATATTGTGTTTATAGACGAGAAAGTAATAGATGAGATGAACATTCTAAAAGCAACCCTTTTAGGTATGAAACAAGCAAAAGACGGGTTAAAAATAAAGCCAGACATTGTTTTGGTGGATGGCAATGCAAAACCCGATTTGGAATGCAAAACTGAATGTATTGTTAAAGGTGATGGCAAGATTGCTTCAATAGCAGCTGCTTCTATTTTAGCGAAAGTTTCTAGAGATAAATTTATGGAAGAATTGGCATTAAAGTATCCTGGGTATTTTTTTGAAAAACATAAAGGCTATGGTACCAAGGAACATTATGAAGCAATAAATAAGTTAGGAATTTGTGATGCTCACAGGCGGACATTTTGTAAAAAGATATTAGGTGAAAATGTTATTTGAAGAGGCATTTATATGAATTCTAGAAAATGCGGTATGCAAGGCGAGGAGTTAACAGCTAAATATTTAACGGGGTTAGGGTTTAAAGTTATTGCAAAAAATTTTCATTCGCGTTATGGAGAGCTTGATCTAGTTGCTGTGGATGAAATTTTTATTCTTTTTGTTGAAGTTAAAACTCGCAAGGCTAACAGTTTGGTGCTGCCGGCAGAAGCAGTTTTTAACTCTAAAATAAAAAAGATTATAAAAACCGCTGCCGTATTTTTAGAAAAAAATCCACAGTTTAATTTTTTGCAACCTCGTTTTGATGTCTCTGAAGTAGTAATAAAATCATTAGACTCTATAAATTTGAATTATATTGAAAATGCTTTTGACTTTGACATGGCAATGCTAAACTGAAGAAAGGTGACGGCAATGAACTTTAATATAGTGGAATTTGAGGCATCATTTGGAACAAGCAAACAAATAAAGCCTTCTTGTTGCCCTGAATTTGTGTTTGTCGGACGTTCTAACGTTGGTAAGTCATCTCTTATTAATAAGCTTTTTAACAGAAATAAGTTGGCACGTGTTAGTTCTATGCCAGGGAAAACTGCTACAATCAATTTTTTTAAGTCTGAAGCGGTTAGATTTGTAGATTTGCCCGGCTATGGGTATGCCAAAACCTCTAAGAAAGAGAAAACCAGGTGGAACGAACTGATTAACGGTTACTTTTTGGGTAACAGAAACATTGCTATAGTGTTTCTGTTACTAGATATTAGAAACAAACCGTCTAACGAAGATATGATTATGATTAGTATGCTAAAACAGATGCAAATACCGTTTACTATTATATTTACAAAAGTAGATAAGATAGCAAAAACGAAAATTCCTGATCAAATAAAATATATTAGCTCATTTATCAATATGGGCAATGTAAAAAGTTTAGCTTTTTCTGCAGAAACCGGACAAGGAGTGGCAGAGATTAAAACTTTAATTGATAAGATTTTAAATAAATTAAACAAGAAATGAGGTATTATATGGAAAACAGACTTGGCTGGGATGAATATTTTATTAAAATGGCGTTTTTGGTGGCAGAACGTTCTACCTGTTTAAGAAGACATGTTGGGGCTATTATTGTTAAAGAGAATCGGGTTATTTCTACTGGATATAATGGCGCGGGTTCTGGAATTGAAGATTGCCGTGTTATTGGATGCATTAGAGATGAATTAAAAATTGAATCTGGCAAAAATCAAGAAATCTGCAGAGCTATTCATGCTGAGCAAAATGCAATAATTCATGCGGCTTTGCAGGGCGGGAATATTTCAGGAAGTACCCTTTATTGCACTCATTCACCATGTATAATCTGTGCTAAAATGATAGTGAACGCCAAAATAAAAAGGGTGGTATGTTGCCACACTTATTCAGAGGAAGCGTTTATTAATATATTAAAAGAGGCTCAAATTAAATTTGAGACAATTAAAGAGCCGAACTTGAACATTAGTAAAAAGATTTAGAGGAAAAAAAGTGGAGGATAGAAAGATTTTATTCATTGCCGGGCCAACAGCTGTGGGCAAAACAGATTTATCTTTAAAGTTAGCAAAAATTTTTAATGGCGAAATTATTAATGCAGATTCAATGCAGATTTATTGCGGAATGGATATTGGAACGGGTAAGCCTACCTTGCAAGAAAGGAAGCATATTCCTCATCATATGTTTGATGTGGCAAAACCTTGTGAAACATTTAACGTAGTAACTTACCAAAGTATGGCTTTAAATATTATTGAAAAAATTCTAGAACGAGGCCATCTACCAATTGTTGTAGGAGGAACCGGTCTCTATATTAGTGCATTGTTTTATGATGTTAAATTTGAAACCGCACCTAGTAATGAACTTACTAGAAAGAAGATAAATGAAATGATTGATGAAAAAGGATTAGATGAAATTTATAATATGCTTAAAAAATGCGATAGTTATGCGGCAAATTTTATAAACAGAAACGACAGAATACGTATAGTTAGGGCTTTAGAATTACAGCAAAATGCATTAACCACCAAAAGGGAAAAACGTGCTAATTGGTGTAAACAAATGAGATGCTACATTGGGAAGTATAAAGTAAAATCAAATTTGTTTATATTAAATTGTGAACCAAGAGAACGCCTTTATAGTAGAATAAATGATAGGGTAGATGCTATGGTGAAAGATGGTTTGTTACAAGAAGTAGAGTTGCTTTATCAGAAAGGAATGGGACAAACGGCAAGGCAAGCAATTGGTTATAAAGAATTTTTCCCATTAATAAATGGTGAATCAGTTAATTGTAAAGAAGTTGTTGACACCATTAAGCAGAATACTAGACATTATGCCAAGAGACAATTAACTTGGTTTAGGCAAATGAAAGAGGCTAGTTGGATTTCTGCAGAGGATAGTATGAAAAGAATTATAGAACAATTGCAGATAAAATCAAGTTACTAATGCTTTTTAGTTAGAAGGTATATTATATCTTCTTTTTTTACAGCAAAAATATCTCCAGCATAACTGGAGATATACAGAAACTTTAAGTATGAATAAGAATCACATTAGAAAGGCAGAAATAGCTTTTAACATCATATATGCATCTAACTTAGATACAATTTCATAAGGAGAATGCATCGATAAAATAGGTACACCAATATCTATAACTTCAATGCCTAGGTTAGCAATAAACCTAGCAACGGTTCCTCCACCACCTTGATCTACTTTGTTTGAACTAGTCTGCCATGCTATTTTATTTTTATTTAAAGTGTTCACTATTCTTCTAGTAAATTCTGCCCTTGCTTCAGATGTTCCTGCTTTGCCTCCGCCTCCTGTATACCTAGAAATGCATATTCCATGGTTTAAATACGCACAATTATTCCTTTCATACGCATGTGCCCAAGTAGGATCAAATGCAGCCTTAACATCTGCAGAAAGGCAGATACTATTTTCTACACATTCTAAATACATATTAATATCCATTTTACATAGCATCATTAAATAGTTTTTAAGCATGTCTGATGCCAAACCTGTATTGCCATCACTACCAATTTCCTCACGATCTGTAAACACGCTTATTGTTGTTTGCTTGTTGTTTTTCGTCTGCAGTTCTGCCATTAACGAGGCATAAACGCACACTTTGTCATCTTGACCATAGCCACCAATTAAGCTTTTATCTAAACCAATATTCTTTGCATTAAATGCTGGAACTAAAGATAAGTCTGCACAAATTAGATCTTCTTCAGTTATATTATACTTTTTATTTAATAATTTTAGTATACTAAACTTAGCATCACTATTTTCATTTTTTTCTTTAAACGGTAAACTACCTGCAATAACATTAAGTTGTTCTCCCGCAATAACTTCTCCCCACATTCTTTCTCGGTCATTCATTCTGTCTAGATGCGGTAGCAGATCTGTTATGCAAAATGTAGTATCATCACTTGGTTCTCCTATAATTACTTCTATAACTTTTTCATTTTTACCTGCTATAACGCCGTGTAAAGCTAGTGGAATAGTAATCCAGTGATGCTTTTTTATTCCGCCATAATAATGAGTTTTAAACATGGCAAGTTCGCTATCGGAATATAGCGGTTTAGTTTTCAAATCTATTCTCGGAGAGTCCACATGCGATGCTACAATACATGTACCGTTGCTTAATTGGGAATTCCCAATTGTAGATAAGATAATAGACTTGTTTTTTATATTGAAATATATTTTATCACCAGGTTTATAATTAATATTTTTATCGAACCTTTTATAACCATATTTAGTAGCAATTTGTTGAATGTATTTTATAGTTTCTCGTTCGGTTTTGCAATTGTTCAAAAAATTAATATATTTCTGGGTGTACTTGTCAGCTTCTATTTGAATTTTGCTACTTAATTCTGCTATATGTTTAGGCTTAAATTCTAATTCTTCTTTTTTATCTTTTATTTTTTTAGTTTTTTTCTTTTTTTCCATCATAAATTTTCTCCTTTTTTATATCTTATCACATCTTTATAATTAACGTGATATCATAATAAATATAATATAGACAAAAATATATTACAATTGAATATTTACTGTTTCATTTGCCGAATTTTGTCGAACCTTTGAGTAGTACATAATGATATTTTTACATAAACCCAGGCAGCGTTCTGCTGTAATATTACAAAAATTATTTACATGTATATATAGTACTTAAACTCTAAAGATGCAAAAAATCATTTTTTTATTAGTAAATAGTTGACTAACAAATGAATTGTGTGATATAATAAACAATGTAATTATTGCTTATTAATATTATTTGCAATAGTTAATTTATATGAATTTTAGGAGGAATATATAGTGCCAAATATCAGATCGGCAAAAAAAAGAGTAAAAATTGAATCTAAGAGAAAGATGCATAATAAAATTTTAAAAACAAATCTTAAAACTGTAATTAAGCGGGCAAAAGCTTCTGCTGTAAAAGATGGAAAAATAAGTGTAGACGCTTTTAAATTGGCTGTAAAAAAAATAGATCAAGCAGCAAATAAAGGGATAATCCATAAAAATTGTGCAGCCAGAAAGAAATCTCAGTTGGCCAAAATGTCTCATTAAATAAAAGCTTAAAAGTTAGTGTCTATAAAAATATCTGCTTTTCAGTTTAGGGGTGAACATATGAAACCAGTTGAATTTAATACAGCATTTGTGGGATTTAATAAAACAGAAGTGTTAGATTACATCTCGTGCCTAACAAAAGAATTTAACAAAGTAACTGAGGGACATCAAAAAAAGATAAAAGAATTAACAGAACAAAACAGTACAATAGCTAGTGAAATTAACAGCAAAAATGAAACAATTAAGCTTTTAGAACAAGAAATAAAAACCATGAATGCCCGAATAGATGAACTTAATAATAAAGAAGCCACTTATAATTCTGCAATAGAAAATGTAGGAGCGGCTATGCTTACCATTAAAAAAACAGCGAACTCTTTGTTAGAAGAAGCAGAAAACAAAGTGCGTACATTTGTTTCCAGCTTTTCTAACATGAAGGAAAATGCCTGCAATAACATATTATCGTTTGAGCGAAATTTAAAAGAAATTAATATAACAGTTAACAATGCAACTGCTAATTTTAATAATCAAGTAGAAGGTGCTTTATCTTCTTTGTTGGAGTTACGCGAAGGGTTAATGAAGATGGACATTCTTAATGAAGATTTCGATAAAATAAAATAATACACTTTTCAGTTTGTGTTAACACAAACTGTATCTTGTGCAATGCAGAAAACACTAGCAATAAAACGCTATGAACCATGTTAGGCGGGAAACCGAGCAGCATTAAATGGTAGTTTTATGTGTTAGAACATTTTCTGCATTGCAGAATATATTATATCCAATTGCACGTAAATGGGCAAAGCCATAATGTGCATTTTTTCTGTAATATCTGTAAATACATTGTAGAGGTGCTCAATAATGTATAAAGCATTATATAGAAGATCTAGACCAAATAGATTCAGTGAGATTGTTGGGCAAGAGCATATATCTTTAACTCTAAAGAACGAAGTAATTAACGGAACATTCTCTCATGCGTATATCTTCACAGGAAGTAGAGGAATTGGGAAAACAACAACAGCTAAAATATTAGCTAAGGCGCTTAATTGTGCAGCACTTCAAAATGGTGAACCATGTTGTGAATGCAATATTTGTAAAGGCATAGATGCTGGGAACATTCCAGATGTTCAAGAAATTGATGCAGCGAGTAATACTGGCGTAGATAATATTCGCGCAATTAAAGAAGATGCTCAATTTGCTCCAACTGTTGGGAAATATAGAGTCTATATAATAGATGAAGCACATATGTTGAGCATTGGGGCATTTAACGCATTGCTTAAAATTATGGAGGAGCCACCAAACAATGTAGTTTTTATTTTGGCAACAACCCAAATTAATAAGATCCCGGCAACTATACTTTCTAGATGCCAGAGGTTTGATTTCTTAAGGCCATCTGTTTTGACAATAGAGCAATTGTTGTTAAAAGTTGCATCTAAAGAAGATATTGCTATAAATAGTGATGCAGTTAGACTGATAGCTGTTTTATCTGATGGCGGAATGCGTGATGCACTTTCTTTGTTAGATGTATGTAGTAATGTTAGTAACGGTAAAGTTATTGATGAATCACTTGTGGAAAGCATTGCCGCAATTCCATTAGATAAAGAATGCTTAAATTTATTAGAAGCAGCTATAAACAGCGATTATGAACTATGCATAAAGATTATAAACGAATGCTATGTTAAAGCAGTAGATATCAGTTCTTTATGTGAAAGCTTATTAAGGCATTGCCGTAATATACTTTTATTAAAAACATGTAAAAAAGAGATAAATTTGCTGGAAATCTCGCAAAAAAGTTTGAAAAAAACTCAAGAAATTGCATTTAAAATCTCATTAAATCAAATAATGTTAATATTAGAAGAAATAAAATTAGCTTATGAAAAATTAAATAAATCTTCTATGCCTAAAATTGAACTGGAACTTTGTTTACTGAATTTATGCAAAAAACTCCATGTTTTACCTGTAAATGAATGTAATAGCAATCAAGCTTCTGAGGATGAGTCTTTTAGAATTAAAAATTGGCAGCAAGTAATAGAGTGTTTAACAGAAACAAATTCTATATTAGCTGGTGCTTTAAACGATTCCAGTGCATATATTAAAAATGATACTGTGCTGATTGATTCTGAGAATAGCATATTTTTAGAACTAATCCGTAATGATGAGAATGCAAAAAAAGACTTAAAAGTGGCGATGGTTAAAATATTAGGAAAACGCTATAGAATTGGGCCATATAAAAAATAAAACGTTATAAAACCATAAATTAAGGAGAATTTATTTTTATGGAAGACAAACAAAAAGTGTTAGAAGCAGCAATATTCCAAATTGAAAAGAATTTTGGCAAAGGCTCTATTATGAAGTTAGGGCAAAACGCTCTAAATATCGAGGCTATTCCAACTGGTTCAATTTCTTTAGATCTAGCTTTAGGGGTGGGAGGGTTCCCAAGAGGAAGAATTATTGAAATTTTTGGACCAGAAAGCTCTGGGAAAACTACAGTTGCACTTCATGTAGTTGCCTCTGCACAAAAGATGGGTGGAACTGCTGCGTTTATAGATGTTGAGCATGCGTTAGACCCGGTGTATGCTGCAGCATTAGGTGTTGATGTTGATTCATTGTTAGTTTCTCAACCAGATACAGGAGAGCAAGCATTAGAAATAACAGAAACATTGGTGCGTTCCGGCGCCATTGATGTTATTGTTATAGACTCTGTTGCAGCACTAGTACCTCGGCAAGAAATTGAAGGCGATATGGGTGATGCCCATGTTGGCTTGCAGGCACGGCTTATGTCTCAGGCCCTTAGAAAGTTAACTGCAATAATTTCTAAAACAAATTGTGTGGCATTGTTCATTAATCAATTGCGTGAAAAAGTAGGTATAATGTTTGGAAACCCAGAAGTTACCCCAGGTGGACGTGCGCTAAAGTTTTATTCTTCGGTTAGGTTAGATGTTAGGCGCATTGAAACTCTAAAAAATGGTACAGAAGTTATTGGGAATAGAACTAGATGCAAAGTAGTAAAAAATAAAGTTGCACCGCCATTTAGAGAAGCCGAGTTCGACATTATGTATGGTAGTGGTATCTCTAAAGAAGGTGAACTGTTAGATATTGCCACTAAAAAAGATATTATAAGTAAAAGTGGAACATGGTTTAACTATGGTGAGGTTAGGCTAGGACAAGGGAGAGACAATGCAAAAGAATACCTTAAGAATGACCCAGATTTAATGAAAGAAATAAGTGAAAAAGTATTAGGAAGCATTGCTAAAGACAATCCAAAATTAGAAAAAGAACAGCAAAAAAATGAATTAGAAACAACGGGGAATAATGTAAAAAAGGAAAAGAAGTAAGGTGACTTAAAAATGATTCAAGATTTTGAAGAAGCACTTAAATTAGGAGAAAATCTGTTTTTTGAACGAAAATTTGGACGTATTAGGGTTAGAAAAGAATTAGAAAAAAAAGAAATAAATACAAATGTTATAGAAAAAGTTATGGAAAAATTAGATCCAGGATTTGAAGAACGACATATCAAATATATTATCTTGAATAAATATGGTCGCCGCATTTTTATTGATCAAGAACGTGAAAAAATTGTTAGACTTATGGTTAGGTATGGATACGATGCAGATAAAGCAGTTTATGTTTTAGACTGTTTAGAAAGAGCGGAACTTTAATGAAAATTGGATTAATTTCTTTAGGATGCTTTAAAAACCAAGTTGATGCGGAAAAAATGTTATTTAAACTTAAACAATCTGGCTTTGAAATTTGTACAAATTTATCTCTTTGCGAGATTATTATAATAAACACTTGTGGCTTTATAGAATCTGCGAAACAAGAGGCTATTAACACTATTTTAGAGATCTGCGAATTAAAAAAATCATCTTCATCTCTTAAAAAAGTAATTGTAACCGGGTGCTTGGCTCAACGCTATAAAACAGAAATCTTAAAAAATATTCCAGAAGTTGATGTGGTATTGGGGATAGGCGCAAACGAAAATATTGTTGATTTAATAAAAAAGTCTATTCAAACAGACGAGAAAATTGAAAGCTTTCCCGCAATTAATAAGTTCTCTATGGAAGGTGACCGAATAATAGATTCTAGTGTACCATTTGCTTATGTCAAAATTGCAGATGGTTGCAATAATCGGTGCTCTTATTGTGCAATTCCTTTAATCCGTGGCCCGTTTAAAAGCAGAAAAAAAGAAAATATCCTAAATGAGATCCACCATTTAGCAGAAAGTGGTGTGCGAGAAGTTAATTTAATAGCACAAGATACAACTAGCTACGGCTCCGATATATATGGCGAATTTAAATTGCAAGAACTTATTGAAGAGATATCTAAAATTGATGGAATTAAATGGATAAGAATTCTGTATTGCTATCCGGACCACATTACAGATGAACTACTACAAGAAATAAAGAACAACCCAAAAGTTGTTAAATATTTTGATATACCTCTTCAACATGTTGACGGGGAAATATTAAAACAAATGAATAGAACAGGAGATATAAAGTCTATTGCTGCCTTGTTGCATAAAATTCGCACAGTTATCCCAGAAGCTGTTATAAGAACAACTTTTATTATTGGTTTTCCTGGTGAATCTGGTGCACAGTTCGAAGCTCTTTGCAAATTTGCAGAAGATCATAAATTTGAACGTTTAGGTTGCTTTACTTATTCACAAGAAGAAAATACTAAAGCTGCACAACTACCAGATCAAATTGATTATGAAATAAAAGCGGCAAGAGAACAAACATTAATGGATATTCAATCACTAATTATAGATAAATTTTCTGCAAACTTGGTTGGTAAGACATTTGAAGTTTTAGTAGAAAAAGCGACTAAAGATGGCAATTTTGTAGGTAGAACTTATATGGATGCTCCTGATGTGGACGGTATGGTTTATTTTAACGGGAATAGTAATTGCAAAATTGGCGATTTTGTAAAAGTTCAAATTGACGATTACGAGGGTTATGAGCTGTTTGGGCACTTAATAAAGTAAACTAGTAGTAAAAATGGAGGCGAAATTTTGACTACCGCAAATAGATTAACGCTATTTAGAATTTTATTAGTACCTTTGTTTATATTCTTTATTCTTTCTTATAACTTCGTACCACATAGTTTTTTATGGGCGCTTATAGTTTTCATCATAGCATCAGTTACAGATATGCTAGATGGAATAATTGCCAGAAAGTACAATCAAATAACTGACTTTGGTAAACTTTTAGACCCTCTGGCAGATAAAATGTTAATTATTTCTGCACTTATTTGCTTAGTTCATTTAAATCTTATAAATGTAGTTGCTGTAATTATTGTAATTATGCGCGAATTTTTAATAACAGCATTCAGAGCCTTTGCACAAGAAAAACAAGTAATTATTGCTGCCGGAATGTTGGGAAAGATAAAAACAGTTAGCCAAATAATATGTGTAATTTTCATTTTAATATCTCAAGAATTAATTTTTGCAAATTTAATTAAAAACGTACAAATTTATTCGGTTGTTAATTTTATATTAGTTTGGCTAATGGTTCTGTTTACAGTTCTTTCTGCAATAAATTATATTTATGCTAACACTAGCCTATTTTGCAATATAACCAAAACAAAGGAATGAGACTTTTTGATTCTATATAACACATTAACAAAAAAAAATGAAGAATTTACACCAATTAAAGATAAAG
The DNA here is from genome assembly GCA_017414435.1 of Oscillospiraceae bacterium. Lineage (GTDB taxonomy): Bacteria > Bacillota > Clostridia > Oscillospirales > Ruminococcaceae > RGIG1955. The sequence goes on from JAFQMN010000006.1 coordinate 108,521, forward strand.
AGATAAAAATGTACGAATGTGGCCCCACTGTATATGATTTTATTCATATAGGCAATGCAAGGCCTATGTGTGTTTTTGACTCTTTAAGAAGGTATTTTTTATATTTAGGTTACAATGTTACTTTTGCTCAAAATTTTACAGATGTAGATGATAAAATAATCAATAAAGCAAAAATACAAAACAAAACTTGCAAAGAAATAGCAGATGAATTTATTGCCGAATATTACACAGACGCGCAAGGTTTGAATATTATACCGGCAACCTATGCTCCTAAAGCAACAGAGACAATCGAAAACATTCAAAAAATTATTCAAAAACTTTGCGAACTGAACATGGCATATTGTAAAGATGGAACGGTTTACTTTAGAGCAAAACGATTTAAAGAATACGGCAAACTTTCCGGTATGCCTATTGATGAGTTAAACGCCGGTGCTAGAGTGGAAATTAACACTAATAAAGAAGATAGTTTGGATTTTGCTTTGTGGAAGGCAGCAAAGCCAGGCGAAATATATTGGCCTTCTTTATGGGGGAATGGCAGACCAGGCTGGCATATTGAATGCTCTGCAATGATAGATAAAATATTTGGTACTACAATAGACATTCACTGTGGTGGTCAAGATTTAATTTTTCCACATCACGAAAATGAAATTGCACAATCAGTTACATATAGCGGTGTTAATTTGGCAAATTATTGGCTGCATAATGGGCATATCAACATATCTGGCAATAAAATGTCTAAATCTGCTGGCAACTTTTTTACCGTACGAGAAATAGCTCAAAAGTATGGTTATATGCCAATTCGTTTAATGATGTTGCAATCTCATTACAGAACTCCAATTAATTATAGCGAAGAGATAATGGCACAAAATTTATCTGCTTTAGAACGTGTAAATTCTTGTAGAGAAGCTTTACAAGATGCAATAAAAAAGCCGAAAAATGCATCCAATACTTCAAGTTCAATAAAAATAGAACGTTTAGCTAAGTTTAAGGAACAGTTTAAATATGAATTAGATAACGATTTTAATACAGCCGGAGCACTTGGAGTGCTGTTTAATATGGTTAAAGAGATCAATACCACATGTTTTTTAAATAAAATGTTAAATCCTTCTTATGTAAAAATGGCATATGAACAATTAGAAGAGTTTTTATATATTTTGGGGTTAAATTTAGATGAATTAAAAATAAAGGTGGAACTAGAGATTCAAAAGCTAATTGACGCACGGCAAGAAGCGCGAAAAAATAAAGATTTTAAAACCGCTGACGAAATCCGTAGCAAATTGCAAGAGTTAGGAATTATTTTAGAAGATACAGCAACAGGGGTAAAGATAAAAAAACTCGGAGGGAATAAAAAATGAAAAATATAAATAAAAAAATTTTATTGTTTTTGTCTTTTTGCTTTAGTATAAGCAGTTTTAATACATCATTTGTAGCTGCTGCAGCAGAAAGTAATGTTAGTGTGCAAGGTACTTTGTTTAAAGCTGGTTCTATAAGTGAGCTAAGAATAAAAACGGTTAGTGATTTTAAAGCAATGAATGGTAAGACTTTAAGATTAATTGTGGACTCTAAACCAATTGAATTTGGTATTAAGAACACAACAAGAGCAGCTTATAAAGGTGCAAATAACCAAACTATATTTAATGCGTTAAATGAAGTACTTAACGTCAATGAAGATGCTGATGATAGTATATACGAACAAATTGTCAATGTTAAAAAAGGAGATCAAAGCTACGAAAAATTAATAAAAAGCTTGAACAGCGGCAGCTTAAATAATTCTGTGGAGCTCGTCGAAGTGCAATTATTTGATGAAAGCTACAATGCAAAAAGCAGCAATAAAATCACAGTACGCTTTGTTGTTGGTGGTGGTGAATATACAAATGGGAATTTAGCGGCCAAAACAGAAGAAGAGGAAGAAATTTTAAACGCAACTCAAATTAAAACAACAGTTAACCAAAAAAAGATGGATGCGGCTATATCATTAATTACAAAAAATAAAAAAACTGCTAAGAATATTAACATTAGCTTAAATAAAATCGGAACAATTGTAAGTTCAGACGTTTTTGATGCGGTACAATCAATTAACAGCAATAGTATTGTTTCTTTTCGTTATAGAAACTCAACATCTAAGGCATTACTATATGAATGGCAGGCCACGCCTAATAATATTTTGAATCCAAAACAGATAAATTTAAAACTCTCTTTTAAAAATAATAAAATTGATGAAATTGTTAAAAAATATAATATAAATAGATATAAAACTATAACTATGCAAACACATGGTCCTTTGGGTGCAAAATTAACAGTAGGTGCAAAATTAAACCTTGCTGATTATAACAAGAACTCACTCAAACTTTACTCTATAGATACAAAAACAGGCAATATCGAGCGTAAAAACCAAACTATCTCTTATGATGACCAGAAACAAATGGTATGTTTTTCCACAGCATATGGAGAAAACTATATCATCACTGATGAAGAGATAGCTCTATAAATTAAGGCGGTGTTTTTCAGTTGGAAAAAGTTATGGTAGCTATGAGTGGTGGAGTAGACAGCTCCGTTTCTGCCGCTATGCTTCATAATCAAGGCTTAGAAGTTGAGGGAGTTACACTTAAGCTATTCGATTTTAAAAAAATCGGTCTTAATATAAGCAATAAAGATATAACAGATGCACGGAATGTAGCGAAACTATTAAACATTATACACAGTGTAGTTAATTTGGAAAATCTGTTCGAAGAACAGGTAATAAACAAATTTGTTGAGGGTTATTTAAATGGAATTACCCCCAACCCATGCATATTTTGTAACAAACATGTTAAATTTGGAGCGCTTTTAGATTATGCAAAATCTCATGGATGCAGTAAACTTGCAACAGGTCACTATGCAGTAATTGAACACGATTCTGCAAGTAAGCGATTTTTAATAAAAAGACCTACAGATAGTCACAAAGATCAAACGTACGTGCTTTGCTTTTTAACACAAGAACAACTCTCCCATGTAATTTTTCCTTTGGCGAGTACTACTAAACAAGAAACACGAAAATTAGCACAACAATTAGGTCTTCCTATTTTTAATAAACCAGAAAGTCAAGATATTTGCTTTATAAAAAATGGTAATTACGTAGATTTTATTAAACATTATGCCAAATTACAAAATAACCCTGGCGATTTTGTTAACGCGGCAGGGCAAGTAATAGGAACACATAAAGGGATTATTAATTATACAATAGGGCAAAGGCGTTGGCTAGGTGTTAGTTTTGGCAAACCAATGTATGTAATTGCAAAAAACAGTGCCAATAATACTGTGGTTTTAGGTGAAGAAAATGAGCTTTTAAAAAAGAAGTTCATAGCACAAAGTGTTAACTTTATTCCGTTTGCATCATTAAATGGTACTATGGAAGTAGATGCAAAAATACGTTATAATCACGCCGGGAGTCCGGCAATAATTAGTATGTTAAATGCAAATGAAGTACTTGTTGAATTTAAAACACCTCAAAAATCAATAACCCCTGGGCAAACCGTTGCATTTTATAAAGATGAATACCTTATTGGTGGCGGAATTATTATTTAAGGCCTTAATATTTAATTAGGAGTGATTATATTGGCAATAAACATTGCGGTAGACGGACCAGCGGCATCTGGTAAAAGTAGTTTGGCAAAAGCACTAGCACAAAAATTAGGCTACATGTACCTCGGCACCGGTGAACTTTATAGAGCAGTGGGTTACTATATGGTAAAAAACTATCCACAAGGCTACAAAATAGAAGATGTAATAGCCTCTTTAAAGAATATTAATATACAACTGCAATTTCACAATGGAACTCAAAATGTCATCTTGAATGGTAAGGCAGTATCTGCATTTTTAGATGAAGATGATATCTCTATGGCAGCTTCACAGGTATCTAAAATTAAAGAAGTGCGAGATTTTTTGCTAGATTTACAGAGAGATTTAGCAAAAAATAACAATATCGTAATGGACGGTCGCGATATTGGCACTGTTATATTGCCCAACGCACAGGTCAAGTTCTTTTTAACCGCATCACCAGAAGTGCGCGCAACAAGAAGATATAATCAGCTAAAGGAAGCGAATAAAAAAGCAGATTATAACGAGATTCTAGCAAATATAATTGAGCGAGATAAAAATGATACAACTAGAGAACTTGCCCCTTTAAAAAAAGCGGATGATGCTATAGAACTCGATAATACAGCATATGATTTTAACACTAATTTAGAACACATGTATAAATTGTTTTCAGAAAAAGATGTGGTAGAATGAACTTTTATAATTGCGTAAAGTCTTCTGTTCATTTTCTATTGCACATATTATATAAAGTCGAGGTAAAAGGCTATAATAATTTGAATAACATACAAAATAAAGGTACAATTATATGTTGTAACCACGTTAGCCTTATAGACCCAGTTGCAATTCTTTCAGAAGCAAAAGGTAAAGTCAACTTTTTAGGTAAAATTGAACTTTTTAAAAATAAATTATTGTCATGGTTATTCAAAAAAATGGCAGTAATTCCTGTTAACAGAGGGCATGGTAGTTCCAATGCTATTAAAACTTCTGTAGATTTACTGAACAAAAAAGAAACTCTATGTATCTTCCCCGAAGGAACACGTTCTAAAACTAAACAATTATTGCCAGCTAAATCTGGTGCAGCATTAATTGCTTTTATGGCAAAGGCAGATGTTTTGCCAGTGAGTATTAAATATGAAAAATATTTGTTTATAAGAAAAAAAATCGTTTTGAACTGTGGTGAGGTAATAAAGTATAACGAGTTTAATTTTAAAGAAGGAATGCCTGGTGAATTAAAAGCTGCTAGCAAAATGATTATGAATCACATAGCTAATTTGCTTTATAACCAAGGAGGGGAAGAATTATAAAATTAATAGTTGCTCAAAATATCGGCTTCTGCTATGGCGTAAAAAAATCCATTGAATCAACTTATAATTTATTAAAAAATCATAAAAATGTTTGTATTCTAGGTGAGATTGTACACAATTCAGAAGTTATACAAAACTTAGAGGCAGCTGGTGCTCGTGAAATTTCCAGTTTAAATGAGATAAAAAATAACGAAATTTTAGTATTAAGAGCGCATGGCTCTACAAAAGAAACATATAAAGAACTAAATGAACGTGGTTTTGTTCCAATTGAGCAAAAAAATGTTACTGAACACAATAAATTTTTAGATACGGCCTGCGTATTTGTAAAAAAAATCCACAATATAGTAAAAGCTCAAGATAAAGATACCAATATAATTATTTTCGGTGATACTAACCATTGTGAAGTGGTTGCAATTAAAAGTCACTGTGTTGGCAATTGCTATGTTGTTAACAATATAGTTGAACTTAAAAATCTTATAAATGAAAAACAACTTCAAAACCAAAAGAATTGTGTGGTAGTTCAAACCACTTTTTTTGAAAATGAATTTATTCAAATGCAAAATGAATTAAAAAAGTTATGTACAAATACAACTTTTTTTGATACAATATGTACAGAAACAAAATTGCGTCAGCACGAAGCAACTTCAATTGCACAAAAATGTGATCTTGTTTTGGTGCTGGGCTCTAAAAACAGTTCAAATACCAATAAGCTGTTAAAAATATGCCAAAAATTCACAAAAGCTATTTTAATAGATTCAACTTTAGAACTTAAACAATATAATTTTAAAAACTTTAAAACCGTAGGTTTAGTAACAGGAGCATCGGCTCCACTTAATTTATTTATGGAGGTAAAGAGATTTGTGGAAAATATAGAAGATGAAATTTTTGATTTTGAAAAAGAGTTAGAGAGGTCGTTTACAAAATTAAAAGTTGGCGATTGTGTAAAAGGTATAGTAACACGTGTTACCCAATCCGAACTTCAACTAGATATCGGCTTTAAGTATACTGGGTACATTTCTGCTAATGAATATTCCAATACCGATGTTGACCTTGTAAATGACGTTAAATGTGGTCAAGAGATTGAGGCTGTTGTTGTTAAAATAAATGACCAAGATGGCTCAGTCCAACTTTCAAGGAAAAAGTTTATAAATAAAAATGCATTCGAAGAAATTAAAACTGCATTATATAACTCAACTACTTTGTGTGGCCACGTATTTAAAATAGTAGACGCTGGTATTATGCTGCTATATAAAGGAATTAAAGTGTTCATACATAATTCTCAACTCGGCCTTGCAAAAACAGAAAATGCCAATATTCTATTAAATAAAGATGTGGAATTTAAGATTTTTTCTATAGATGAACGGAGAAGATCAGCTAAAGGGTCCATTAGGGCTGCGGCTGCAGAAAAAGAAGCCGCTCTTAAAAATAAAGGCTGGGAAACTTTAGAAGTGGGGCAAACTTATTCTGGCAAAGTTAAGTCTATAACTAGTTTTGGGCTCTTTGTAAATGTTTGTGGCATCGATGGTCTTGTTCATATTTCAGATATTTCGTGGCAAAAAATAAATACACCAAGTGATGTTTACTCTGTGGGCGATGAAATTGAAGTTACGGTTAAGAGCATAGATAGAGAAAATAATAGACTAGCTTTAACGTGTAAAAAAGAAGAAGACGACCCATGGTTAATATTTAATAATAAATTTAAAGTAGGCGATATTATAGACACTAAAATAATTTCTATAAGACCTTTCGGTGCATTTGCCCAAATAATTCCAGGGGTAGACGGTTTAATACACATTTCTCAACTTGCTAAAGATTATGTAAAAGATATTTCAAAATCTTTCAAGGTAGGAGATAGTATTAAAGTAAAAATATTAGAGATAGATAACGAAAATAAAAAAATTAAACTCTCAGCAAGAGCTTTACAAGAAAATGAACCTGCAGATTAAAACGTTTAAAAAAGAAAATATATTCACTATTTTATTATTAATAATTATATTTTTTTCAATCGGTCTCAAACAGTTTAAGCCAGATATATTTAATAATGATGGAACAGAAGAATTGTATGGCTTTCGAATCGTGTTAAATTCCAATCTACTTTGCAAAGATGGTAAAGTTAATATATTTGCAGAGAATAAATCTACTAACAGATATAAAATGAGAATAAAAATCTACGATAACTGGGGTAATTTGCTTGCAGAAAGTAAAGTAAAGATCGGCAAAAAATTAAATTATCTTAAATTAAACAAAGAACTAGAAGTAGGTATCCATAAAGCAAACATACTTATTGATGCAATTGATAAAAATAATAATATCTTATTTAGCGTTGCACGAAAAGCCAAAATCAACAATATACCAAAAGGATAAAAACTTTAATTAAAAATATTGCTTTTTCAATTTAATTGTGCTAAAATATAACTTGTGTTAAAATCAAATTATTACACACGCTTGGTAACAGCATTGTGCAAGTGCCTGTGAGTTTGCAGGTTGTCAATGTTCAAGCGGAGGAAAAACTAATTTAGGAGGAATTATAAATGAGTGTTGTTTCAATGAAACAATTGTTAGAGGCAGGGGTTCACTTTGGTCATCAGACCAGACGTTGGAACCCAAAAATGGCAGAATATATATTCACAGAGAGGAACGGAATATATATAATAGATTTACAAAAAACCGCAAAAAAGTTAAATGAGGCTTATGCATTTATCCGCGAGGTAGCCGCAAATGGCGAAGATATTCTATTTGTTGGCACAAAAAAGCAAGCAAGTGAATCTATTAAAGAAGAGGCAGAAAGAGCTGGTGCATTTTATGTTAATGCCCGTTGGCTAGGTGGAATGCTTACTAATTTTAAAACTATCCATTTAAGAATATTGCGTTTAAACCAATTAAAACAGATGGAAGAAGAAGGTACTTTTAACTATTTAACTAAAAAAGAAGTTGGCAAACTCAAATTAGAAATGGAGAAATTAGAAAAATATCTAGGCGGTATAAAAGGCATGAAAAAACTGCCGGGCGCAATGTTTATTGTAGACCCTCGCAAAGAACATATTGCAATTTTAGAAGCCAAAAAATTAGGCATTAAAACTGTTGCAATCGTAGATACAAATTGTGATCCAGACGATGTAGATTACGTTATTCCGGGCAATGACGATGCAATTAGAGCAGTTAAACTGTTTGCTCAAACAATAGGCAGTGCTATTATAGAAGGTCGTCAAGGTGCAGATGCAGAAGTTGAACCACAAAAAACAGATGAGTCACAAGAAGAACAAAGTGCAGAATAGTTAATAAATGATATTTTCCCCACCAAAAAGGTGGGGAAATCTATGAAAAAGATGTGGAGGCAATTATTTATGAGTTTTACAGCAAAAGATGTTTCTAATTTAAGAGAAAAAACCGGTTGCGGTATGATGGCTTGCAAACAAGCTTTGACAGAGGCAAACGGAGATTTTAACAAAGCTATAGACATTTTAAGAGAAAAAGGATTAGCAGCAGCTGCAAAAAAAGCAGAAAGAATTGCAGCAGAAGGAATTGTTGCTGCTGTAGTAAAACCCGAACAGAATGTTGGTGCAATAATTGAGGTCAATTCCGAAACGGATTTTGTAGCAAGAAATGCCGACTTTGTGCAATTTGTTAATGAATGCGCCAATGTGGTTATCAACCAAAACCCAGTAGATATCGAATCACTATTAACTTGCAGTTTAGGTGAAAAAACTGTGGATGCAGTTCTTAAAGAAAAAATTTTAGTTATCGGTGAAAACATCAAAATTAGAAGATTTAAAAGATTTGAAGGCAATTTATATTCTTATATTCATGGCGACGGTAGAATTGGTGTTATGGTTAAATTTAATGCAGATAAAAGCATTGTTAACTCAGAGGATTTTGCTTGCATGGCTAAAGATATTGCAATGCAGATTGCTGCTGCAAACCCAACATACCTAAATAAAGATGCTGTGGAACCAGAAGTGCTAGAAAAAGAAAAACAGATTTTAATGACACAAGCAATAAATGAAGGTAAGCCGCAAAATATAGCAGAAAAAATGGTAAATGGTCGAATTTCAAAATATTATAAAGAGAACTGCTTGGTAGAACAAGAGTTTATAAAAGATCCTGATATTTCTGTGCAAAATTACATTGATTCCGTGGCAAAAAAACTAGATACTCAAATTAGTGTAGCAGATTTTGTAAGGTTCGAAAAAGGCGAAGGAATAGAAAAAAGAGAAGATAACTTTGCCCAAGAAGTTGCCAACATGATAAAATAAATTAACATTAAAGAATAAAGAGCTAACACACCCCTGGCTCATGCCAGGGGATGAACATAATAATATTTTTATCGCTTTTTATAAAAAATATTCTTGATTTTTACAGAGGTATTATGTTACAATAGATATGTTATGGAGAGATGGCCGAGCGGCTGAAGGCGCACGACTGGAAATCGTGTGAGCGTTAATAGCGCTTCGAGGGTTCGAATCCCTCTCTCTCTGCCAAATAAAGTCAAAAAGTTGAGGATTTACAATGAAGTTTTTTAAATATTTATCTATTTTTGTGACTTGTTTGTCTTTAACAGGGTGCTCAAAATTTAACATAAATATCGATGCGGAGGATATTTTAAAAGACTTACAGCACGTTGATGGTAACTACAATGATTATGATAACAATAACACTTTAGCAAAAGAAGATAATTACTGGGTTCTTTTTGCATCTGGTCCAAATGTTAAAGAGAACGGAAAATCTCTTGAGTATAAAGCCAAAACACTCAAAGGCAATTTTTTAGTTGCGCAAGCAGATATTAAAGAAGATTGTGAATATAGTTTTAATTTGGATATTTCTGCAGATGTTGGTAAAGCAAAGTTAATACTTATAAAACCAGATAACACTATAGGAATTTTAAAAGAAGTTTCTGCCGGCAGCGAAAATAAATTTAACGGACACATATCCTTCTGCTGCAATACAGGTCTTAACAGAATAAAATTCGTTGGTAGTAATTTTAAAGGCCAATTTAAGCTTACACAAACTGACAATTTATTTGATTTTGTTGAATTTAGTGTTTTTGACGATATACATGATGATCTTGAAAAAAGCATAGAAGATGAACTAAAGAATATTGAAGATATTGCAGAAAACCAAAAACACGTTATCAACGACACCGTAAATATAGAACAGACCAAACCAGATGTTAATTTAATAGAAAAAACTTTAAATTCTCTTAAAAATAGAATAAAACATATCTTTGAACATAGCGTTAATTCGTTTAAATTATTAAAGTTCAAATTTCTGTTTATTTGGTCCTATATAAAGGGGATGACTCCTATAATCAACTACATAGGAACACAGAATATAGAAACTAACCGGCTTTTACTTAGAAAATTCACACTCAAAGATGCTGAACCTATATTTAATAATTGGGCCAAAGATCCAGAAAACGTAAAATATTTAGGTTGGCCAGCGCATAAAAATATAGACGAAACTTATAAAGTTCTCAACGAATGGCTAGACAGTTATACAAAAAATAATTATTTTAAATGGTGTATAACTCTAAAAGAAAACAACGAAGCCATCGGTGATATTAGTATAATTTTGTTACTCGAAAGAGAGGCCTGTGGCGAAATTGGTTATGTACTTTCTAAAAAATATTGGAATAATGGAATTATGACAGAAGCACTTACTGCAGTAATAGATTTTCTTTTTAAAAAAGCTAACTTTCACCGAATTCAAGCTCGTCACGAAGCACCTAACATTGCATCTGGTCGCGTTATGTTAAAAAGTGGCATGCAGTTCGAGGGTATTTTGCGTGAAAGTACAAAAACAAACAAAGGCACATGGTGCGATGCACCAATATATTCTGTAATAAATCGTATATTGTAGGAGAGTAAAATTTATGGGTAAAATTGAAGTCATTGCCGGACCAATGTATGCTGGAAAAACAGAGGAATTAATACGTAGAGTTAGACGAACAATTTACACAAAACAAAAATGTGTCGTCTTTAAACATAGTTTCGATACCCGTTATTCTTGTGAAAATGTGGTCACTCACGATGGCCAAAAGATTGACTGCATAACTGTTAAAACTGCAGATGATCTGCTTAAGAATTTGAATGGCCTTGCAGAAGCACCAGAAATTATTGCTATTGATGAGGTTCAATTCTTTGATGAAGATATCGTTAGTTTGGTAAGTGATCTTGCCAACCAACGCAAGAGGATAATAGTTGCAGGGCTAGATATGGATTACAAAGGGTTGCCTTTTGGACCAATGCCACAACTTTTAGCAATTGCAAACGAGGTTACCAAATTAAGAGCGGTTTGCTCAATTTGCGGTGCTGATGCTTTGTTTAGTAAAAGAACCGTGGATTGTGACGGAACAATTTTAGTTGGGGCAAAAGATGAATATATTGCGGTTTGCCGCGAACATTTTAAAAATTAAAAAAGGAGTGTTTTCATGGAATACGTAGGTTGGGTTTTTACAACAATTGCGTTAGTAGGTACTTTTTTAAATGCACAGATGAACGTGTTAGGTTTCTTTGCCTGGATTGTATCTAATATAGGTTTTATGACACTTAACATAATCGACCATAGATATTCTCAAGCAGCGTTGTTTTTTGTAAATACATTATTTTCAATATGGGGTATTTACACTTGGCGGCAAAAACAAAAAGAGAATGATAACAAACATGATAACATTTAAAAAACATTAAAAAAATATGTAAAAATATATAGTTTGCAGTTTAGTAAATTAAACAAACACATTCCCCGTTTCGCAGGGAACAAAATAAACAATCAAATTCAAAAAAGTACAAAAAATGTGGATTTCATGGCTTTGTTAAAACATTTTTTTAATTTTGTTCCACGTGGAACAAATGTTAATAACTTTTTTGTGCATAAAAACTGCTAGAAAATATAAGGTCAATTTTTTAAAAATATCTATAATATTTATGTAAAAGGGCTTGACTTTTCGAGATAATGGTGTTAGAATACTAAGTGTTGTGCTAATAAAATTTGTGGGCCATTAGCTCAGTTGGCAGAGCACTTGACTTTTAATCAAGTTGTCGCGCGTTCGAATCGCGCATGGCTCACCAAACACAATACAATTCTTATCACAAATCACATAAATTCACATGTGGTTTGTGATTTTTTATTTAGCAAGGAGTGATACCTCTGATTTATAACTGGTTCGCTATTGCAGCAGTTGCAAAAAATGGTGTAATTGGCAATAAAAATAGTATTCCATGGAATATCCCTGTAGATATGAACTGGTTTAGATCAAAAACTGCCGGTCAAATTCTGGTTGTCGGCAGAAAAACATTCGAAACAATAAAAATATTAAATCCACAAAGCATATACCTTGTTTTAACTCAAAAAAAAGATTATAATATAATAAATAAAAACGTAACAATAATTAATAGCATAAATCAAATTCCCAAAAGCACAAAAACTAACCGCCAAATCTGGATTTGCGGCGGGAAACAAATATATGAACAAACATTAAAAAGCTGTAGTTTTTTATTCCTCACTACAATAAAAAAAGCATATAAAGGAGATACTTACTTCCCTAAATTTAAACATATATTTAAACTTCAAACACAAATTTTTGAAGACGACCTTATAGTAATCCAAAAATTCAAGAATAAACAATTGGAGGAAATTAATTAATGATAGATAAAGAACGCATTAAAAACGCTGTAAACGAAATAATTCTTGCAATAGGAGATAATCCAAAAAGAGCTGGCCTTAAAGAAACCCCTGCTCGTGTAGCTAATATGTGCGAAGAACTTTTTGCTGATATAAACACTAATAGATCAGAGGTCATTAAATGTTTTGAAACCGGCTCATATAAAGATATGGTTATTGTAAAAAACATAGATTTTTATTCGGTTTGTGAACATCATCTAATGCCATTTTTTGGTAAGGTTAATATAGCTTATATCCCCAAAAAAGACCATTTGTTGGGTCTTAGCAAAGTGGCAAAAATTGTAGATCTATTTTCTAAACAACTTCAGCTTCAAGAAACTTTCACTTGCCAGATTGCAGATTTTTTTGAAAAAGAGGTAAAAGCTCTTGGTGTGGGCGTGTTTGTAGAAGCACAGCATATGTGTATTGCTATGCGCGGAATTAAAAAAAGCGATTGCAAGGTAACAACTATGGCCTTTCGCGGTAGACTAGAAGAAAACGAAACCATGCAACAACGAGCTTTGGAGTTGATTTGCAAATGATTATTGGAAACACAACTTTTAACCTTGGCAAAAGAACTTATCTAGTAGGAATTTTAAACATAACCCCAGATTCTTTTTCAGATGGTGGAAAATATAATTCTGTTCAGAATGCAATAAAACACGCTAAACAGATGACAAGTGACGGAGCTGATATAATAGATGTTGGTGGAGAATCAACACGTCCAGGATTCACACCGGTTTCAGAAGAAGAGGAGCTGGCACGTGTTATTCCGGTTTTAAATGAGCTTAAAAAAAATATAACAATTCCAATATCTATAGACACTCAAAAGCCTGCAGTAGCACTAAAAGCAGCTAAAATCGGTGTTTCTATGGTCAATAACTGTGGTGCTTTAAAAGATATAAAAATAGCAGAAATTTGCAAAGAATATAATATAACCTACTGCATTACACACAACCGAACTAATACTAACTACAATAACTTTTTAATAGATTGCTGCAATAATTTAGAGCAAGAGCTTGAAAATATAACAAAAATCGGGCTTTCACTACAGAATATAATAATAGACCCTGGGATAGGTTTTGCAAAAAACTACGATCAAAATTTAGAAATTTTAAAAAATTTGCACCTGTTTAAAAAATTTGGTTGTGCAATTATGCTTGGAATTTCTAGAAAAAGTTTTTTTGGGCAAATGTTAAATTTACCCCTTAATAAAAGAGACGAAGCTACAGCTGTAGCCACGGCCATTGCTGCAAAAGATTGTGATTTTGTTAGGGTTCATAATGTTAAAATTAATAAAATGGCGGCACTTTTTGCAGATGCTATTGTTAGGAAGTGAAGTTTTTGAATTCAATAATAATTAAAGATTTAGAGATTTTTGCGTGCCATGGCGTTTTAAATGAAGAAAAAAATATAAAACAAAAATTTTTAATTTCTGTGCAGCTAAATTCAGATTATTGGAACTATAACGATGATATTAAAAATGCAGTTAATTATTCCGAAACTTGTGACTTTATTGTAGATTTTATAACCACCAATTGCTTTAATTTAATAGAAACCTGCGCAGAACAACTGGCAGAACGTTTATTGCAAAAATATAATAATCAACTCACTAGTGTTGATGTAACAATAAAAAAACCATGGGCTCCACTTAATAAAAACTTAAGCTTTGTGGCTGCAAACACACACAAAAGTTGGAACAACGCTTTTATAGGCATAGGTTCTAACTTAGGTGATCCTCATGCTAATATACAACAAGCTTTAAAACTCATTAATACAAAAAACACTTATGTTTTAAAAACCTCTCAAATATACGAAACAACTCCTATTAGCAATATTCCTCAAAATAACTACCTAAACTGTGTTACTCAAATTAAAACTTTGCTAGCACCGCCACAGCTTATGCAATTTTTGTTGGGGATCGAACAAGAATTAAAACGTGTACGTACAGTCAAAAATGGCCCAAGAACAATTGATTTAGATATATTACTATTCAATAATTGTGTTTTAAACACCGAACTTGTAACAATTCCACACCCAAGAATGCATAAACGCCTCTTTGTTTTAATACCTTTGTGTGAACTCGCACCAGGTTATGTGCATCCAGTTTTAAACCAAACAATCTATAACTTATCTAAACAGCTCCAAAAAACTCAGCAATTACTTAAAACTTAAAAAATATTTAAGGAGAACCATTATGGAACAAACTCTTTTTGAATGTGAATCCTTCATAAAAAAACTTGCATCCAGCTCTCCAACACCAGGTGGAGGTGGAGCTTCAGCGTTTGTGGGTGCAGTTGCTGCTGCACTTGCTAGCATGGCAGCTAATATAACACTTAAAAATAATAAAGACGATGCTTTAATAAATTTAATAACTGCTTTAACAACCTTGCAAAAAGATTTACTAACTTTAATTGAAGAAGATGCTAAAGCATTCTTGCCACTTGCTGCAGTCTATAAATCACCTGCAACAACAGCGCAAGAGCAGGCTGAAAAAGAGCAAAAAAAAGAAGAAGCATTAAAAAATGCTTGCCACACTCCTTTACAGATTATGAAAAAATGCTGCCAGGTTATTGATATCTGCATTGAGTTAAAAACGCTTGCTAAGCCAATTGTCATCAGTGATATTGGGGTTGGAATAATTCTATGTAAATCTGCTTTAGAAGGAGCCAGTTTAAATGTGTTTTGCAATACTAAATTAATGAATAATAGACAAATAGCAATAGAACTTAATAAAGAAGCTGAAAATTTATTAAGTATTTTTTGTGCTAAATTTAGCGCGTTATTTTTTCAAATTAAAAACCAATTACTAGAGGAGGGATAAAAAATGCCAGTCATATTAAAAGGTGCAAATGTAGCGAATGCTATAAATAAAAACACACAAACACTGGTGCAAATGCTTAAAAAAACTGGCATAGAACCTACTCTTGCTGTAATTGCAATAATGCCAAACAACTCAGATCTGGCTTACCAAAACACAATAAAAAAAGAATGCTCAGTATTGGGTATAACTTTAAAAGTTATAAATATGCCGCATAATACATCAACAACACAACTATGTGAGCAGATTGAACAAATAAATAAAAATAACTCTATTCATGGCTGCCTATTATTCCAACCAACGCCTAAGAATATAGATATAAATAAAATTCGAACCTTGTTAAAACCACAAAAAGATGTAGATGGAATTACTTCAACATCTCTTTCTGCGGTCTTTACTGATATTTTAGATAATAATTTGGGCTTTGCTCCTTGTACTGCACAAGCCTGCATTAATATATTAGATTACTATAACATTAAAATAATAGGCAAACATATTGCAGTTATTGGCAGAAGCTTGGTTGTTGGCCGCCCGGTAGCTTTGTTGCTTTCTAACCGGCACGCCACCGTAACAATATGCCATTCCAAAACTCAAAATCTTGCCAATATTTGCCGTAATGCCGATATAATTATTTCTGCAGCAGGAGTTGCTAATTTAGTAGACAAAACCTTTTTATCTAAAAACCAAGTGATATTAGATGTGGGTATCAACATAGTAACAAATGGCAAAATTTGTGGCGATGTAGATTATGAAACAGTATTAAATTATGTTGAAGCAATAACTCCGGTCCCTGGCGGAGTTGGTACCGTTACAACAGCTGTATTATTATATAACGTAGCGACTGCCGCTAAAAATTCAGTTAAAAAAGAGGTCGTTTAAGTGACATACGAAGAAGCGCAAAACACCATTCTTAAATATTCAAGCCATAGATCTTGCTTGGGCCTTAAACGAATGCAACAGCTTAATACTCTAGCTGGTGAACCAGATAACAGCTTAAAATTTATACATGTTGCAGGAACTAACGGCAAAGGCTCAACTTCTGTTATGATAGCACAGATTTTAAAAGAAGCCGGTTACAAAGTTGGACTTTTCACGTCACCCTCTTTACAAGAATTCAACGAAAGACTTCAAATTAATGGTACCACGATCTCTGATAACGAACTATTTACCATATCAAAAACACTAGAGCCATTGCTCAAAAAAATGGAAGAATTACCAACCGAATATGAATTAACAGTAGAAATAGCATTTAATTATTTTAAGAACAATAATTGCGATATCGTAATATTAGAGGTTGGGCTAGGCGGTAGATTCGACGCTACAAACATAATTAAAGCTCCGGAACTTGCCATAATTACGGCAATTAATTTCGACCATACTGAGTTGCTGGGTAACACTTTAAGAGCTATCACTCTAGAAAAATGTGGAATAATTAAGCCTAATTCCAATGTACTTTTATTTGAACAAGAAGATGAAATTTGCAACACCGTTGCAGAAGTATGTAAACAACGCGGTGCTAGCCTCACAATAGCGGACTTTAACCAAATTCATATAAAATCTCAAACTTTAAAAGGCCAAACTTTAGATATAAATGAACTCCATAATATATTTTTACCTCTTTTAGGCAATCATCAAAGTAAAAATGCTTGCATGGCAATTAATTCTGTAAAGCTTTTAAACAAACAACAGCTTAATATCAGCAATAACGCAATATATACTGGCCTAAAAAATGCTTTCATCCCAGCTAGATTCGAAATAATTAACCAGAATCCACTTGTAATTTTAGATGGTGGGCATAACCCGCAATGCTTTGATGTTTTAATAGATACTCTAAATGAATATTTTAATAAAAAAATTGTATTTATAATTGGTGTACTAAAAGATAAAGATTATGAATTGATGATTAAAAAAATCGTTCCAATTGCAAAATTTTGTTATACTGTTGCTCCCAACAGCCAAAGAGCTTTACAAGCCGATGAACTATCAAAATTATTAACATCATTAAATGTTCAAAATATTTCTTGTGAATCTGTAGATCAAGCTTTAAACCTTGCATTGCGTAACACAAAAGATATAATATGCTGCGCGGGGTCGCTTTATCTTGCAGGAGACATTAGAAATTATTTTAAATTAAAAGCGGGTCAAAAGTTAATTTGACAAACCTATTTATTTTAGTTTATAATTACTTTAAACTGAAAGTTAGTATATAGAAGGCAAGGTGATAAAATAATGATAGACACCGAACACGCAAATGCAAACACAATAGAGATTTCATGTGGCGCTATTGTGTTTAGAACCACCTTAAACAATAATAAAGAGGTTTTGCTAATAAGGCATACTGGTTCATCTTATTGGTCTTTTCCTAAAGGGCATGCTAAACCACACGAAGGTTATAAACATGCAGCAATTAGAGAGGTGCAAGAAGAAACCGGTATTCATATAAATATTGAATGTGATTTCGAGGATGTGGTTAGTTATCCTGTTGGCATTAACCGAGAAAAACAGGTATTTTATTTTTTAGCAGTCGATCGTAAACATCAAATTACTAAAAATACAGACGAAGAGATTGCTTCGGTTCTTTGGATCAATGTTAACGAAGCAGAGAAAAAATTAAACTTTTCAAACGACAAAAATGTTTTTAACCATGCTTTAGAATACGTTAAAAAACATAAGGAGTTGTTTTAGAACGAATATTATAAAAAAAATAAAAGCTACAATTTTATCTCCGGTTCGTTTAACTGTAATAAGTTTTGCAGCAGTTATAATTTTAGGTAGTTTTTTGCTTACATTGCCAGCTGCAGCAAAAGATGGTAAAGCTACAAATTTTATAAATGCATTTTTTACTGCCACTAGTGCAACATGTGTAACGGGCCTCACCGTGTTCGACACCTTTGCAAAATGGAATATTTTAGGTCAATTAATTATTCTTGCGCTAATCCAAATTGGCGGTTTGGGGCTAATTACTTTGGTTGTTTTTTTTAGTATGTACACAAACCGTAAAATGGGTATAAAAAACATGCAAATTGCCCAAGAAGCCGTGGGTTTTGGTGATGTTGTAGAGATAAAGTCGTTAATCAAATTAGTGGTAAAAGTTTCCCTAATAATTGAATCTCTAGGGGCAGTTTTACTTGCTTTTCGGTTTATACCTAAATACAATATAATAAACGGGATATACATATCTATCTTTTTGGCAATTTCTGCATTTTGCAATGCCGGAATAGATATAATTCCTCATAATGGTTCAGCTTCTTTTAGCTTATCAAATTATAATTCAGACCCAATAGTTTTACCAGTTATTGCATTACTCATAATTGTTGGCGGTTTAGGCTTTGTTGTATGGTACGATATATTCTTAAATAAAGAACGAAGTTTAATGCTGCATACTAAAGTTGTGCTCATAATAAGCGGTACATTGCTTTTTTTAGGAATGTTCATATTTTTATTTTTAGAATGGAACAACCCAGAAACATTGGGTGGTCTTTCATTTGGCGCTAAAATAAATGCTGCATTTTTTCAATCAGCCACAGTACGAACAGCCGGTTTTTTTAGTGTAAACCCAGCACACTTAAATAATTCAACTAAACTATTTTTAATCTGTTTAATGTTCATTGGCGGTGCTCCAGGCTCTACAGCTGGCGGTATTAAAGTAACTACTATTGCCGTAATTTGGAAAACAATAACATGCTTTATCCGCGGCAAAAACGATACAGTTATATTTAATAGAAGAATACATAAACAGGTTGTGTATAAATCCATCTCTATTTTTGGCATATCAATGCTAGCAACAATCATTTCATCTATTGTTGTTTATATTACCACACAAAATATTCTAGTTAGCGGTATAGATGCGGTTTTTGAATCGGTTTCTGCAATTGGCACAGTTGGAATCTCGGTCGGAATAAGTAGTGTAGCAAGCAAAATATCAAAACTAATCTTAATTTTGGTAATGTTTGCGGGCAGAGTTGGCCCAGTTACTTTAATGCTTGCTTTTTTAAGAGAAACTCCAGAAAATCGCTTAATGTTGCCAGAAGCTAAAATTATGATCGGTTAGCTATTCATTTAAATAATCCAAAAGTAACGGGAGCTTAAAATGCTAATTAATTTTAATAATTTACCAGAAGTTAATATAAAATCTATAAACGGTGGTCTAGGCAATGTTGCTGCAAAAATGTTCAAAAATGAATTTGGTAAGGTAATTTTAAGCAGAATCCCGCCAAATTCTTCTATCGGTATGCATGTGCAAAAAACCAGTAACGATATCAATTTTATAGTTAAAGGCAAGGGCAAAGCAATATGCAATGGCAATATAGAAGATCTATCCCCCCGGCGTATGCCACTATTGCCCTAAAGGAAGCGAACATTCTATTATTAATACTGGCAAAGAAGATCTAATAATTTTTACTGTAAGTTCAAGAGTTATAAAAAGGTTGTGTTAAATATAAATTATTATACAGAATATAAATCTCCAATTGGCACACTTTGCATTGTTAGCGATGGTTATAACCTTAAAAGCCTGCAGCTTAAAAATAATTATACTCAAAATTTTAATGTAAAAAACAATAACCTTCCAATATTCAAAAGAACGAAAACTTGGCTAGATAATTACTTTAAAGGAGAAAAACAAGATATTATTTCTTTGCCGCTAAAACCAGATGGCACTTTGTTTTGCCAAGCCATATGGAATATTTTGTCAACCGTTCCGTATGGAACAATTACTACATATAAAGAACTCGCGTATAAATTTGCACAAATCCACGGAGTTAAATATCAAAAAGCCACACAAGCTATCGGCTGCGCTTTGAAAAATAATCCAATTATAATCATCATACCCTGCCACCGTGTTGTTGGCACAAACGGTAACTTAACTGGCTACTCTGCAGGTGGGGTAACTAATAAACTAAAATTACTGCAAATAGAGGGAATAGATACTTCTTGGCTAAAGTAATTGGCATTTTTACTAAAAAACATTCTCAATTTTTTCGCTTTGAATTTTTTTGATGCGAAAATATTCAGGGTTTGCGGCTCCACAATGCCAAAACTCAATTTTGTTCCACGTGGAACAAAACGAATTGAATAAAAAAATATATTAAATATAATAATTAAAAAAGAGGGAACATGTATGAAAAATTTGATTATCTTTTATTCCAGAAGAGGGCAAAATTACTCAGATGGCGGAATTAAAAATTTAGAACTTGGCAACACAGAGATTGTTGCCGAATTTATAAAAAATGCCATCGGAGGAACTCTTTTTGAAATAGAAACTGAAAAGCAATATTCTTTAGACTATTATAAATGCACAGAAGAGGCTAAAGAAGAATTAAAAACCAACGCAAGACCAAAACTTAAAAACTATATTAAAACCATAGATGAATACAACAATATATTCATCTGCGGCCCATGCTGGTGGGGCACATTCCCCATGGCAATGTTCACTCAATTAGAGACCCTTGACTGGAACGGAAAAAATATCTTTGCAGTGGTAACACATGGCGGTAGTGGTTTTGGCAATTGCGAAAGAGATCTAATCAAAACCTGCAAAGGTGCAAAATTGGGTAAAGGCCTTGCAATCTTCGGTTCACAGGCATCAAATTCTAAAGATGAAGTATTTAATTGGGCACAAAATACAGTAAAATCATTATTATAAAGAGGGTGTATTTTTGAAAAAGATTATTAAAAACAATGTAAGTTTTGTAGGCTATATAGATTGGGAATTGCAAAAATTCCACGGTGACGATTACAATATCACAAGCGGTTCTTCGCAAAATTCATACTTAATAGAAGAAGAAAAAACTGCACTAATAGATACAGTTTGGAGTCCGCATAGCAATGAGTTCGTTTTTAATTTAAAAAATATAATTGACCTTAAAAAAATTGATTATATAATTATTAACCATGGTGAAGCCGACCACTCCGGTGCACTTTACACATTAATGCAAGAGATCCCAGAAACACCGATCTATTGTACCGAAGCGGCAATAAAAAGCTTAACAGGGCAATATGGGGAACACGGCTGGCGTTTTAACACTGTAAAAACTGGCGATGAATTAGATATCGGCAATAATAAAAAGTTAATTTTTATAGAGATGAAAATGCTACATTGGCCAGACTCCATGGCAACATATTTAACACAAGATAACATTTTATTCTCTATGGATGCCTTTGGTCAACACTTAGCAACTCAGGAATTGTTTAATAATCGTGTTAACCAAGAACTCTTATATAAAGAAGCTATAAAATACTTTGCTAACATATTAAATCCATTTGCACCACTTATCACAAAAAAGCTAACCGAACTAAAATCACTTAATTTACCAATAGATATAATCGCTCCGTCTCATGGTGCAATTTGGCTAAAAGACCCTTTACAGATTGTTGATGCATATGAAAAATGGTCTAATAGCTACCAAGAAGATCAAATTACAATCGCTTACGAGAGCATGTGGGGCGCTACTGCTAAACTTGCACAGATGATTGCAGATGAAATAAACACTCAAAACCCAAATACCAAAATCAAGCTTTTTAATATCTCTAAGTCAGATAAAACCGAAGTGATGGCAGAAGTTTTTAAATCTAGGGCCATTGCGGTAGGAGCTCCAACATGCTTAAATTCAATTCCTTCTAGCGTTAGCGGCTGGCTTGCTTATTTAAAGTCGTTAAAATTTAAGGGTAAAAAAGCAGCAGCTTTTGGTTGTTATGGCTGGAGCGGTGGCAGTGTAAAAATACTGCAAAAAGAGCTGCAAGAGGCCGGATTTAAAGTTGCAGATACTGGTGTTGCACCTCTTTGGAGCCCGAAAGATGAAGATATTAGCAATATAAAAAATATGGTAAGCGAATTACTAAATTAAAACCGAATTAATAAAAATATTCTCTGTTTGCAACAGGGGATATTTTTTTAATTTGCATAGCTTAGAATCAATTATGACATTCATGTCACCAAAAAGTCACGCTAATGTCATTTAACTGCATTACTATAAACTTATAAAAAAATAAATGGGGGTTGTTTACAACATGAATATAGTAAAGGTTGAGCATTTATCAAAAGTTTATGGTAAAGGAGAAAATGCGGTCTATGCCCTTAACGATATATCTTTTAGTGTAGATAGAGGGGAATTTGTAGCTATTGTCGGCGCTTCTGGTTCTGGCAAATCTACATTGTTGCATATTCTAGGTGGAGTAGATAGACCTACAAGCGGTAAAGTGTTTATTGATGGCGAAGATATCTGCGCTTTAAATGATACTCAACTCGCTATCTTCAGGCGCCGTCAGGTTGGGTTAATTTATCAGTTTTATAATCTCATTCCGGTTCTAACTGTAAAAGAAAATATCGAACTACCGCTACTATTAGATAATCGCCAGGTAGATGAAACTCAGTTTAAAGAGATGGTTAATTACCTAGGTATTGCAGATAAAACCGAGTATTTGCCCAATCAGCTTTCTGGTGGGCAACAACAAAGAGTATCGGTAGGTCGGGCACTTTTTGCAGCTCCTTCAATTGTTCTGGCAGACGAACCAACGGGGAATTTAGATAGTAAAAACAGTGCAGAAGTTGTAAAACTGCTAAAAGATTCAAATAAAAAGCACAAACAAACATTAATTTTAATCACACATAACGAACAAATTGCCATGCAAGCAGATAGAATAATAACAATAACAGACGGTAAAATTGCAAACGATGAGGTGAGACGTTAATGAAAGTAATTAATAAAATAGTAACTGCACAACTAAAAAAGAACATAAAACGTTCAATTGTAACCGTGCTTGGCATTGCTGTTTCGGTTGCAATGTTAACCTCTGTGGTTGCTTGCTTTAAAGCTGCATTTGGCTTTGCCAAAGATTTCACGACTCAAACAAATGGCAGCTATAACGCTTATTTTTATAATGTTCCTGCTAGTCAAATAGCACACCTAACAGATGTTAAAGATTTAGATAAATATTGTTTGCTCGGAGAAGAGACTATTATGGTTATAAATTCTTTTGACCAAGCCGGGCAAGAAAAACACAGCCAGGTTGTTGACCTAAACTTTTATAGCAAAAATGCATTTAATATGATGTCAGATAAATTATCTGCCGGAACCTGGCCTCAAAATGAATTAGAGATAGTTCTGCCAGAAAACTTTAAAAAATATAAAATAGGCGATCAAATCTCTGTAACATACGAAAAATCTGGCTATGCCATAAGTCCTGGGGCACACACTAATTATGTGGAATATAAATTTGGTGAGAATAAACAAACCAAAATTTTTAAAATCACCGGCTTTTTAGATTCATCTTCTTCGGGAACAGGGAAGAGTATAACATATTTAGATGAAAGCACACTTGAATCTAACAACAATGTAACTGTCTGTTTACTGTTTAACGATTTTTCATGGGAAAAATATAAAGAATTATCTGCACTTTCTCCAGAATCAATTCATCAACATTTAATGTTTAATTTAGGCTCTGGTATTGTGAGCCCAGATTTTATTATAGATGTGCTTAAAAATGATGAAACTTACATGAGATACTCAACAAAAATAGTTTTAGGTTTTGCTATACTTTTAGTTGCAATAATAACAATCGCCTCTGTTGTAATGATATATAACGCATTTACAATTTCACTTTCAGAACGCTCTAAATATCTTGGCATACTTTCTAGTGTAGGCGCTACAAAGTCGCAAAAATTTAAATCGGTGTTTTTTGAGGCTTTTGTGCTTGGCGGTTTTGGTATAGCCTTGGGTATTCTTGTGGGCTTTGCTGGTATTGGTACAACATTCTATTTAATACGGCCACTATTTGTAGAGATGTTAAATCTATCAATATATTTAAAACTTAGCGTCTCACTGCAAATGATTTGCACAATTATTGTACTTGCAGTATTTTCTATTTTAATATCCGCGTTAATTCCGGCAATAAAATCTGCAAAACAATCCATTATAAACTCTATTAAACAAGCAGATATTAAACTAACAAAGAAACAAGTAAAAACTTCAAAATTAACAAGAAAACTTTTTGGAATAGAGGGGGAACTAGGTCTTAAAAATTTAAAACGTAACAAAAGTAAATATCGTGTAACATTGCTTTCACTTGTTACTAGTATTGTGGTGTTTATTTCTGCTTCGGCACTGGTAAAATTTGTATCTCAAAGAATATCAATAAATAACGTGGCAACAGCAGATATAAATGTTCATCTTAACATAAACAGCTTAGATAACTTTTATATCAATGCAAATAACGATGATTTCGCAAGTAATCTTGCCGCAACAAAAAAAGAATTATTAAATAAAAACTCCAAACTAACCTTAATTTCAGAACATAGTACCTATATGTTAGCTTATAGCCAAGATATAAGTGAAAATAAAGCTGCGTTTGCAAAACAGTTTAGTGGTATATATTATGAAGATAATTCTTTGCCAAACGAAAGAAGTAGGATTTGTGATATTAGTGTATATGATGAAAAACACTTTAAAGATGTTCTAGCAGATATCGATCAAAATTTAAAAATTGATGACTTCGTAAACCAAAAACAGCCCGTGTTTTTGCTGGATGGCGTAAAAACAACAGATAACTTTAAATTGCCAGGAGCAAAGATAATATACACAAATCAATCTAATAGTTATGACCATGATTACTTTTATTGCACAACAGAAAGCTTTAACAAATTTTTGCAGCAGAACACAGATATAAAGCCAATGCTTACATCATACAGCTTAGACCTAAACATTGGGCAAGCAGACGATAAAAAAGTTGAGAAAGAAATAAACGAGATATTTGGCACTTTAAATGCTAAGCAAGAAAACGGCGAAGCAATCTATATTCACATCAACAATAACAAGGCAGAACTGGTAGCCACTAAAAATTTGGGGATTATAATGGCTGTATTTATATTTGGGTTCTTAGCTTTAATATCACTTATCTGCGTGGCTAATATATTCAATACTATCTCCACAAACGTTATTCTTCGCCGGCGAGAATTTGCCGTGCTTAAATCTTTGGGAGTAGATGAAAAAGGAATAAAAAAGATATTTTACTACGAGACCATATTTTACGGCATAAAAGCTCTTATTTATAGCCTACCAATAAGTTTACTCATTATTTTAATTATACCTTTAAATTACACGTTACAGAATCATAGTTTAAATGATATTTTCAATCTCTCACTTAAAGATATTATGCAAGCACTCTATAAGTATATATGCATACCAATTAAAGAGTTCACACCTTGGGGTAGTGTGCTGATTGTTGTCTTTATGGTATTTATTGTAATATGGGTGCCGATGATTTATGCAAGAAAAGAAATTGAAAAAGAAGATGTAATAGAAGCAATTACAAAAGAAAATATATAGACTTTATATATAAACTTAGTAAAAAAAGAATCCACTCGAATATTCGAGTGGATTCTTAATATAATTTTTTAAATTAATACATTCCGCCCATACCTGGGTTTGGCATTGTAGAAGCAGCTGGAGTTTCTTCTTTAATATCTGTTACTAAAGATTCTGTAGTTAAAATCATAGAAGCAACAGAAGCTGCATTTTCTAATGCGCTACGTGTAACCTTAGTTGGGTCCACAATTCCTGATTCAATCATATCTACATATTTTCCTGTTCCGGCATCAAAACCAAAGCCTACTTTAGTAGATTCTTTAATTTTTTCTACAATAATAGACGGTTCAAAGCCTGCGTTCTGAACAATCTGCCTTGTTGGCTCTTCTAAAGATTTTAGCAATATATTAGCGCCAATCTTTTCATCGCCTTCTAAAGAATTGGTAAGTTCACACACCGCAGGAATAGCGTTTATCAATGCTGTTCCACCGCCGGCAACAATTCCTTCTTCCACTGCAGCTTTTGTTGCAGCTAAAGCGTCTTCAATTCTTAGTTTCTTTTCTTTCATTTCCACTTCGGTTGCAGCACCAACTTTAATTACAGCAACACCTCCAGAAAGTTTTGCAAGACGTTCTTGTAATTTCTCTTTATCAAAATCAGAGGTTGTGTTTTCAATTTGAGTTCTAATTTGAGCTATTCTTGCTTGAACATCAGCTTTGTTGCCCAAACCATCAACAATAATGGTGTTTTCTTTTTGCACTTTAACTTGACGTGCTTGGCCGAGTTGTTCAAGCTTTGTTTCTTTAAGGTCTAACCCTAACTCCTCAGAGATAACTTCACCGCCTGTTAAAATTGCAATATCTCTGAGCATTTCTTTACGTCTGTCTCCAAACCCAGGAGCTTTAACAGCCACACATACAAACGTCCCTCTTAATCTGTTAACAATTAAAGTAGCTAAAGCTTCTCCTTCAATGTCTTCTGCAATAATAACAAGTTTTTTACCAGAGTTAACAACCTGTTCAAGTAATGGTAAAATATCTTGAATAGAGCTTATTTTACGGTCTGTAATTAAAATGTATGCATCGTCAATAATAGCTTCCATCTTGTCGGTATCTGTTACCATATAAGGTGAAACATAACCGCGGTCAAATTGCATCCCTTTAACAACTTCACTGTAAGTTTCTGCCGTTTTAGATTCCTCAACAGTAATAACACCATCTGATGTAACCTTTTCCATAGCATCTGCAATTAAACGGCCAATCATACCATCTCCCGCAGAGATAGTTGCTACACGTTCAATATCTTCCGTTCCGGATACTTTTTTGGAATTTTTAGTTAAAGAGTTAACAGCAGCATCAACAGCCTTGCTAATACCTTTTTTAATTACCATTGGATTTGTGCCGGTAGAAACAACCTGCAAGCCATTTTTAACCAACACTTGTGCTAATAATGTAGCTGTAGTTGTTCCATCACCAGCGCTATCATTTGTTTTGGTAGCAACCTCTTTAACAAGTTGAGCCCCCATATTTTCAAATGGATCTTCCAATTCAATCTCTTTTGCAATGGTTACACCATCGTTTGTAATGAGTGGGGAACCATATTTTTTATCTAAAACAACATTTCTGCCTTTTGGGCCAAGAGTAACTTTTACAGTATCTGCCAATTTATCTAAGCCTTTTTTTAAAGCTTGACGTGCTTCTTCTGAGTGTAATATTTGTTTAGCCATATTAAGTTATCCTCCTTTAACTTAAAAACTTTATTTTTCAACAACAGCTAAAACATCGCTTTGTCTTAAAATTGTATATTCTTCACCATCTAATTTAATTTCTGTTCCGGCATATTTACCAATTAAAACATGCTCACCAACATTTAAAAACATTTTTACTTCTTTACCGTCAACAAGTCCGCCAGGGCCTACCGCAACAATTTCTGCAACTTGTGGCTTTTCTTTTGCAGAGCCGGCAAGAATAATTCCGCTTTTTGTAGTTTCTTCTGCTTCAACCATCTTTACAACAACTCTATCAGAAAGTGGTTTGATTTTCATTTGAATATTCCTCCAAACTTTAATATATTTAGCAATCAAGCTAACCGACTGCCAATTACAATTTTACACCATATTCTCTACAATGTCAAGAGGTGTTTTAAAAATAATTAAAATTAATAAAAAAATAAGTAGGGAAGGGAATAACCGTGTTTAAAAAACGCAATAATCTAGTTACTAAAATATAAAAATACACCTTTTTATGTTAAAAAGGTGTATTTTTATAAACCGATATTCGAAAAAAATTGTTGTTTATTGCGCCAATCTTCTTTAACTTTTAAAAAGCATTGTAAATTAACCTTACAATCAAAAAAATATTCTAATTCAATCCGAGCCTCTGTTGCAATTTTTTTAAGCATACTACCATTTTTACCTATTATAATTGCTTTATGGCGTGGCTTTTCGCAAATTATAGTAACGTCTATATCTATAAGGTTAGTCTGTGATTTTCGTTCCGCCATATGTTCTGTTATAACAGCAATAGTATGCGGAATCTCTGCTTTTAAATTATAAAGCAACTTTTCCCTTATAAGTTCAGATACAAAAATTTTTTCCGGCTGATCTGTAATCATATCATCTGGGAAGAAGTGCACACTTTGCTTAGCATAGCGCTGCAATTGCTGCCAAAGGTCTGCCAAACCCTCTTTATTTAATGCCGAAACGGGAATTATAGCATCAAAATCTTCTTTTGCAAACATGGCTATGCGTGGTAGAATATCGTTTTTATTCTTTAGTCTATCTAACTTATTTAAAACTAATATTTTTTTCGTTTTATTCTGCCTTAGATTTTTAAGCAATCTATCTTCTTCGTCACTTATATGGTTTCCATAAGCTTCTGCAACCATAATAATTAAATCAACATCAATTAACGCTTGCCTAATCTGTTCTAACATACAATCATTTAGTTTAGTGCGTGGTTTGTGCACACCAGGGGTATCTAAAAACACAAATTGAGTTGCGCCTTGAGTTTTTATCCCCGTGATTTTGGTACGGGTAGTTTGCGCTTTGTTAGAAACAATGGCAACTTTTTGACCAACTAGGGCATTTAACAACGATGATTTACCTACATTGGGGCGGCCAACAATTGCAATAAATGCAGATTTTGTTCCTTGTTTAGCTTTAAGATTGTTTTCGTCCAACGATTCCTGAATACGTTTCATTTACAACCAACCCAACTTTAGCTAAAATTCCTTCTTCTTTTTCGCGCATATTGGCGGCCTCTAACGGACTTTTTTCATGGTCATACCCAACAATATGAAAAGCTCCGTGCACAGCTAAAAAACCAACCTCTCGTTCAAATGAATGGCCATAAGCTTCAGCTTGATCTCTAGCACGTTCTAAAGAAATAGCAATATCGCCAAGCATTAAGCAACCAGTTTCTAAGTTCTTTTCAAAAACACCGTTTTCCCCAAGCGGAAAAGAAAGCACATCGGTTGGAAGATCAATATTTCTGTATTCTTTATTAAGTTCCTGAATCTGCTTGTTATCTATAAAAGTAACACCCAATTCCGCGGGAGCTTTTATATTTTCGCTGGTTAAAACTGCATTACAACAACGTCTAATTAATAATTGCAGACCTGTAGGTACTTTTATTTTTTTTTGTTTATTAGAAATTACAATTTTATATCCTTTCATGTTTTCCTCCGAAGCTGAAATTTTTATTAATCATTTACCTTCGTTAAAATTAAAAATGGTCCGAGTGGCGGGATTCGAACCCACGGCCTCTAGAACCCCATTCTAGCGCGCTACCAAACTGTGCCACACCCGGGCATTTATTAAAAGCTAAATATAATCATTGAACTTTGAAGCTAAATCCTCAAATTCACTAAAAAATCTACTCACATGGTATCCATCACAAGTTGCGTGGTGAACTGAAATAGAAACCGGCAATAAAAATTTATCACTATCTTCAAAAAAACGCCCTACCATAACAAACGGTGGTAACCAAACAACATCACTAGTTGGTGGGCAATCAAAACTTGTAAAGCTGCTCCATGGAAGAGAACTCATGTCAAAGCAATTTAAAGGGAATTTGCCCTTAGCAGCCATACTACGCTTTTCTCCATAAACATTAATATCATCAATAAACCTGTTATAAAATGTTTTAAAATTATCTGAATATTGCGTCCATAATATAGAAATTCTTTTATCACTCTCATGGAATATGGGGTATCTAGGATGAACTACATCATAAACACCTAGATTTCCATCTTTGTCATAATTCATTTTAAATTCATCGCGCTTGTTTATTACTTTAGAAACTATGTATGTAAAAGTAGGGTAGCATCTAAGTTTATTTTCTTTAATTATTTTAACCAGTTTAGTCACATCAATATTCATAGTCATATTGATTTTGCAGCGATTTTTTGTTGTAAACCAGTTGTAATTTTCTTTTCTATCCCAATTATCTATATCTATCTTTTTAAAACTCATAATATTTTTCCATTAACCTCTAATATTTTATGTATACCAAGGTGAAAAAGTTATTGCCTAAGTGGTGCCCCAACGTTATCTTTAAAACCACCAGACGCTATTTTTATAGTATCTATTATAGTGCCTATCATACACAAACCACCAGTACATAAATATAGCAAACCTTTAATATATCTACCTACATAAAAATAATGCAAACCGCCAACTCCAACGTAGCCCAAACAGCAGAGAATTAATGCTACTTTTTTATTTTTATCGCTAGTATTTGTTACATAATTCGCCATAATATCACACCCT
Organism: Oscillospiraceae bacterium; assembly: GCA_017414435.1. Classification (GTDB taxonomy): domain Bacteria; phylum Bacillota; class Clostridia; order Oscillospirales; family Ruminococcaceae; genus RGIG1955. The sequence continues at coordinate 138,950 of JAFQMN010000006.1, forward strand.
TTTTATGGTGGCATTTTTTATGGAACTGATGAGCAGATTTGAACTGCCAGCCTCTTAAAATTCATAATATTTTTACCTTAAAGTCTTTTTAGATTTAACTCTTTGAGCTAAATCTTCTGTAACTTTTTCTAAATTGCTTGAGGTTAACGTTGGAATCAATTCATTTATTTCTTCAATACTTAAATCCCACCATTTTAATTCTTCCATTATCTGAATTAATTTATCATCAAATCTTTTTCTTATTACTTTTGCTGGATTACCCACAACAATAGTATAAGGCTCAACATTATGACCAACAATGCTACTTGCTCCAATTATTGCTCCATCTCCAATATGAACACCAGGTAGTATTGTTGCATTTTGACCTATCCAAACATCATTACCTATTATAGTATTACCTTTTAATGGCAAATCATCAACTGAAGGTGGTGATTGTTCCCAGCCTTCTAGTGTATAAAATGGGAATGTTGAAACTGCATTCATTTGATGATTAGTACCATTCATAACAAATTCAACACCCGAGGCAATTTGACAAAACTTTCCTATAATTAATTTATCGTTATTAAAATCATAAAGATGCGTTACGTGACTCTCAAACTCTGAATCAGCTATATAAGTAAAATCTCCAACTATTATATTTTTATTTGTTATTGTAGGTTTTACATATATTTCTTTATCGTATCCGGCTATTGGGTAAATTGTATTTGGATTTGGAATTTTTCCATCTTTCATATTTTTCATCTCTTTTTTGAGCGGTACTTTTATGGAGCTGATGAGCAGATTCGAACTGCCGACCTCTTCCTTACCAAGGAAGTGCTCTGCCTGCTGAGCTACATCAGCACAAAAATAAATGGTGACCCGTAAGGGAATTGAACCCTTGATTCCAGCGTGAGAGGCTAGCGTCTTAACCACTTGACCAACGGGCCATATAATTTATTATTTTATCAAATTTGTTCCACGTGGAACAAATTTGAGTTTTGGCATTATGGAGCCACAAACCTTGAAAATTTTTGCATCAAAAAAATTCAAACAGAAAATTTTGATAACGTTTTTTAGCTAAAATGCCAAAAATTATGATTGCCCAAAAAACATTCAAAAATATGGCAGGGGCAGAAGGACTTGAACCCTCGACACGTGGTTTTGGAGACCACTGCTCTACCAACTGAGCTATACCCCTTTATTTAAATTTTTTAAGCAATAAATTTATCGCCTAATTATAATAACACATTTAATTTCAATTTGTCAATAAATATCAACAGTTCAATTGAATTTTTTTAATTACATTCTTTAACATTATTTATTTACAATACAAAATCTATAATAAAAAGCTGCTTAATGTGCGGAAAAAGAAATAGAAATCAATTGACAAATGTAAAATTTTGAGGTAAAATTTAACAGTAAGTTGTCTTGGTTTTTTTAACGGAGGTGAATTTGCATGAAAAATTTTATAAAAAGTCTAATATGTGTTTCCATATTAGCAGCTATAGCAATTGTTGTATGGCATATTTTTGTGGATGACGAATGTGAAGATTGCTATATTTCGTTAGATTAACAATTTTTATGATTGGGGGAAGAAATTTATGAGGGCTCTGTCCATGGTTAGAAAAGTTGATGAATTGGGGAGAATAGTATTACCTATGGAAATTCGTCGCATGTTAGATATTGGTAAACGGGATGCTTTAGAAATATTTTTTGACGATGATAAAATAATTTTAAAAAAATATGAACCCGCTTGCATGTTCTGCCACAGTGCAGATGATGTAGTTAATTTTGAAGGGCGCAATATATGTAAAGATTGTGCAGAAAAAATCATTAAATTAAGCAATAAACAAACAAGGAGTTAATATTGTGCAAAGCCATGCCGGGTTTTTAAAAACAACTATTGCCAAAATAGGGCTTTGTTTACTTATTATCGTTCAGATTGTACTTATATTCGGCACTCTATTTGGTTTACATTCTAGTATGCACCACAGGTTGTTGAACGTACCACTAATATGTCAGTTACCAGAGCTTGAATATGGCTGTGAACTAACAAGTTTAACCATGCTGCTACATCATCATGGTATTTGTGTTTCTAAATTAGAGGTGGCAAATAATGCTCCGCGTGACACAACACCCATCTTGGCGCAGAATCCGGCAGAAATTTATGAATGGGGCAATCCGGCCGTTGGTTATGTTGGTGATATTTCTGGGGAACATCTAGGTTATTCAATAGATCCTCAACCAATTTCTGAATTCGTTGCCAGAAAATATAATATAAAAGCTATAAATTTAACCGGTGCTTCGGTAAATGAATTAAAAGATATTTTATATGCTGGCCGCCCGATTATGGCATGGGTTACATACGATTTTACCACAGATTCAAGGCCACGCTATTGGCTAGATGTAAATAATCACCTTATTAAAGCAGATTTTAATATGCATTGTGTAGTTTTAACAGGTTATGATGACTATAATTTTTATTACAACGATCCTTTGCGCAATAAAAAGAATTTGCCAATAAATCAAGATATTTTTACCTGTGGTTGGGTTATTCATGGTAAAAAAGCATTGTGCTTAGTGTAATTTATTTTTTATTATTAAAGAGAGGTTATTTTATGAATTATTTAAATAAGAAAACAATCGAAGATATAGATATTGCACATAAAAAAGTTCTTTTAAGATGTGATTTTAATGTGCCTATTATAGACGGTAAAATAACAGACGATCGCAGAATTACAGAATCACTTAAAACTATAAATTACCTTATAAATAATCATGCCAAAATAATTCTGTGCTCACATTTAGGGCGCCCCAATGGTGTTTTTAGTGAAGAATTTTCGTTAAAGCCTGTTGCTAAAAGGCTTTCAGAACTTTTGGCAACACCAATTGCTATGGCAACAGATGTTGTTGGTACAAGCGCACAAACACTGGCTGCGGATTTAAAAGATGGCGAAATAATGTTACTAGAAAATGTTCGTTTTTGCAAAGAAGAAACTGCAAACGATGATGAATTCTCTAAAAAATTAGCATCGTTAGCAGAAGTTTATATCAACGATGCTTATGGAGTTTCTCACCGAGCACACAGTTCTACTTGTGGCGTGGCAAAATATTTACCATCTGCAATTGGTTTTTTAATGCTTAAAGAATTAAGTATTATGGATAAAGCTATAAACTCGCCAACAAGGCCGTTTATTTCAATTTTAGGTGGAGCTAAAGTATCTGATAAAATTGGGGTAATTTATTCATTGCTTAATAAAGTGGATATATTAATTTTAGGCGGCGGAATGGCTTACACTTTTGCCAGAGCCAGGGGCTTAAACATTGGTACATCGCTTTGCGAAGAAGATAAGCTAGATATTGCCAGAGAAGTTATGAAAGAAGCAGAAAAAAAAGGTGTTAAATTGTTAATGCCGGTTGACTTTGTTGTTGCCAGTGCGTTTTCTAACGATGCAGATTTTAAAACAGTAGATGAAACAGAGATCCCGAACGATTATATGGGAATGGATATTGGTCCTAAATCGGTTGAACTGTTTTCTAATGAGATTCGCAAAGCAGATGGCGGCACAATAATCTGGAATGGGCCGATGGGAGTTTGTGAATTTAAGAATTTTGAAAAAGGTACAAAAGCACTTGCACAAGTTATAGCAGAGACTAACTTAGTTTCTGTTATAGGTGGTGGAGATTCTGCAGCAGCTGTTAAACAAATGGGGCTTTCTGATAAAATGACACATATCTCAACTGGCGGCGGCGCATCACTTAAATTATTAGAGGGTGTAGATCTGCCAGCTGTGGTTGCAATTCAAGACAAATAGAAAATACTTTGAAGATAAGGGTGGGGAAGATGAGAAAGAAGTTAATAGCAGGTAACTGGAAGATGAACGGTAGTAGATCTGATATATTAAGCTTTTTTGAAAATATTCCACCCAATTTTTCTACCGCAAACTGCGAAGCAGTTCTTTGTTTACCACATGTTTATTTAGATTATGCCAATTCACTTTTTAAAAACTCTCCAATAAAGCTAGGTGCGCAAAACTGCCATGCTCAGGAACAGGGTGCACACACAGGAGAGGTATCTGCTTGTATGCTTAAAGATGTTGGTGCAGAGTTTGTAATTATCGGTCATTCCGAGCGCAGGCAAGAATTTGCAGAAGACAGTGCAGCAATAAATCAAAAGCTAAAAGCCGTGCTAAAAAATCATATGAAACCAATTCTATGTGTTGGTGAGCAAGAGTATGAATATAGCCGCAAAATGGGTAAAAATGTTGTAGAGATTCGGTTAAAGGTTGGGCTTTCTGGTTTTTTAAACGAGCAGATGCAAAATGTTTTAATCGCTTATGAACCAGTTTGGGCAGTGGGCGCAGAGTTTTGTGCATCTAACGATTATATTTTAGATATGGCAACCTGTATTAGAAAAACAATCGCAGAGCTTTATGATTCTGATACAGCAAACAAAGTTAGAATTTTATATGGTGGTTCTGTTAATAGTGAATCGGTAAAGCAGCTTTTAAACTTGCAAGAATTAGATGGTTTTTTAATAGGTAGAGCGTCACAAAAGGCCTCAAGTTTTTTTGGTATTGCAGAGCAGATTGCTTTAGTTTAAGGAGTAGTTGATTTATGGATAACAAAAGTGATAATAAAAAAATAAAATTAAAGCCGGGCAAAACATATTCAATATTTGGATTTGCTGTAGGAATTATATTTATGATCACAGGATTAGTTATGATGTTTAAACAACATAGTGAAACCGGCTCTTATAACTTAGAGTTTTGGGGGCTGTGGCTTGGTGGATGCGCAGTAATAACAGTAATAAACTATCTTAACGCATTCACAAAAAAGGGTGTTCCAATGCAAGAGGCTATTATAGAAAACGTAAACCATTATCAAAAGCAATCAACAGAAGATATTGAAGCTAAACTCAAACAATTAAATTCATTGCACCAGCAGAGCTTGATCACCCAAGAGGAATTTGATAAAAAGAAAGCAGAATTATTAGAAAAACTATAATAAATTAAACTTAATGTGTAAATCATAAAGGCAGCTTGTATATACAAGCTGCCTTTATTGTTCTATTAGAAATTTTTAAAAAGCATTAATTGAATTCCAAAAAGATGTGCCTTGAGTTTCTGATGAATTTATTGCAAAATAATCTAAAATAGTAGCACCAACATCTGCAAAGGAAGTTCTTGTGTGCAAATTAACACCTGGTTTTATATTAGAGCCGTAAATAAGCATGGGTACATATTCACGTGTATGGTCTGTGTGCGTAGAACAACTCGGATCACAACCGTGGTCTGCAGTTATAATTAATATGTCGTCTTTCTTTAATTTTGGTAAAAAAACACCTAAAAATCCATCAAACTCTGTTAACGCTTGTGCATAGCCGTCCACATTTCTGCGGTGGCCATAAAGCATATCAAAATCCACCAAATTTAAAAAACACAAGCCGTCAAAATTTTCATCGGCTACCTCTAATATTTTTGCCATGCCATCTTGATTGTTTTTTGTTTTTATAGATTTAGTACAGCCACTATGTGCAAATATATCAGCAATCTTGCCAAGAGCTATAACTTCTTTTTGATTCTCTTGCAGAATATTTAACACGGTTTTATGAGGTGGCATAAGTGAAAAATCTCTTCTATTAGGAGTTCGCAAGTAGTTTGGATATTGCCCAATAAATGGCCTTGCAATGACACGCCCAACCGCATGTTCACCTTGCAAAATGTTGCGTGCAATCTCACAATATTCATATAGTCTTTCAAGTGGTATAATATCTTGGTGAGCAGCAATTTGAAACACACTATCTGCAGATGTATAAACAATTAAATCACTGGTTTGTTGATGCAAAGGCCCATAATCTAACAGTACTTGTGTGCCAGAGTATGGTTTGTTGCACAATATATTATGATGCGTTTGTTGTTTAAATTCATTAATAACCTCATCTGGAAAACCAAAAGGATAAACTGGCAGTGGAGATTTAGAAATTACACCAGCAAGTTCCCAATGACCAATTATTGTGTCTTTGCCTGCCGAAGCTTCTTGCAATTTGGCAAAAGACGCTTTGGGATAGGGAATAGCTTGAATTGTTGAACTAATGCCATCTATATTAAAAAGGCCTAATTCTTGCAAATTTGGAGTGTTAAATAATTGCGAATTGGAAGCGGTTTTTAAAGTGTTGCAACATGCGTCGTCTCCAAAATTAAAAGCATCTGGGGCCGCCCCTATACCAAAACTATCTAATACAATTAAAAATACACGCTTCATAAAAATTTCCTTCTTTTCTATGCGGATTTTACTTTTTGTATAAGCTCATTTTTTTAGTTATTATACCATAAATTTATCTATATTTCAACGAATTGCCTCCTATTATATACAGCTAGCCATGCAAATTTGACACACAATGTGGTGTTGTGATATATTTAAAGTATATCGATATCTAATAAAAAATCCCCAATTTTATAGATAAATGGAATAAAGGAGGCTAATGCAATGGACAATATGATTTTAAAAAGACTAGTTGCATCAATACTGGCACTTTCTTTAGCTACGAATGGGAATATTAGTTTAGCTTCTTCGCCAGGGGAAGATATACCAGCTCCTAACAA
>JAFQMN010000007.1 GCA_017414435.1 Oscillospiraceae bacterium
AATGTATGATATTGCGCCAGTTCTTTTAATATACCTTTTCTAAGAACAGAGTAATTCATTTTATCAAAATTACGGTTTGTGGAAGATACTTCAGTTTGATTCACATTGTTTAGATATTCAGAAAAGTAATCAGATTGCGCGACTTCAATAGGAAAAACGTCTAAACCATATAACTTATCTAAAAATTCAAATTGTTCTTTGCTACCGGTTAATGGAGTAATTACGGCATTAAAAGAAATTTTATTTTTAAAATATTTAGGTGCCTTATGGTATAATTGAGTTAAATTTTTAATAATCTTTTCAAAAGATGGTTTATTATTAACATCTTTTCTAAACTTGTCATGAATATCCTGAGGACCATCTAAACTTACAGCAACAGTGAATTCATTTTCGATTAAAAAGTTTACAATATTTTCATTATCTAATAGCAAGCCGTTTGTAGTAATGTCAAAAGACGGTTTTGAGAACGGATATTTTTCTTTGCAATAACCTACACATTTTTTAATCAATTCAAACTGTAACAACGGTTCGCCGCCATAAAACCCAATAGATGGACTAGGATTTTGTTTAGCAGCCCTCATAAAAATATCTATTGATTTGATTGCGATATCTTCTGCCATATGTTTTAATTTATATGTTTTATCTAGATATTTTGGCATATATGCGCAATACACGCATCGCAAGTTACACTGTTCTGTTAGAGCTAAAGTTAAAGATTTTGCCCGGTTTTTTGTTAACCAATCTAATTCTTCATCGGAGTAAGTATACTCTATTTCAAAATTTAATGGCTTTGTTAGATCTCGAATTTTATTTTGTGTTAAAAAATCATAGTATTTTTTGTTAAACATATTCAATTCTAGTTGCTCTAATATTTCAGCATCAATATTTATGAGCTTGTTGCTAACAGCATCGTAGATAAAATTATTTTTATCTGTTTTTATAATTTTACTTAAATATAACATCTAGTAAAGTTCCGCCTTTTTATTATTAATTTTGATGTATGCACGCAACTGGAAATGTTTAGATTTTGAATATAATAACTAGCTTACTGCTTTATTTTGTGCTGCTTTCATTTGGCTTAATCTGCGGCTATCACCGCCACAGGAACAGCTACATTTACCTAAGGTAACAATGTTGCATTGCTTTGGTGTTGTGTTTATTTTTTTTATTTTCATCCATATTCACCTCCTTTAAAGGTAATATGTATTTACGCAAAGTTCATTATTAAAATAGCAATCCCAAACGCGTGCATACAACTCCACTATAATAAATTTATTAACTACTTTTATAGCAGAGCTGTGTGCACACCACTTTAACTCATTATAATTTGCAACTTGTACGGTTGAGCTCGGTGTTATAAAAATTATCATTCTGGGTATGAATTTCTCAAATGTAAATTTTCTTTGCAATTCGCTAAAATTCACCTCCTAAAAAATCAAATTTTTTATTGATAAGCCAAATTCAATCTATAAAAGATATAAAAATAAGACCGTAGTAAGAAAGATACTACGGCCTCTTTGCAGGTCAATTTTTAAAATAATAGAGGCCAGTAACAAAGATAAGATTAAGGTTCATACTATTATTTTTGATTTATTTTGCATGATATTTTATCACTACCATAATAAACTGTTAAAATATTCTTAAATAAAATAATATATCTTACCGTTAATTTTATCAATATATATATCTAATATTTGTCGAAAAGTCAATTCTCTTTTCAATTTGAAGATAGAATAAACAAGCAAAATGTAGTATTAAATTATTGACATAATTGTGCTGCTGTGATATACTAATAATACCTCTAATTCTGGCTTGTTGCTTTAGTAGTTTATATGCATCGGGCTTTTGTTAGTTTAGGAATAAAAATAGGAGGTAGCTGATATGAGAGTAAAAGTTACACTTGCTTGCTCTGAGTGTAAACAGCGAAATTACGATACATTCAAAAACAAAAAGAACGATCCTGATAGGATTGAAATGAATAAATATTGTAGATTTTGCAAAAAACACACACCGCATAAAGAAACAAAGTAGCAAAAGGGTGAGGAAATTGGCAAATAAAAACAAAGCGGAACAAAAAAACCGCAGAGGCTTTTTAAAATGGTTTATAGAAACTAAAAATGAGCTAAAAAAAGTAACTTGGCCCACAAAGAATCAAACGTTTAATAACACAGTTATTGTGTTTGCCACAATTATTTTATTTGGTGGTTTGGTTTGGGTTTTTGATGCAGGGCTTATGAGCTTAGTGAATAATTTTGTTATAAAGTAAATTAGTAATTTTTGTGTTTATAATAAAACTAAAGCTTTAAAGGAGAAAGTGGCTGATTTTAGCTGCGGTGAATTTTATGGCAGAAGAAGCAAAATGGTATGTAGTGCATACATATTCTGGCTACGAAAAAAAGGTTGCAGACAACATAGAAAAAATTATAGAAGCCAAAGATTGGGGCGACATTATCACAGAAATAAAAATCCCAACCGAAATGGTTACAGAAATTAAAAACAACAAAGAAAGAAAAGTTGAACAAAAATTATTTCCAAGCTATGTTTTTATTAAAATGGTTTTAAACGATGATACTTGGTATGTGGTTAAAAACACTAGAGGAGTAACTGGTTTTGTGGGCGCGGGTTCAAAACCCAAGCCGCTAACAGAAGAAGAAATGCTCCAATTTGGTGTTGTTAACGAAAAAAAGTATGCAGATTTAGATTTTAGCGAAGGCAGTAAAGTAATCATTGTAAATGGCCCATTAGAAGGCTATGAAGCAGTTGTTGAAAGTGTGCAAAAAGATAAAGGCACCGCTAAAGTGCTGGTGAATATGTTTGGCAGAAAAACAGCTGCAGAAGTTGAATTTAAAAATTTAAAATCATTTACAAACTAAAAAATATAGCTTTGCAAGAAAGGAGAAATCGCTATTTAGCGGTAATGAACTATGGCTAAAAAAGTTAAAGGTTACATAAAACTTCAAATTCCAGCAGGCAAAGCAACACCTGCTCCACCAGTTGGTCCGGCGCTAGGTCAGCATGGGGTTAACATTGTTGCATTCACAAAGGAATTTAACGATAGAACAAAAGGCAACGAAGGGCTAATTATCCCGGTTGTTATCACAGTTTATGAAGATCGTTCATTCACATTTATCACAAAAACGCCACCGGCAGCAGTTTTAATAAAAAAGGCTTGTGGAATAGAACATGCATCTGGCGTTCCGAATAAAACCAAAGTGGCAACTATATCTAAAGCAGATGTTGAAAAGATTGCCAAACAAAAAATGCCAGATCTTAACGCAGCAAATTTAGAATCGGCAATTTCTATGATTGCAGGCACAGCACGCAGTATGGGTGTTGTGGTAGGAGATTAATAATTTGCCTGTTTAAAAGGGTGTTTATTAAAGTGGGAGGACTATTCCGAAAACCACAATAGGAGGATTTTAATTATATGAAACATGGTAAAAGATATATAGAAAGTTCAAAATTGGTAGATAAAAATGCCTTGCTTCAGCCAAATGAGGCGTTAGAGCTTTGCATTAAAACAGCCAAGGCAAAATTCGACGAAACTGTAGAGCTGCATTTAAAAATGGGGGTAGACTCACGTTATGCAGACCAACAGATAAGAGGTGCGGTGAACTTACCGAACGGCACCGGTAAAAAAGTAAGAGTTTTGGTGTTTGCTAAAGGCGAACAAGCAACTGCTGCAGAACAGGCAGGCGCCGAGTTTGTGGGTGCAGAAGAACTTGTTCCTAAAATTCAAAATGATGGCTGGCTAGACTTTGATGTAGTTATTGCCACACCAGATATGATGTCTGTGGTAGGGCGCTTGGGTAAAGTGCTTGGGCCAAGAGGCTTAATGCCAACACCAAAATCCGGCACAGTTTCACCAGATGTGGCAAAAGTAGTTAAAGAGGTAAAGGCCGGTAAAATTGAATATAGATTAGACAAAACTAACATTATACACTGCTCAATTGGCAAAGTTTCTTTTGGCGCAGCAAAATTAGAAGAAAACTTTAACGCAGTGGCAGAAGCAATTATGAAGGCAAAACCAACCGGGCTTAAAGGCCAATATATTAAATCTTGTGCAATTTCTAGCACAATGGGGCCAGGGATAAGAATTAACGTTACTAAAATTTTAAACATGCGAGTTAGCGCTTAAATTATTTAAAGTTTAAGCATTAAAATTTAGATGTAAAATCAAATGGCTTTTCCTTAGCAAATTCAAATTAGGAAGGCCATTTTGAATATCTGCCCATAGCTCAACTGGATAGAGTGTCAGATTCCGATTCTGAAGGTTGCAGGTTCAAGTCCTGCTGGGTGGGCCAAATATAATTTTATAAATTGAAGAAAAGAGAATTTTTATGTTAATGCCATTAATTGCAATAGTAGGGAGGCCAAACGTTGGCAAATCCACACTTTTTAATAGATTAATTGGCCAGCGCAAAGCTATTGTTGAAGGAACTCCCGGTGTTACCAGAGACAGAAACTATGGCAAATGCGAGTGGCGCGGTAGAAATATTTTAGTTGTAGATACCGGCGGTTTGGAGCCATATTCAAATGATGAAATTTTAATGCAAATGTGGCACCAAATAAATGTTGCAATAGAACAAGCTAATGTTATAGTTTTTGTAACAGACCTTAAAGCAGGGGTTACTTCAGCAGATTTAGAAATTGCAGAAATCTTGCAAAAAACAAACAAACCAATTTTAGTAGCGGTGAATAAATGCGATTCTTTAGGAGCTACAGACCCTAGCTTTTACGAGTTTTATAATTTGGGGCTTTCTAATTTAATAGAGATCTCTGCAGCACATGGCCACGGCGTAGGAGATTTACTGGACGCAGCGTTTGAAAAAATTGAATTTGGCGTTGAAAGCACCGAAGAGGAGAATAATACACTAAAGGTTGCCGTTGTTGGAAAACCTAACGTAGGCAAATCGTCACTTATTAATGCAATTACCAAAGAGGAGCGTTTAATTGTTTCGAGTATTGCAGGCACAACACGTGATTCAATAGATACATTAGTAAAAAATTCACATGGTAGTTTTATTTTTGTAGATACAGCAGGCATCCGCAAAAAGAGCAAAGTTGAGGAAGATGTAGAGTATTATAGTGTGGTGCGTGCTTTTAGAGCAATTGAAGGCGCAGATGTATGCATTGTGATGCTGGATGCCGAAACTGGCTTTACTGAACAAGATTCTAAAATAGCGGGTTTTGCACACCAAAATGGCAAAGCAACAATCATAGTGGTTAACAAATGGGATAAAATTGAAAAAGATACCGGAACATTAGAAAATTATAAAAAAGAATTAAAGGCAAGTTTTGCTTTTATGTCTTACGCACCAATTATTTTTATCTCAGTAAAAACCGGTCAAAGAATAGATAAACTCTTTGAAGAGATAAATTTTGTTGCACAGCAAAATAACACACGGCTCACCACAAGCGCATTAAACGTTATGCTTGCAGAAGCCACAGCAAGAGTGCAACCGCCAACAGATAAAGGCAAGCGGCTAAAAGTGTATTACATTACACAAATTGCCACAAAGCCGCCAACATTTGTAATATTCACAAATAGTTTAGAGTTGTTTCATTTTTCATATAAAAGATATTTAGAGAATCAAATTAGAACAACGTTTGGTTTAAATGCAACACCAATTAAAATTATATTACGTGAACGAAGGGAAAAGAGGAGATAGAAATGTTAAAAACATGCCAAGCAATAGCTGTAATGTTAATAGCATATTTAATCGGCTGTATAAATCCTGCTATAATTATAACAAAAGCAGTATATAAAGACGATGTTAGGAATTGGGGCAGCAAAAATGCTGGAGCTACCAATGTATTTAGAAATTATAACATACAAACAGGTACAATTGTTCTGATTTTAGATATTTTAAAAGGTATGCTAGCAATAATTATGGCACAGGCCGCTATAGCTCATTTTAAATTGCCTTATAGTATGCATATTGAACATCTATGTTTTTTGGCTGTGGTGTTAGGGCATTGTTTTCCAGTATTTTTTGATTTTAAAGGAGGCAAAGCAGTTGCAACGGCAATGGGTTGCTTGCTAATTTTGCACCCGCTTTTAATATCTATAGCATTGGCAGTTTTTGTTTTGGTATTTATAAAAATTAGAATAGTTGGTGTTAGCTCTGTGTGTGCAGCACTGAGTTTAATACCATCTTATTTTGTTGTTGCACTAATAAACAATAGCATAAATTGGGATTTTTTATATATTTTAGCTGTAGTTTCAATTATTGTTATAACGCATATAAAAAACCTTAAGTTGTATTTAAATTAAACAACAGAAAGGAAGAACTATGAAGCACATTTTAATAGCAGAAGATGAGTCAGCCATAAGGGAATTTATAGCTATTAACTTAACAAGAGCTGGGTACGATGTAATATCTGTTGCAGACGGTCAAGAGGCAATTGATGTGTATAATGCAAAGAAAGATGATTTGAATCTTGTGGTTTTAGATTTAATGATGCCCAAAAAAGATGGTATAGAAGTGTGTAAATATATCAGAAATTGCAATAAAGATATTGGTATAATTATACTTTCTGCAAAATCACAAGAGATAGATAAAGTGAGTGGTTTAATGATGGGCGCAGATGATTATATTGTTAAGCCATTTAGTCCATCGGAGCTTCTTGCTAGAGTAGATGCATTATTTCGTAGAATTGTAACGTCCCAAAAAACTAAAATAGAAGAAACAAAATTAATATCATCTCCATTTGTATTAGATACAAAAAAGAAGACTCTACAAAAAGGAGATGTAGAAATAGAACTAACCCTTACTGAATATACTTTGATGGTTATGTTTTTAAGTAATAAAGGTACTGCATTTAGCCGGGCACAAATTTTAGAAACAATCTGGCCAAATGTTAAAATTGATGAGAAGGCGGTAGATGTTAACATAAGGCGTTTACGTATGAAGATAGAAGATGAAGCATCTAACCCTAAATACATTTCAACTGTTTGGGGTGTAGGATATAGATGGGATGGCGAGTAAAATTGTGTAGAGGTGATACTGAGTGTCTATGGCAAAAATAACTCGTAAAGGGTTAGTTAATAGTTTAGTGTCCACTACAATTGTGCTGGTTGTAATATTCATGTTTTGCGTAATATACATTAAAGGTTTTTTTTACAACGGTGTAATGCATGTTGTATTTTCGCAGATTTCGGTATTAGACACGATGTCTGAGCAGCTGGAATATAGTTCACAAGAGGAGTATAAAAATCAGCTAATAGATTTAGTCCATCATTTTTCCGAAAGCCAAAAGATGGAATTAATTTTATTAGATAATGAAAATAATACCGTAACCACATCAAGTGGTTTTGAAGTGCTTTACCAGTATAATAAAACACAAAATTTAAAAACGGGAACAGAAGATACAGTTTCTATTGGTGGTTTGGGTTCACAAAGCATTATGCAGTTTAACCACAAAATAAAAAACACCGATTTTAAATTGGTTATTATGGTGCTTATAGATGATATAAACGCAGAGATAAAATTACTTATGGTAGTTTTAATAACTATAATGATAGCTATTTTAATATTTGTTGTAATATCAAACACATATTTTACAAACTCTATTGTCAATACAATCTGGACAATTAGCCGCACAACAAATAAGATAGCAAAAGGAGATTTTAAAACCAGAGTAATAAAACGCTCTAACGATGAAGTGGGAGAGCTTTGCGATGCTATAAACAATATGGCGGAGGAGCTTGGCGAAAATGAAAGAATGAAAAATGAGTTCATTTCATCAATTTCACACGAATTGCGCACACCACTAACAGCAATAAAAGGTTGGGCAGAAACATTAGAATCTTCAGCTAACAACGAAGAGATTGCCCAAAAAGGGCTAAATATAATTGTTTCAGAGGCGGATCGCCTTTCTGCTATGGTAGAAGAACTTTTGGATTTTTCACGTTTTCAAAGGGTGGGTTCAACACTAAACCGCGAAAACTTAGATATTATAGCGATTATTGCAGATGTAGTTTTAATGTTTGGAGATAAAGCCAAACGAGAGGGTAAAAATTTAAATTGGAGCGGTTTTGATCAACAAGTAATAATTTCTGTTGACCAAAGTAGAATAAAGCAAGTTTTAATCAATGTTATAGATAACGCTTTAAAATATACAGAAACTGGCGGCACAATAAATGTATCGGCCTTTTTTAAAACGCTTTCAGAACAACAATATATAGTGATTAAAATCTCAGATAACGGTTGTGGAATTAAAGAGGAAGATTTAGACAAAGTGAAAACCAAATTCTTTAAGGCAAATTACACTAAACGGGGTTCGGGCATTGGTCTTGCAGTAGCCGATGAAATAGTTAGATTCCATGGTGGTAAGTTGAACATAGACAGTGTAGAGAACCAAGGCACCAGTGTAGAGATTATGCTGCCAATCTCCGAACCGTTAGAAGAAAATGAATAATAAATTACGGGGTGATAGTTTGAGTTTGTTACAAACAATAAAAATTGGAGGCCAAGCAGTAATAAATGGAATAGTTATGCGTAGTCAGAAATTTACAACGCTTGCTTGCAGGTTAAAGAATGGCCAAATAGATATTGAACGGTTTAACAATAAAAATAGCAATAAAGTTTTTTTAAAACTGCCAATAGTTCGCGGAGTGGTAAATTTCATTCAAATGTTTGCAGATGGTTTTAAATACATAACACTTTCTGCAACAAAAACGGAATTTTATACAGAAGAAGAGCAGAACGATACAAAAAAAGAAGGCAAAATTGCTGCTGCTTTAGGAGCTTGCCTCGGTGTGCTTTTAACAATTATATTTTTTGTTTGGCTTCCTCAAATGCTATCGTCTTTTTGGCTTAAAAACCAAGAGAAATGGCTCAAACTTTTGCTAGAAACATTAATTAAACTCGTAATATTAATAGCATATATGTTCCTTATTTCAAAAACCAAAGATATTAAAGAGGTTTTTATGTATCATGGAGCAGAACATAAAACCATCAACTGCTATGAATCTGGCAAAGAGCTTACAGTTGCAGAGGTTAAAACAGCGTCACGGTTTCACTTACGCTGCGGCACTAATTTTATATTTATAACATTATTAATTAGCATGTTAGTAGCAATTCCACTCAGCTGGAGCAACTCTGCACGGCGTTTAATATTCAAAATGTGTTTAACCCCGCTGGTTGTGGGTATTAGCTACGAGATAATTAGAGTAGCAGGCAAGAATAACAATTTTATATTTAAATTCCTTATGGCACCGGGCATGTGGCTTCAAAGAATAACTACCTGTGAACCGAACAATAGTCAAATTGAGGTTGCTATTGCAGCATTACAAGATGTTTTAGATGCAGAAAGAGGTAGGGAAGATGAGTGCGCATAATTTAAGTTTGGAGCTAGTATTAAGTTTTAAAAATAATTTAAAAGCAAAGCGGGAACTAATCCAAAAAATCATCAACCAAGAATATGGTGAAAACATACATTTAACAGTGATTTTTCAAAAATCTATAGATAAAGAATTATTAGAACTTTCAGCTACATCTTCCAGTTTTAAAGTAATAGAAGTTGGTACAAAACTAGAAGATACTTATAATTTAATAATCAACCAAACTGCAGCAGATTACATTTACTTTTGCAGTGAATCTGTAACCGATTTAAGAACGGACATGGCCAAGTTACTGTTAGAATATGCAGAATACTTCTCTTCAGATATAATTTGCTTTGGAGTAAAAGCAACAGCACAAAATTTACGCTTCACATTTGCAGAGTCTGTTTCTAATAGTGAATATGCAGCCAAGGCTATATTTAAAAGCGCAGCTCGTAATAATTTATTAGCGCCACTTTGCAATAAAATATTTAGAGTAGCGTTTTTAAAGAACAATAATTTAAAATTAAATACCAAAAGACCATCTAACATTTCGCAGCTAGAATTTAATATACGTGCTTTTTCTTTGGCACAAAGAATACAAGCTACATCAGCATGCCTAGTTTATGTAAATGATGTGCTAGACTTTTTTGGAATAACTTCGCATAATCCGGCACAAACACCTAAAATAACAGAGTTTTGTAAACTATTTGATGAATTTTTTAAAGACTTTAAGCAGGGAATAATCACAAAAGATACATTTTTTACTATTTTATTTGGTTTAATTAATTATCAAATTCTGCACATAAAAGGGAACGTGGAGCTTGAGAAGCAATTCTTTTTAAAGTTACAAAATTTTATTAACAAAGAAGATGTAAACGCAGAGATAAAAGACGATTACGAAACGGTTTTCATCAATCATTTTTCAGAAAACATTTACGCTGCAAGCAGCTTGAATATAACAGATGAGGACACCGATATATATTTTTATAACCTAATTAAATTTCACCAGGCAGAAAACCAAAACTGCATAAGTGAGGCTATAGTATGGCTTATACGCTTTGTATATAATAAAAATAATACAAATAAGTTGGGCTTAGCATATTTAAATAAACTCGTTTCAAAAACGTTTGTTGAAGAAAAAACCGAGTATGAGTTTATTAAAAGCCATAATCTACAAGAGACCATAGCAAATAATACTTTAGCAGACACAATAAAACATGTGGATTCCTTTTTTGAAGAAGAGAATAACACGGTAAATTATAACGTTTTAGGTTTAATAGGCTTGTTAATTTTTATGAGTGGTGATATAATATTTGCAGTAAGAACATTCAATGATCTAATGCTTTCATCAATAAATAGTAAGCATTGCATACCTAAAACTTTTTTCAATATCGCGCGAGTTGCTTGCCCAATTGAATATAGAATTCTTTGCCTGTTTAAAGAACATAAAAACTGGCTGAAACTTTGGAACGGGAGCAATGAGGATATAAATAAACTAGCAGATGAATTAGAAAAATTAGATTATAGCTGTGAAAAAAATATAATATTAGCTAGGCTTTGCTTAAAATTAAATTCATGTGAAGAAGCGGCGTATTTTTATAAGGAGGCGATAAATCACATAAGAAACAATGGTAAATATCCAATTGAAGAAGCAATTTACGAACTTTCTCAATATGGAAGAGATGATTTGGTTGATTCACTAAAAAAATAAACATATTTGAACTTAAGGAGGAATACTTAATGTTAAGAAAAGAAGTTAAAACCGAAAGCAGAAAGATATTAGTAGAGAAATGGTGGAGTGTTCCATTGCTTGCCAACTTATTTTTGCTGCTAGTTAGCGTGTTATTCAACCCAAAGGTTATTTTTAATGCAAAAGAGATGTTTACACATGTATATAATGATGGAATAGTATCTGTTACAAAAACCACCTTTGCAGGTTTTTCTATATTAAATTTAGGGATAGCAATATTTTATTATCTAGTTATTTGTGCGTTATCTTTAGGGCTTACAAGATTAGTGTATAATTATTTTGGCGATAGAAAACAGCAATTTTCGAGTATTTTTTATTATTTTTCAACTCCGCAAAAGTTTTTCTCTGCAGTTTGGCTGAATGTAAATGTTTTTTTAAGATCAATTCTGTGGGGCTTGCCAATGTTATGTATTTTCCTTTTATATTGGTATACAAACACCACACTTAATTCTAGCTTTAAGGCAACAGGTTCTTTTAATTTATTTTTGGTTTATTTGGGAATTGCTTATTTTATATTCTTTTTAGTTATAATGAATCGCTACAGTTTAGCAGAGGTTATATTTATTAAAAATGATGGAGAACTCACAGTTAATAAAAGCATAAACCTTTCTGTTAAAGTAACAAAAGGGCATTTAGGTGAATTATTTGTTCTCGATCTATCTTTGCTTCCACTTTTGCTACTTTATAGTTTATCTGTGGTTTCTATTGTGTTTATATTTATGGCCCCGTTTATAGTAACGTACATTAACTTTGTTTATACTCTTTACTATAAACGTATGTTAGAAAATTACGAAAAAAGAGCAGAAGTAGTAGATGTTCCAGCAGAGGCTATAGAGGATATTGCGAAAGAAGAAAAATAAGTTTATATTTTATTAAAGAATTCTTCTTTGATAATAAAATAATCAAAAACCCTTTGACAAATAATAAAAAATGTGCTAATATAAAACTACAATTAAGAGTATGGCTTATTGCTCGGTGCATTAGGTTAATAATTAATAAAGAATTAGCCTTTCGGCCTATGTGCTGTGCAATTTAGCGGCTGCTTAAAAAAGAAAGGATGATTTAACTATGTTAAAAAAAGAAGAAAAACAACAATTAATTCAAGCAAATCAAACGCATGAAAAAGACACAGGGTCTCCAGAGGTTCAAATAGCAATTTTAAGCAAACGAATCAATAATTTAACCGAACATCTTAAAATAAATAAAAAAGACCATCATAGTAGAAGAGGTTTATTCCAAATGGTCGGTCAAAGGCGTAGAATGCTTAACTACTTAAAAAAGAAAGATATCGAAAGATATCGCGGGATTGTAGAAAAGTTAGGCTTAAGAAAATAAAAAGAGCTAAGAATCAAGAATCCTCCAGCCAAATGAGTTGGGGGATTCTTACATAAAATACTACGCAATGGGGGCAGTTAAATGCGAAGAGAAGTTAAAGCTGAATGCAGAAAAATATTAAAAGAAAAATGGTGGAATCCGCTACTTATAGCTAATTTATTTATATCCTTAATCACATTTCTGTTTGATGGATTAAAAACATATATCTTAGGGGATATAAATATAAAAGATATAATATGTGAATATAGCAATTTAAGAACTGTTATAATGTTACTTAACGAAAAATTTGGTTTAGTCACTTTAATCACGTGGGTTTTATCTTTAGGTATAACAAGACTAACATATTGTTATATAGATAATCAAGAGCAACGGTTTTCAAATATTTTTTATTATTTTTCAACTCCCAAAAAGTTCTTTTCTGCGCTTTGGTTAGAGGTAAATATAATGTTAAGAATGTATTTGTGGTTATTACCGCCATATATTGTATTTTTTTTATTAGCATATATATACGATAAATATAATCCTTTTTCCAATTTACTAGAAAATTTAGAGCTTTATGAAAAACTTATAGCACGAATAAATTATTGGGAGTTTGTAATAATAATAGTTATTGTGTGTGCAATAGCTTACTTTATATTTAGTCTATTCATAATCAATCGCTACAGCTTAGCAGAAGTTATATTTATTAAAAACGATGGCAAACTCACAGCGAATCAAAGCATAAAATTATCCATAAAAGCAACAAAAGGGCATTTAGAGGAGTTATTTGTGCTAAATTTATCATTTTTACCTATTATTTTACCGATCTTAATCTTAATTTTAAAAATCAGTGCCTTAAAAATTATTGTGCCATTTGTTGTTACATATATTCGCCTGGTTTGCGTGCTTTATTATAAAAAGCTGTTAGAAAATTACGAGCAAGAAAATAATGTAGAAATTAGCGCAGATCTATAATGGTTAATATTTAACTGATATAATAAAAAAAGAAAGGGAAATTGGCACACAAATTTCCGCACGAAATAAAAATTTCGTGCGGAAGAGAGAATAATAAAAAAGGTGGTACTATGGTACAAATAAAGTCACAAGAAGATTACAATAAATGTGGCCAACTTGGCAAACAATATTTAATATATAAGTTAACAATCAAGGGCTGTTCAAAAAATACTGTAAACAGCTACTTTCAGGATTTATTATTATTTTTTAAGTTTTTAAAACTTCGCTTTGGCTTAGTTGAACCTGACTCTGATTTTGAAACTATTGACGTTAAAGATGTTGATATAAATATATTAAAAAAAGTTACAATTAATGATATCTATGAATTTTTGTATTTTGTAAATTCACAAAGAAATAACAATAGTACAACCAGAGCGCGAAAAGTTTCGGTTATAAAAGGCTTTTTTAAATATTTAACATATAATCAAAAACTACTAGAAGTTAACCCGGCGGAGGCCTTAGATGCTCCAAGACTAAAAAAAACACTGCCAAAATACCTTAATTTAGAAGAAAGTAAAACATTGCTCAACAATGTAGATGGCAAGTTTTCTGCCAGAGATTATTGTATTATAACAATCTTTTTAAATTGTGGTTTAAGGCTTTCGGAGCTAGTTTCATTAAATGTAACGGATGTTTCTAAAAACCCAATAACAGTAACGGGTAAAGGTAATAAAGAACGTCAGGTATATTTAAATAATGCATGTTTAGATGCAGTTGCAGAATATTTAAAACAACGCACAGCAAAGCCAACAGAAGATGCTTTATTTTTAAATCAAAATGGCACAAGAATAAGTAGGCGCCGTGTGCAAGAGATTGTAGAATATAACCTTAAGAAGAATGGCCTTTTTAATTATTCAACCCACAAGTTGCGCCACACAGCAGCCACACTAATGTTTCAATACGGCAATGTAGATGTTAGAACTCTGCAAGAAATTTTAGGCCACGCAAATCTTTCTACAACGCAAATATATACTCATGTCTCTAGCAAACAACTTAAACAAGCAACCACGGCAAACCCTCTTGCAGAAATAAAAAAAATTAAAAACAAATAATTTGTTCAGTTTCTTCCCTGCTCTTTTCAAGAAAATTATAGTAATAAAAGCCAGCAAGCATTTTGCAAAGCTGGCTTTTTAATTTTTTGTTTGATTATTTGAGTTGCAAAATTTTGAAATCGATGTTATAATAATTAAGGCAAATGCGGGCATGGCGGAATGGCAGACGCGCTAGTCTCAGACGCTAGTGAGTAACTTCGTGCAGGTTCAAGTCCTGTTGCCCGCACCAAACAGTACAAAATCCGAACCCTTCACAAAATAGATACAATATTTATTAACGGCGCTATACCTTTACGACGACAGGATCACCATCGTCTTTAATTTCAAAGACGGCACCCAAACAATAACTTTCGCCGAGCTTGAAGAGTCGAGCTTGGGTTCGGAATGAATGCAATCGTTGCACCATAACTGTGCATGCTATTATTAATATAAGAGAGCCCAGTGTATTTGAACACTGGGCTCTCTTTGCAAAATATAATCAACAAAAAAAGTTTAAAATACAAATCGACTCACTCAAAAAGTAAAAAATCATTGGGGATCTTCTTTTTTTGCTCTTTGTGCTGCTATAAACTGCTTTAGCCCTGCGCTCACTCCACTCTGTGTTTTTGAAACACCTGTATTTTTAGGTTTAGCTTTAGATTTAGCCTTAGCCTTTGCTTTAGATATTTGCTCTTCTGCTTTTTTCTGCACTGCTTCACACATTTCGTTAACTTCTGCTGCTAATCTGCATGGTTCTGCGCTGCTCTCATCTGCTGTAAGCAACTCTTCAGTAATCTCATAATTAGTTTCAAGTAAGCTGCAGTATATATCTAGCTGTTCTATTCGTTGTTGAAGTGTGTTAACACTGCTACTGGGATTTGTAGGTTGTAGTATTTTTTCTGCTGTACTGATAACCAAGCCTCTTCCAAACTCCAGAAGTTTTTTAAAAGTTCCTTTTTCAGCAATTATTTCATTTAATATATGCCATGCCTTTTGTTTTTTTGGTAAAAATTCATCTGTTACTTGTTTTAGCTTTCGTGCATTCTGCGCATAAACCCCCGCAACATTAGAACTCCATAGTTTAGCATCCTCACTTGCACCATAAATATTGGTATAAAGTTTTTCATGCGGCATTATTAAGCTACTATATGGTGTATTTGCGGAATAGGAACGGAACATTTCACCATCAATAAGGCCTTGGCTTAAACTGTAGCGTTGTGCATCTCTATTAATAGTAGGTGATTCATCTGTTGTTTCATTCAAAAAATCAATAATAAGTGGTCGCAAAAATTGATTCTCTTGCTCTTCTTCACATTCTTCTTCCTCTTCCTCATCATTATCATTATCTTCTTCGTGCACTAATTTATCCCATATTTCTTTAGTTCCCACAAAGCCTATATTGTCTCCTTTTATATCTTTTAATTGAAAAATGTTTGTAAGTACACTTAATTCATTTAATCCGGATTCTACTGACTGTTTTATTTTGCTTTCGGAACTAACATTAAAAACCACATCTGCATTTTCTACACTCTCTCCTATATCTTTTAATTCTTTAAAAACATTCGGCTCCGAATTTAAATCTTCTGTTACTATGTATAATCCATAATTGATATACGGGTTAACAAAGAAGTGGGCTCTAGGACCATAGCCTAATATTTCAAGTACTTTATATACAAATGGTTCCCTTAAATCTAACGTTCCAAAAGTTGTTGTAGGTTTATCTGGTGTATCAATTGACGTACGCAATTGGGTTGTTGTATCTTTATAAGATTCTTTACTTTCTTTTTTATTAATGGCAGGATACCCTTCATGTGCTTTTAAATAATATCTTTTTAATAGACTCCCATTGTTTGCCCTTATTGTTACAATTGAACCAAAAAACACACCCACAGGTTTTCTAGAAAATTCACAAACATAATTATTTTTATCTATTGTAAATCGGCATATGTGATTAGCTGGCCCATCTCCACCTTTTATCTCTTCAAAAGCAACAATTTGAAACGCAGTTTCTTCACCCATATTATCATTTATATACTGCTTAATTATTTGTGGTGCTATAGTTACTGCAAGCAAGCGTCTAGAATGGTAAAATATTTGATTGAGCCTTTTAAAAAATTCCCTATATTGAGGGCCATATTCATTTTCTAAGTTACTCAATTTCTGGATAACATCCAAAGCTATCTGT
>JAFQMN010000008.1 GCA_017414435.1 Oscillospiraceae bacterium
GAAAACGGGGCTACCCTATATAAAAAATTGGACACGACTTTCGCTCTTAGCGTGCTCGTTACGTTACTAAACTCATGACGATTATCATCGCCATTCGCTAAGTAACGACGGCCCGCTAAAGGTCCATATTTTTATATAGGGCAGCCCCGTTTTCTTACTTTATGGAATTTCTTCAATTCTAAGCAACTGAGTTGTTACGACTATAGAATAGCTCTGCCCAATGAACGTTGTTACTCGATAAAACTGTAAGTTTACGGACCTTATAAAGCCAGTTTTTAGGAGCAAATATTACTTGTCTTGCATAGCATTTTTTCTATTTTCACGAATTACTGTTCCCCACACAAGAACCAAGCCAATAATTCCTATGCCTAACCATAAACTGTCACTTCTTAAAAAACTATTTTCTGGCAATTTAGGAAATGTAATGTATCCAATCATAATACTAAAAGCACATATCATTGTTCCTACGAATGTTAATATGCATCTCTGTTTGACTACCAATTTCTTCTCTGCTTCTGCATAATCTGCAACTTTTCGTAAGGTCTCTTTTTCTTCTTTCATAATCTCACTTTTCCTTTCACCATCAATTATTTCTTTGATGTCAACCTCATAGTAATCAGCCAGTTCAACCAAAATTCCCAGCTCTGGCATCGTATTACCATTTTCCCAACGAGATACACTTCGAGAAGATACACCAAATTTCTCTGCCAATTGTTCTTGTGTAAGTTCTTTTTCTTTACGTAGTTCTCTTAGAAAACCACCAATTTTAATCTGGTCTATCATTTTACTTGCTCCCTTCAATGTTAATTATCGTTGAAAAATCATTCAGAAACCACGTCACAAAGTGAGAAATGACGTATTTTCTACCAGACAATTATGTCTTGTTACTATTTTCCATCTAAATTCAACAAAATTCTATTGTTCTAACTATTCGACAAATACGAAATTATCTGTTCGACCTATTCGAGTTTATCGAACTGTTTTCTAAGTTAACAGCACTTAGTCTTTCTTGTACTCTAAAATATCACCCGGCTGACAATCTAAAGCCTCACAAATTGCTTCTAACGTCGAAAAACGAACCGCACTAACTTTACCGGTCTTTATCTTTGACAGATTTACATTTGATACGCCAACTTTTTCCGCAAGTTCATTTAAACTCATTTTTCTGTCAGCCATAACTCTATCTAATCTCAATATAATTGGCATGCATTTCTCCTTTATAATGTTTCATCTACCTGTTGCTGAAGTTCTTCTCCATAACGGAAAATATATGACATCAACAAAAGGAGAAGGAAAACTACTAAGAATGTTATATCAAATCTATAGTTTGCTGTAACTGATTGAATAGTTCCCTCTTGCACATGTTGCAACAGATTTAAACTATCAATCATTCTAAGTGCATTAAAGGTCTCTACAAAAGAAACAATATTTGCAACTATTCCCAAAACAACACTGACATAAGCAACTTTTCGAATATTCTTACTTACTGTAGGATGAAATGGATTACCTTCTGCCATCGGCTGAAGGATATTTCGGATCTGCCCAAATGCATAATAAATTGCAACTACAGCTAAGGCTGCAAGTCCAATTACAATCCATGCATAAAATAAAACCATATTGTTATCCTCTGGAGAATAACTTTCTGTTAATTTGATTGTTAATGGACCAATATCTACTGAGTAAAATCCATTTGCTATGATAGCACTAGGATTTAAAATGTTAGCTATTGTAAGTACCGCTAGCACACACACCATAACAATCATAGTAATCTTCATAATCTTTTGTGCTACTTTGAAAAAAGTGTCTAATTTCTTGGCTGTTTTCATTAACTTATCCATATTATTCCCTCCGCATTAATTTTTTAATGTTTATCGTTAAATTTAATATAACTTACCTTTTAAATAAAGTCAACTATTTTTTAATGATAAACATTAAATTTTTATCTTTAATGTTGTTTTAGGCACTAAAAAAGGAACTGCCTCTACTGTCAGTTCCTTCTCATTGACTATAGTATCTAATCCTCATGACTGGAAGTTTAGGACATAATGTCCTATTATTTGATTGTTACATATTTCTGTAGACTACTGTTTGGCTTATCTGGAATTGTCATCGCCAATCTACCTGCTTCTACAAGTGGTTTCACATACTTTCTAACTGTTTTCTTGTCCTTGTAATGTAGCATATCTCCAATTTCCAAAATTCCCTTTGGCTCCTTGCAAAATTCTAATATACGTTCTTCAACGGATTTATTATCCTTCTCAGTTTCAACTGGGGGAATAACTGGGGGAACAACTAGGGGAATTCCCTCAGTTGATACCCTAGTAAACGGTATCGAAACTACAATCGAATTCTCTCTAAACTCATACGTTTCCTTTCCGTATAACTCTGTAATCTTTGGTACACCACGTCCAGTTCGTTCACTAATGTGCAGTTGCAAGAACATATCCGACAACTTCAAATTTTTCTCCTTCAACTATATCACAACCACATAAGTTTAAAAAATCAAGTCCTCTATCCGAAACTCTATATAAGATGTAGACGTAGGCAGGGAATTTTAGACTTACCCATATAGTAAGAAATCAGCCCTCTGCTATATATAAATAAGCACCATTAGGCGTCGCCGGCACTTAGCGAGCAGAGCCTCGCACTTGAGGCGATGCGAGCTTAGTACCGCTGCGTAACGCCTATGAGTGCAAACGTGTGCACATTTATATATAGCAGAGGACTGATTTCGTAGTATTTAGAAAATCTAAAATCCCCTATCTACTCCACATCCTTGATGATGTAGCAGTTACGTCCATTATCCTTCGCCTGATAAGCCGCAGCATCTGCAACATCCATAAATTCCTTATATCCAATCTTTTCTTTTTTACAGTAAGCTGCACCGATGCTGGCAGAAATTTTTACCACGCCACCTTCGTATGCATATTCCTGCTCCATCTTCTTCACTGCAAATTTCA
>JAFQMN010000009.1 GCA_017414435.1 Oscillospiraceae bacterium
ACGAGAGGACCGTAATTGACGCACCTCTGGTGCACCAGTTGTCACGCCAGTGGCACGGCTGGGAAGCTATGTGCGGAATGGATAAACGCTGAAGGCATCTAAGCGTGAAACCAACCTCAAGATAAGATATGCCACTGAGTCAATCAGGTAAGACCCCTTCGAGACTAGGAGGTTGATAGGCGGTAGGTGTAAGAACAGTGATGTTTTAAGCTATACCGTACTAATAGGTCGAGGGCTTGACCTTTAGTTCAAACACAGCAGTTTAAGTTATTCAATTTTGAGTGTACTAATGTATGCTCTAATTAAGATCCGGTGTAGAAAACGGCGAGGCAACACCTGTTACCATACCGAACACAGAAGTTAAGCTTGCTGGTGCCAAAGATACTTGGCGGGAAGCTGCCTGGGAAAATAGGGATATGCCGGAATCGAATTAATATAAGTATGGCAGTGTTTAAATTTAAGCATTGCCATACGAGTGTATTAAGGGGAGACGTACACCATTAGCTCAGCTGGTAGAGCAACTGACTCTTAATCAGTGGGTCCGGGGTTCGAGTCCCCGATGGTGTACCAGGAATTTTTCAGTTAAATTATTTTACTATTAAAAAAGATATTCCTCCTTAGCTCAGTTGGTAGAGCATGCGGCTGTTAACCGCAGGGTCGTTGGTTCGAGCCCAACAGGGGGAGCCAATTTTAATTTAGCAATAATCATAAGAGTTATCTACAACAGAACAAGAGTTCAAAATCGCCTGAAAAGTGAAACAAAAAGCACCAAAAATTAAAGAAAAGTAACGAAATTTGCTCAAAAAGATAAGATTTTGCACCAAAAAATATCAAGCAAAAATAACGTTAAAATGCACAAGTCATCAAAAGATAGTAGATTGAATGGTGTAATAATAGCGTTAGTAAGGGCCTTTAGCTCAGTTGGTTAGAGCAACCGGCTCATAACCGGTTGGTCCGGGGTTCGAGTCCCTGAAGGCCCACCAATATGCAAAAAGTTATAGTTTAACATTAAAAATATCGCGGAGTGGAGCAGTCTGGTAGCTCGTCGGGCTCATAACCCGAAGGTCGTTGGTTCAAATCCAGCCTCCGCAACCAATCGAATAAACACCCAGTAAGCTGATGCTTACTGGGTGTTTTGCCTTTTAAATTCCGAATTTTAATTCTATAAATAACAGATGATTGCTAAGCAAATGCTTATTAATAGTAAAATAGACAAATTGAATTATTTTTTTAAAATAAATAGATTGGTTAATGTGTTTATTAAAAAAATAAGGTTAAATTTAGAATATTATAGTAAAAATCCACTGGTATTAGAGGGTGGATTTTTACTATTTTTATAATAAGATTGTTAGTTTTAAGGCTATTAACTTATAAAAGATTAAATTAAAAAGCTACAATTTAACGACAAAATTCGACAAAAATGGGGGGGTATTGCTAGAACTGATGGGTAATAGTACCATAACTGTAGAACAAAAAAATTATAAATTATAGAGATTATATTTGAAAGGGGGGAGCATTAGATACGGTTATTTAATGTATGAAAGGAGGCATAGAAAGATTTATTAAAAGAATAACAATTATAAATTATACTTTTTATCTAAACATTTTATTTATATAGGAGGAATTAATATTTATGAACGATCTAAAAATAATCGAAGAAATTGAATTACAAGAAAGTGATGAAATTGCTGGTTGCAATTGTTTAGGTTGCGCAGTAGGGGTAGCTTGTGTTGCTTGTGCTGGCTGTTTAGCTTGTGTATTTCCACCAGCAGCAGCAGTAGCAGCTGGTGCTTCAGGAGGGGGTGCTTTTGCAGCTGCTTTAGGTGCCGCAACCGCTGTGGCTGTTGCAGGAGGGAAGGCGTAATGGCAACCTTAACAAAGATTTTAGAATTAGAAAGCAGTTTAGGCAACACATATATTTATGATGATGTTTCAGGGCATATATTTAATTTTGTTGATAAGGATGATATAACAAAAATCACAAAGTACCGAGGGTTATGTTATCCTAAAAACAATGTTAAACTTGATATCACTAATTGTGATATCAAGTTTGCATTATACAATTTAGGAGTAGGATTTAAACAATTGCTTTTAGAAGTAACTTCCATATGTAATTTTAGATGTAAATATTGTACATATTCTGGTCATTATAAGCATACAAGAAATCATGGGGAAATGAATATGGATTTTGTTGTTGCAAAAAGAGCGATAGACTATTATTTTGAAAATTTTGAAATAGCGTATAAAAGAAATGCACAGAAAAAACCTATTATTTCTTTTTATGGAGGGGAACCTTTAATAAATTTTACCTTAATAAAAAAAATTGTTAATTATATAAATGATACCTTCCCAAAATTCGAAGTTGATTATCATATAACGACTAACGGATTTTTAATGGACGATATTGTGTCCGATTTTCTATATAAGAATAATTTTTATATTTTGTTGAGTTTGGATGGCAATAAAGAAAACCATGATAGAAATAGATTAACAGCAAATAATAATAAAACTTTTGATAAGATCTTTGCTAATTATATTCAATTTAAAAATAAATACCCAAGCGCAAGGATATTTATTTCTGCATGTTATGACTATAAAACTGATCTTAATAAGATGATGAATTTTTTTGATGGGAATAAAATACGTGTAATTCAAGTTAATCCAGTTGATTTTAACACTAATACATATTATAATCAATTTTCTTCTAGAGATGTATTGAATTTTTCGAAGCAACTTAGTAGTTTAAGAAAGTTGTATGTAGATAAATCTATTCGAAAGGTATTAGAAAAAAACAAGTTTTTAGCGGCGTTTTTAACACCAAGTTATGCTGGAATAGCTTATCATAATATGCTTGGGGAGCATAATATTTCTATAAAGCCTTATACAGGTTCTTGCATTCCTGGTGAAAAAATGTATATCACTACGAATGGAGATATAAAACCTTGCGAAAAAGTTGGGGATTCTCTTATAATAGGCAATGTTTTTAATGGTTTAGATTTTACAAAAATACGAGATATCCTAAATGAGTTGAATAATAAGGCTATAAACAACTGTTCTAAATGCTCAATCTCAAAATTATGTACTTTATGTTACAAGAATTTTCAGAGTGTAGATGGAGCGATAAATGTAGATCGTAAATGGTGTCGAAAAGAAATGGCAGACAAAAAATATATGTTAGAAGAATATATATCTTTGTTGGAAAAAAATCCCACTTTATTTGAAGAAATGACAACAGACTATTATAAGCAGCTAGAATTGGGAGGCGGTATGTTTTAATGTTTTTTAGACTTTTACCAGAAGTATATTTAGTTGTAGGGAAGAACAAGTCTCTTTTACAAAATTTGGTATTAAAAAAGTGTGTATGGATAAATTCTAGGTTATCTGATTTAATAAAAAAGTGTGAAAATAACAGGCCAATTCCGTGGGAGCACTTTAATATATTAAAACAATTAGAGACAGAAGGTTGGGGAAAAGTTACTGACACTCCAATTTTTATTGATAAATTAAGACTTAATAATGTGTTTAATGAAAAAAAATTCCACAAAGATTCACCAATGATTAATTTTGCAACAATTAAATTAACCAACAATTGCAATCTTTCCTGTGATAAATGCAATCATTTATTTTGTCCGACATGTTTTAAGAAAAGTGGCGAGAACTCTTCATTTACTTTGAACAAGTTAAAACAATTAATATATAATCTAAAGTTTTATGGTTGTAAAAACATTAATGTAACAGGAGGAGAAGCTTATTTATGTTCGGATTTTCTGAATATATATGAATTCATATTAGAAAATGAAATAAATATAATTATAAATACTAATGGTTTAATAAAATTTAAAAATGTTTTGTTTGAGACGCCGATTTGTATTTCTTTATTCGATAAAAGCAATTTAAATAAAATAATAGAAAACTTTAAAGATTTTAAAACAGTTATATTGCTAGCTTTTGATGTTTTAAAAACTAAGGAAAAATTAAAAATACCTACTCAATGGACGTTCAGACAAGCAACTCAAGGAGAACCTTATATTCATAAAAACAATTTGGTTAATATGGACATAAATAGTTTTTTTGCACGTAAAGATAAAAATTATTGCCTTAATAATAAGATAGCTATATTGGAAAATGGGGATGTGTATCCATGCTTAGGAGCATGGAAGCGGATTTGTGCAATAGGAAATATTTTTTATGATGATTGGAATATAATAATTAAAAATTTATTGCAAAAATACTGGTTGAATAATATAGACAACAAAACAAAGTGCAAACACTGTGAATTTAGGTATGCGTGTAATAGTTGTGTATTTTTAGATTCGGAGAAAAGCTGTTTTTATGATGTAGAGGTGGGACAATGGAAATAATAGCAATCGAATTGTCTAAAAAAATAAAAGATAAAAATATATTAAATTCGGTATACTTACATGTTAAAAAAGGAGAAATTTATGGGTTAATTGGGCCTAATGGAGCGGGGAAAACCTCTTTAATTAGAACTTTGTTAGGCATCTACAAGCCTACATCTGGAAGCGTAACAATAAATGGGGTATCTCCTGTTGATAAGGAATTCATAAAGTTAAAGTATAAAATAGGGGTGGTTATGGATCATTTAGGACTATATAAAGATTTGACGGTTTGGGAAAACTTAGAATTTTTTCATCGTATTTATTTCCCAAATGCAAAAAAAAACATCAGAAAAGAAGATATAGAGTTGGCGTTAAAAATAACAAATATGCATCATAAAAGATATGAGAATATAGTCTTTTTGTCAAGAGGCCAGAAACAGAGATTGGCGATTTCTAGAGCTCTTGTTATAAAGCCAAAATTGCTTGTATTAGACGAGCCAACAACGGGTTTGGATGTTGAGGGTAGAATATTGTTACGCGAACTTTTAAAGAACATTAATGATATGGGAATAACGATACTACTAAGTTCACATAATTTGAATGAATTACAAAAAATTTGTTCAACATTTGCCTTTATAAATCATGGTAAAATTGTTGAGGAATCAAACTTTAATGAATTGAAAATAAAATATAAGTTATTTGGGAAAGAATTCAGTTTAGAAGATATTTATCAAGAAATATTTAAACTCGATTATAAAAAGGATAGAGAATAATGAAGAATAATACATTTTATAATATGTATGTTTACTATAATTTTTCTATATATATTATAGATTTTTTATTTTATTGTTAGGATTATTGTATGTGATTTTTATGAGGATGTAGAAGTGATTATAACATGTTTTTTATTCCTCAGAATAATATGTTCATTTTATTTCCTTTTCATCTTGTTCATTTATTTAACAACATTCAAATGTCATGTGGCTGAAAAGTTTCACATTAGTAAAGCTAGGGCTTATTGCAAATACATTTATACAGCATAACAGTTTTTTAAAATTTTTAAGTTTTCTATATTAGCAGCTTTATTTGTATATTCTCTTTACTTATTTATATATTTAATGCTTTCTACATTGTCTATAAAAAGAATAAAATGGACCATAAATATTATAATTGCGTTAATAACTGTGTTTGCTTTTTTTATTTAAACTTTAAAAATTGTCATTTTAAAAATTTTAATGGAGGTTAATAAATTATATGAAGGCACTGCTGTTCAAAAGATATTTAGAGTTAGTACATAATAAAGTAAAATTGGTTCTATTTTTTATATTGCCAACAATGTATTTTTTGTTAACAATATATTTTGATGTACCTATAAAAAAAATAGCGATTTATTGCCCATTATTTGTTTCTTTGTTGCACGTTTTTGTTTTTTGGAACCCAGAAGATATAGTTTTATGTGGAAACCTTATTTTTACACCATTAACTACGAAAAAAATATGGCTTATAAATGCAATATCTTCTGCTGTAGGATATTATATTTATTGTTGTTTGATATTTGCGATTAGTATATGCGTGCATTGCATATATTTTAATTTATTTATCCCATTTTCGCATTTGCTTTATAGTATGCTAAATGTGGTACTAGCGATAGGCATTACTGTGTTTTCATCATTA
This sequence comes from Oscillospiraceae bacterium, assembly GCA_017414435.1. Classification (GTDB taxonomy): domain Bacteria; phylum Bacillota; class Clostridia; order Oscillospirales; family Ruminococcaceae; genus RGIG1955. The sequence goes on from JAFQMN010000009.1 coordinate 6,015, forward strand.
TCGAATATAGAAAATACGTTAATAAAGCAATGGATTGCTTCATTGGGAAGTTTGTTCAATATGTTTTCATTTATATTTTTTTTATTTTTACATCATTATTTTCCTGCGGAGTTAAGAGTGATAATATTTTTTAATATTATAGGTATAATTTTATTTATTTTTGCTTTAACATTGAATATGAAAATAAACAACGAAAAAATATTATGTTTTTCCGATAACATTTATATTATAGGGAGGTAATGGGCTTGTGGAATAAAATATTTATAAGCAAGAAATATCTACCTGAAGATATTATATATAATTGTATAGAAACATATGAAAAAAATGATATATTTTTGGAAAAAAATTCATATTATTATGAAGAAAAACAGAAATTATGTAAATCAAAAGTTAGTCATGCAAAATTTAAAGAATTTGTAGATCATACAAAAGGAAGTGTTTTTACATCATTTAATATGGTTTCTTCTAGGGATATTAAAAACATACGGTTATACACGAAAAGCACAGTATATGACATTTTTTTGAATAAGTTTTTATATGTAAAGCCAGATTTTTGGGATAAAAATTGCTTTGTAAATTTTAGCAAAATTGTATATGAAAATTCCACTTACCCTTTTTTAATAATTGATTTAAGAGATTCTAGTGGAGGTTATATTAAAACTTGTATAAATATATGCAATATTTTTCTGCATGATTGCGAAATTGTAAAATTAATATATAAAAATAAAAAGGTTAGTTATTATGCAAATGAAAACAATTTTAAATTTAAAAAAATATTTATAATAGTAAATAATAATACAATGAGCAGTGCTGAAATTTTAGCTTATTCTTTAAAAGTAAATTTGAAAGAGGCTCTTATTTTAGGAGAAGATACCTTTAATAAAAATTTCGGGCAACTTCAATTGATAAATAAAAAATATAGATATGTGTTTTCTATTCCAACATTTTTTTGGGATGTTTGTGGGGAATATGATAAAACAATTACATATTTGCCAAGAAAAGAAATTTTTGATTATATTTTTATGTGTACATGTATATAATTTTAACATATCTTAAAATGTCAATATTAGTCTTGAACTATGTTTTACTTTTTAAAATTGGATAAAGAATATGAATTATATGTTTATAACACTAATAGTTTATGAAATAGGAATAAGATATTGATGAACAATTTTATATAATTGTACGTATTGAATAAATCGGCATTTATCAATCTAATAAGAATTTATTTGCAGAAAGAAATGTATAAAGTTTAGAAGATATTTTTTATTTTAGACTTATTAGAAAAATTTTCTTGAAATAGGGGCACGGAAATTAAATTATCATATATAAATAAGTTAGAGATATTTATATCTCTAACTTATTTATATATTTCATAATAATAGAAGACTAACCACTATAATATTTTAAGATTCCAAACAGCTTGCAAAGGAACTTTTTAGGTGGTATAATATAATTTATAAATTATGTTTTAAGGTCAGGAGTTTTTTTATGAGATATTTAGGAGTGAATGAACTTAGGGAAGAATTTCTTACTTTTTTTGAAAAAAAGGGTCATAAGCGTTTTACTAGTTTTTCGTTGATACCGCAGGATGACAATAGTTTGTTATTAATAAATTCTGGCATGGCACCTTTAAAAAAGTACTTTTTAGGGCAAAAAAAATGTGAAGGCAACAAAGCTACAGATTGCCAAAAATGTATTAGAACGCCAGATATAGATAGAGTAGGGATTACAAGCAGACACGGCACATTTTTTGAGATGTTAGGGAATTTTTCGTTTGGAGATTATTTTAAAACAGAAGCAATAGCTTGGGCGTGGGAATTTGCAACTAAAGTGATTGAAATTCCAATCTCTAAAATTTATGTCACTGTATATGAAAGTGATGACGAAACTTATAATATTTGGCTTAAAGATATTGGTGTTGGGTCTGACCATATAAAACGCTTGGGCAAGGAAGATAATTTTTGGGAGATTGGTACAGGACCGTGCGGTCCGTGTTCGGAGCTTTATTATGACAGGGGAGAGAAATACGGTTGTGGCAAGCCAGATTGCGGCCCGGGTTGTGACTGCGACAGATATGTTGAATTTTGGAATTTAGTGTTTTCACAGTATATCTCGGACGGCAAAGGTAATTACGAAGAGATGGAACACAAGAATATAGATACTGGTATGGGGCTAGAGCGTTTGGCTTGTATTGTTCAAGGTGTAGACAATTTATTTGAAATAGACACAGTTCAGAAGATTTTGCAAGAAGTCTGCAGGTTAACTCACAAAAAGTATAATGAAAATAAGCAAGATGATATCTCTATTAGAGTTATTACAGATCATATTCGCAGTAGTGTATTTTTAATATCAGATAAAGTAGTGCCTGCAAATGAAGGGCGTGGTTATGTTTTAAGACGCTTACTTAGGCGTGCTATGAGGCATGGCAGAAAACTAGGTGTTAGTGATTTATTTTTATATAAGCTTTGCGATGTAGTGGTTAATGAAAATAAATCTGCGTACCCGGAACTAGAAGAGAACGCACAGCAGATTAAGAATATTATTAAAAATGAAGAAGAAAAATTCTTGGTAACAATAAATCAAGGGCTTTCTTTGCTTGGAGATATGCTTAAAGAGCTTGAACAAAAACATGAAAAAGTTTTGCCAGGAGAGTTGATTTTTAAACTTTACGACACTTTTGGGTTCCCGGTAGAAATTATAGAAGAAGTAGCTGCCGAATCTAATGTTACATTAGATAAAGAGAAGTTTGAAGATTTAATGAAGAATCAAAAACAAATGGCACGTAACGCAAGAAAAAAACTTGGCGATTTGGGCTGGGACGAAGAAACTGAAAATATATTAGAAAATTGCCCAACTAGTGAGTTTGTGGGTTATAACAATTTAGAGGTGCAAACAGAGATAACGTGGCTTAGCAAAAGCGGCTTGCCATGCAATGAAGTTAAACAAGGGGAATTGTGCCAGTTAGTGCTAGCTAAAACTCCATTCTATGCCACAAGCGGTGGGCAGGTTAATGATGTTGGAGTTGTTTTGGCAGAAGGAAGCGAGCTAGAGATTTTAAACAATCAAAAATACGATGGCGGCAGAATTATAGCCACAGCAAAGGTTGTTTGCGGAAGTTTTAAAGTTGGGCAAACGGTTTTAGCTAAGGTAGATGTGCATAAAAGAAAAGCAACCTGCAAAAATCATTCGGCGTGCCATATTTTGCAAAAAGCTTTACAAGAGGTGTTAGGTGAGCATGTTAAGCAAGCGGGTTCTTATGTTGATGCTGCACGGTTAAGATTTGATTTTTCTCATTTTAAAGCGCTAAGCTCGGATGAATTGTTGGCGGTAGAGGCAAAAGTTAATGAGATTATTTTTGCAGAATTACCGGTGAATATTGCAGAAATGAATATTGAAGAAGCTAAAAAAACTGGTGCAATGGCCTTGTTTGATGAAAAGTACGGTGAAAACGTTAGGGTTTGCTGCATTGGTGACTATTCTAAAGAGTTTTGCGGCGGAACTCATGTTTCTAATACTGCACAGATAAATATGTTTAAAATTGTTTCAGAAGGCTCGGTTTCTGCCGGAGTGCGCAGGATTGAAGCAATAACTGGAGAGAATGTATTTAAAAGAACTCTAGAAATTGACGAAACTATAAATAAATTAAAAGAAGATTTAAAGATAAAATCTAGTGCAGAGCTTGAATCAAAAGTTTTGAGTCTTATAGAAGAAATTAAAACTCTTAAAGCAGAATCTTCTAACTTAAAACTCAAGATTTTAAACTCTGTAGCAGAAAATTTGCTTAAAGATGCCAGATTGATTAAAGATATTAATTTGGTATGTGCAGTTTTAAAAGATATTAAGCCAGATGAACTCCGAATTATTTGTGATATTTTAAGGGCAAAGCAAGAAAATATTCTGGCAGTTTTAGTAGGGCAAAGCACCAGTAATTCAATTGCAGTTGCAGCTGGCAAAGTGGCGGTAGAGGCTGGGTTAGTGGCAGGCAATATAGTAAAAGAGTTATGCCAAAAGTTAGGAGGCAGCGGCGGCGGCAAAAAAGAAATGGCAATGGGCAGCATTTTGAATGTGGTTGGGTTAAGTGATATTGCACAGGAAATTGTGCAAAAGAATTTGCGTTAAAGAGGAGTAGAGTTTTGTGGAGATTGCAGGTCTGATTCCAAATTCAACGGTGGATTTTCCCAAGGTGCTGGCAGCAGTTGTATTTACTCGCGGCTGCAATATGAATTGTTTTTATTGCCATAACAGAAAGTTATTAGACCCTTGCACACCGCTTATTCCAAACGAAGAGATTTTTAGCTTTTTATATAAAAGGCAGAATTTAATAGATGGTTTAGTAATCACGGGTGGCGAGCCAACTTTGCAGGAAGACTTAAAAAACTTTATTGCAGAAGTTAAAGCTCTGAATTACAAAATTAAACTAGATACCAACGGGAGCAAACCGGAAGTAGTGCAAGACCTGCTTGAAAGTAATCTTTTAGATTATGTGGCTGTGGATTATAAAGCACCGTGGGCTAGATATGAAGAAATTTGTGCGTATTCTGAAGTGAAAAATATAAAAAAAACATTTAAAATTCTTAAAGAAAGTGGAATTGCCTGGGAAGCACGAACAACGGTTATTCCGCATATAACACCGCAAGAGTATTTGAGTATGTGCAAAGAGGTAGAGCAGTTCCCAAGGTATGTTATGAATAAATATAGAATACCTGAAGACTTTTTACTAGAAGATAAACTTAGGCTTAATATGCCGCCGTATTCTTTAGATGAGCTTAAAAATATTAGATTATTAGTTAAGGAAGTACAAAAAAATATATGTTTAGATAATTGATATTTTAAAGCAGAGGGGGTTATTAACTTGCCAGATTGTTTATTTTGCGATATAGCGGCAAAAAAAATAAAGGCAGATGTTATTTTTGAAGATGAAAAGGTTATTGCTTTTTATGATGTTTCTCCGCAGGCGCCGGTGCACTTTTTAGTTATACCTAAAATGCATATTGGTTCGGTGCTAGAGGTTGATGAAAGTAATAGTAATTTAATTGCTCATATATTTGAAGTGATTGCAGATTTGGCTAAAACTCTAAATTTAGAAGAAGGTTTTAGAGTGGTTGCAAACACTGGGGAATTTGGTGGGCAAACAATTAATCATCTGCATTTTCATGTTTTGGGCAAAAGGCAGTTTAGTTGGCCGCCAGGCTAATAATTTAGCATAAAGAAGAAGGAATATATTATGGATCAATTTTTTACACTACATGTTGCAGGGCTAGAAAGGAAGCTGCCAATATGCAAAATTAATGAAGAAACTTCAATTGCCGCGTTTATTATGTTCTCTGATGTTGAACTTACGGTTAGGTGCGCAGAAGAATTAGCCAAGCGAGTACCGGAATGTGATATAATAATCACGGCAGAATCCAAGGGGATACCGCTTGCTTATGAACTTGCTAAAATAACTAAAAAAGAGTATATTGTAGCACGCAAACACTCCAAATTATATATGTTAGAGCCAGTGGAAGTTAGTGTGCAATCAATCTCTACAAAGGGCGTGCAAAAATTATGTTTAGATAAACGTGATTTACACAAACTTGAAGGGAAGAATATTTTAATTGTTGATGATGTAATTAGCACAGGCAACTCGCTTTCGGCTTTAGAAAGTTTAATTAGTAAAACCGGTGGAAATGTTGTGGGTAGGGCAGCGGTTTTGGCAGAAGGCGATGCAGTAAACAGGGAAGATATTATATATTTAGCTCAGCTACCTATTATTAAGAATAAAGAGTAGCCAGTTTTAAGGGGTGATTATATGGAGGTTTCTGCAACTTTATATTATTTGGCAATTATTGTATTTATTTTAAGTTTAATTGCACAATTGCGTGTTACGGGAACTTTTAAAAAATATAGCAGAATAGCTTGCAAAAGTGGTTTAACAGGCTATGATTTAGTTATTGCGTTGCTTAAGAAACATGATATTAGTGATATTAAAGTGAGAAGAACAAAAGGCAAATTAACAGACCATTTTGACCCGGTAGCTTTAGAAGTAAGGCTTTCTGAGGGAGTTTATGGCAGTAATTCTGTTGCAGCTTTGGGCGTGGCTGCGCATGAAATTGGCCATGTGATTCAGCATTTTAATGGTTTTTTACCATATAGAATTCGCACAGCAATATTTCCTGTTGTATCTTTTGGCTCTAATTTAGCAATACCAATATTTTTTATAGGGCTTATTTCTTCTGCACATGCTTTACTTTTGGTTGGAATTATCCTGTTTTTGGCTATTGTATTATTCCAGATAATTACTTTGCCGGTGGAATTTGATGCAAGCAGAAGAGCGCTTAAAGAGCTAGAAAATGAACATTTTTTGCAGCCAGAAGAGTTAGATATGGCAGGTGAGGTGTTAAGAGCGGCAGCACTTACTTATGTTGCAAATACAATAGGCACAATTGTGCAATTGCTCAGGTTGATTGCAATAGCTAAAAATGGAAAAAAGTAGATGAGTTATGATAATTTGAAAGAAGGGAAGGGAATGGGAAAAGAAATTAATGGAAAATTAAGAAGCCATATGGTTATAATGCCAGAAGGAATTTGGAAGGCAAAAGGCCTTAGAATTTTTGGCAGAAAAATAAAAGCGATTGTATTTTCTACAGATATAGCGATAATTAGAAATATTAATGCAGATGCAGTTATTGCAGTTTACCCGTTTACTCCGCAACCAATAATTACTCAATCTATTTTAAGCGCAGCAAATATGCCGGTTTTTGCTGGCGTTGGTGGAGGTTTAACATCCGGCAAGCGATCTGTAGAATTAGCCCGCCATGCTGAACATCAAGGAGCGACTGGTGTAGTACTTAATGCACCGGCCTCAAATGACTTGATAAAATCTATTGCAGAAGTGATTGATATTCCGATTTTAGTTACAATTGTTTCAGAAAATGACGATATCGATGGTAGAATTGCTTCTAAAGCTGCTATTTTAAATGTATCTGCTTCGAGTCAAACACCAAAAATAGTAGCAGATATAAGAAAAAAGCATAGCAATATTCCTATTGTGGCAACAGGTGGACCAACAGAAGAAACTATTAAGGCAACAATAGATGCCGGTGCGGATGCCATTACCTGGACACCACCTACAACTAGCTCTTTGTTTAAAGGAATTATGGAAAGCTATAGAAACGGGTTTATGCAAATCTTTTAAAGAAAAGGAGAATTTGATGTTTAAAAATGATTATTTAGAGCAGCAAATAGAGGCTTTATGCCAAACACTTGCAGCTCTTATTTTTGGGCAGGAATTAACAAAAGAAGTTCTTACAGAAGAAGAGGAAAGAGGGTTAGAAATTTCTGTTGATGGGAAGCTAACAGAATTATTAATTGATAAGCAGATAAAAAATGGAGAAGCGGCAGCGGTGCAGAGCATGATTGCAGAACTGATAAGATCACAACCCTCTGCAGAGAATTTGATAATAGCGCTGGGTGCTTATAATAAAATGTTAGAAAATAACGAAGAAGATGAAAATTTAAAGAATGAAATTATTAAGATTCGTAATTTGTATTTGAAAGAGAGGCAAAAATAACGAAGAGTTATGTTAATTTGAGTATGAATTTTAAACAAGCAAACACAATTCGTGAGCAAAGCGCCACAAATAAGCGAATTGTGTGAATTTTTTTTGAATTTTATTATAAACGCTTGTATTTTAAAGTATATTGATGTATATTAAATAAGTATGACTGCATTAATATTGTTGCGAAGAAGCGGGAAGTTGCCAACGTTTTGTTGGGGAATTTCTGTGGAGTATGTCCGTTTGATCGGGCGACAGTGGTTGGAATTTGTTTTGTTGTTTTGCTTTTATATTAAAACACACGGAACGGTGTCCAAAACATTGTCTACCAAATAAAGATGAGGAGGCGATGTAGCGTGGCAGGGAACAAAAAGCTAAGAATAAAATTAAGAGGTTATGATGCCAATCTTGTGGATGTGGCAGCTGCTAAAATAATAGAAGTGGCAAGCCGCTTTGGGTCAGAGATATCTGGGCCTGTGCCGTTGCCAACAAGGCGGGAAGTTATAACAATATTGCGGGCTGTGCACAAATATAAAGATAGCCGTGAACAGTTTGAAATGAGAACTCACAAAAGGCTTATTGATATTTTTGTTACAAGCGATGAAGTTGTTAAAGCATTGGCTAACCTTGAATTGCCAACAGGAATAGATATTGAAATTATAATGTAAAATGTAATAAATAAAAGTGCATCATACAGTGTAATCAAGGTGCAGTTTTTTAAAATAGCACTTTGGGGTCAATGTTAGGGGCAACCTTAACCAATAACCTTAAGGAGGAAGTCTTGTGAACAAATGTATTATTGGCAAAAAAATTGGGATGACTCAAATTTTTTCGCCAGAAGGTAAAGTTATTCCGGTTACAGTAATAGAAGCTGGACCATGTTTAGTTACTCAAAAAAAGACCACACAAAAAGATGGGTATGATTCAATTCAGCTAGGGTTTGACGATATTATTCTTACCAAGTTGAATAAGCCGCAAAGAGGGTTATTTGAACGCAATAATTTAGGTGGCAAAAAGTTCTTAAAAGAATTTCGCTTAGATGATTGCAGCAAATTCAATGTTGGCGATCTAATTAAACTGGATACTTTTGCGGAGGGCGATATTATTGATGTCTCTGGAATAAGCAAAGGTAAAGGGTATGCAGGGCCAATTAAACGTTGGAACAGCAGAAGATTAAAGATGACACACGGTACTGGGCCGGTGCATAGGCATGGTGGATCTTTGGGAGCTTGCAGTGATCCGTCTAGGGTTATGAAGGGCAAAAAGATGGCAGGCCATTTAGGTGCAGAAAAGGTTACTGTGCAGAATTTACGTGTTGTGGAATTAGACTTAGAAAACAATTTAATGCTTATTAAAGGCGCAGTGCCAGGGCCAAAGGGCGGCATTGTTTACATTACAAATAGCATAAAGAAAGCATAGAAAGGGGGATTAATTGTGCCTAAGATAAACGTTGTTGATAAACAAGGAAAGATAATTGAAGCAATAGAATTAGCGGATTCTGTTTTTGGAATTAAGCCTAACACAGTTGTTATGCATATGGCAGTTGTGAATTATCTGGCTAATCAACGTCAAGGGACGCAATCTACCCTGACAAGAAGTGAAGTGAGCGGTGGTGGTCGTAAACCGTGGCGTCAAAAAGGAACGGGTAATGCAAGGCAGGGCTCTATTAGAGCACCGCAATGGAGACATGGTGGAATAGCTTTGGGGCCAAAGCCAAGAGATTATAGTTATTCTTTAACTAAAAAAACAAAAAGGCTAGCTATGAAGTCAGCTTTTTCTAGCAAAGTTTTAAGTAACGAGTTAGTTGTACTTAACGAGCTGAAGTTAGAAGAATATAAAACCAAAAATATTGTAGAAGTACTTAAAGGCCTAGAAATTAATAGTAAAGCTTTAATTGTATTGCCAGAAGTTGACAGAATAACAGCTAAGAGCGCAAACAATATTAAAGGAATAAAAACAGCATATGTTAATACTTTAAATGTTTATGATATATTAAATTATGATAAACTTATTATTATTAAAGAGGCAGTTGCCAAAATTGAGGAGGTATATGCTTAATGGAAAATGTACATGATATAATAATAAAACCAATAATAACAGAAGCAAGCATGAAGTTAATGCCAGAAAAGAAATATACCTTTGAAGTTGCTAAGAAGGCAAATAAAATAGAGATAAAAAAAGCTGTAGAAAAAATCTTTGAAGTAAAAGTAAAAAAAGTAAACACAATTAATCTTAGAGGCAGGCAAAAACGTGTGGGAAGGCACACCGGCTTTAGATCCGACTGGAAGAAAGCAGTTGTTAGTTTAACCGCAGATTCAAAGGGTATTGAATTTTTTGAAGGCCTTAATTAATAAAAAACTTGTATGGAGTTACTCATAGCTCCGCAAATATCTTATGAGGAGAGGATAAAATGGCAATGAAAAAATACAAACCGACTACACCGTCTAGGCGCCAAATGTCAGTAGTCGACTATTCTACACTTTCTAAAACTGGACCAGAAAAATCTTTGATCTGCAAATTAAAAAAGAGTTCGGGCAGAAACAGTTATGGTAGAATCACAGTTCGTCATCATGGCGGTGGCAACAGAAGAAAATACCGTCTTATAGATTTTAAACGTAATAAAGAAAATGTAAAAGCAACTGTTATTTCTTTAGAATACGATCCGAATAGAACCGCGCATATCGCATTACTTAACTATGAAGATGGCGAAAAAAGATATATTATTGCGCCAGACGGTTTACAAGTAGGCGATGTTGTGCAATCTGGTAAAGAAGCAGATATAAAACCTGGAAATGCATTGTGTTTATCAGATATTCCTTTTGGAACATTTATTCACAACATAGAGCTTCATCCAGGTAAGGGCGCTCAGCTGGTTAGGTCAGCAGGCACAATGGCTCAGCTGATGGCAAAAGAAGGCAACTATGCTCTTGTTCGTTTACCATCTGGGGAACTGAGAAAGGTAATGCTCAACTGTATGGCCACAATCGGCCAGGTTGGCAACCTAGACCATGAAAATGTTAATATTGGCAAAGCAGGAAGAAAAAGGCATATGGGTTGGCGCCCAACTGTTCGTGGTTCGGCAATGAACCCGTGCGATCACCCGCATGGTGGTGGTGAAGGTAAGGCACCTATAGGAAGACCAGGGCCAGTTACACCTTGGGGCAAGCCAGCTTTGGGTTATAAGACCAGAAAGAAACATCATAGAACAGACAAGATGATTGTTAAACGTTGTAATGCGAAATAGAGAGAGGGTGAAAACAGTATATGAGTAGAAGTGTAAAAAAAGGACCATTTGTTCAACCCAAGCTACTTAAGAGGGTACAGGAGTTGAACCAAAGTGGCGAAAAGAAAATTTTGAAGACTTGGAGCAGAGCATCTACTGTGTTCCCCGACTTTGTTGGGCATACATTTGCAGTGCATGACGGACGTAAACATGTGCCGGTTTATATAACTGAAGATATGGTTGGTCATAAGCTTGGTGAGTTTGTGCTTACCAGAACGTTTAAAGGTCACGCAGGGGCTAAAAAGACTACAACAGAAAAATAATAATGGGGAAAGGAGAGCTGCTTTATGGAAGCAAAAGCATATTTAAGATATTTAAGAATCGGGCCAAGAAAAGTTCAGATTGTTTTAGATCAAATTAGAAACAAACCGGTTGATGTTGCTGCAGCAATTTTAAAACACACCCCAAAATCTGCTTGTGAGCCTTTGGGAAAGCTTTTGAAGTCGGCAATTGCTAATGCTAGTAATAATCATGGGATGAATATAGATAATTTATTTATCTCTGAATGTTTTGTTTGTCCGGGTCCTATATTAAAAAGAATGAGACCGTTATCTCATGGCAGGTCAACAAGAATATTAAAAAGAACCTCGCATGTGACAATGGTTCTTAAAGAAATGGAATAAATTTTTTAGCGAGGAGGTAAGAAAATGGGCCAAAAAGTTAACCCACATGGCTTAAGAGTTGGGGTTATTAAAAATTGGGATTCACAATGGTTTGCCAGCAAGAAAGAATTTGCAGACTATTTGGTTGAAGATTATAAAATCCGTAAGTTTTTAAAACAAAAATTATATGATTCCGGAGTTCCTAAAATTGAAATAAAGAGAGACTCAAACAGAATTAGAATTAATATTCATTGTGCAAAGCCAGGCAGAGTTATTGGCGAAGGCGGCAAGAATATAGAATTAATTCGCAGCGAATGTGAAGCTCTTGTTAATAAAAATTCAACAAGTGCAAAGCGTGTTTATTTGAATATTGTGGAGATTAAAGGAATAGATAAAAATGCTCAATTAGTGGCAGAGAACATTGCATTGCAGTTAGAAAAAAGAATATCTTTTAGGCGTGCAATGAAACAGGCAATAGGCCATACAATGAGTGCAGGGGCTCAGGGGATAAAAGTAGCTGTTTCTGGTAGATTAGGCGGAGCAGAAATTGCCAGAACAGAACATTACCATGAAGGAACAATTCCACTGCAAACTTTAAGAGCAGATATTGATTATGGTTTTGCAGAAGCTAATACAACATATGGCAAAATTGGTGTAAAAGTTTGGATATATGTTGGAGAAGTTTTGCAGAAAACAAAAAAGCAACAAAAAATTAGAGAAGAACGGAAGGAGGCTGCATCAGATGCTCCTACCAAAGAGAGTAAAGTATAGAAAGCAACATAGAGGCAGAATGAAAGGCATGGCAAGGCGTGGCAATAAAATAACATATGGTGAATTTGGACTGCAAACGTTAGAGCCAGCTTGGATTACATCTGCACAAATTGAAGCAGCTCGTATTGCTATGACACGTTATATTAAACGTGGCGGTCAGGTTTGGATAAAAATATTCCCAGACAAGCCAGCAACCAAAAAGCCAGCGGGAGTCCGTATGGGTTCCGGTAAAGGGAATCCGGAATTTTGGGTAGCCGTTGTTAAGCCAGGCAGAGTGATGTTTGAAATGGCTGGAGTTTCTGAAGAAAATGCAGCAGAAGCTATGAGGCTTGCAAGCCATAAACTGCCGGTTAAGTGCAAATTTGTAAGGAAAGCAGACTTAGAAGGAGGAGAGGAGTAATGAAGGCAAGTGAAGTTCGTGAACTAAGCATAAAAGAACTGAATCAAAAACTCTCTGACCTTAAGGCTGAACTCTTTAATCTAAGATTTCAAAATGCAATTAATCAATTAGAAAATCCAATGAGGATCAGAGCTGTGAAGAGCGATATAGCTAGAATAAAAACAATAATTACAGAAAAGCAAACTGCTAACAAAGAGGAGGGCGATGAATAAATATGGAATCTAGGAACCTTAGAAAAACAAGAGTTGGCAAGGTTGTTAGCAACAAGATGCAAAAAACTATTGTTGTGGCAGTTGAAGATAGTGTTCGCCACCCTCTGTATAAAAAGATTATAAAAAGAACGGTTAAGTTTAAAGCACACGATGAAAAGAATGAATGCGGTATTGGAGATCGTGTTTCTATTATGGAAACAAGGCCATATTCTAAAGAAAAAAGATGGAGACTTGTTAAAATTATAGAAAAAGCAAAATAAGATCGGTAAGAGAGGAGAAAACGGCAATGGTTCAGATGCAAACATATCTTAAAGTGGCCGATAACACGGGAGCCAAAGAGATTATGTGCATAAGAGTGCTTGGCGGGACTCGAAGAAGATATGCAAGTGTTGGCGACATTATTGTGGCTTCTGTAAAAAAAGCATCTCCAGATGGAATGGTTGCAAAAGGTGAAGTTGTTAAAGCAGTAATTGTTAGAACCCAAAACGCATTAAAACGACCAGATGGCACCAGTATACGTTTTGACGAAAATGCTGCTATAATAATTAGAGAAGATAAAACTCCAAGGGGTACACGTGTTTTTGGCCCAATTGCGCGTGAGTTGCGCGATAAAAAAGATTACGGAAAAATTTTAAGTTTGGCACCAGAAGTGCTTTAATAGGGAGATGTTGCTTAAAATGAATACATTACATGTAAAAAAAGGTGACATCGTGGCAATTATTTCTGGCAAAGATAAAGGCAAAAAAGGAAAGGTTGTTGAGGTAAGCAGCAAAGAGGGCAAGGTGATTGTAGAAGGTTGTAATGTATCTACAAAACACATAAAACCAAGAAGGCAAGGCGAGCATGGAACAATTGTAAAAGTTGAATCACCGCTTTATGCTTGTAAGGTTATGCTTGTTTGCCCTAAATGCGGAAAGCCTACTAGAGTTGGCCACGAAATGTCTGAAGATGGAAAGAAACAACGAGTTTGTAAGCATAAAGATTGTAAGAAAACTTTCTAAAGAAAGGAGGCAGCAAGTTGGCTAGCAGGTTAAAAGAAAAATACACTCAAGAGATAGTACCGGCACTAATTAAAAAGTTTGAATATAAAAATGTTATGCAGGTACCTAAGCTTGAAAAGGTTGTTATTAACGTAACAAACAGTGAAGCTAGAGATAATCAAAAAGTTATAGACGCAATTATGAATGATTTATCTAAAATCACGGGGCAAAGACCAATGATATGCCGTGCTAAAAAATCTGTGGCAAATTTTAAATTGCGTGTTGGAATGAAGATTGGCGCGAAAGTGACGCTGAGAAGAGATAGAATGTATGAATTTGTAGATAAATTTTTTAATGTTGCGCTGCCAAGGGTAAGAGATTTTAGAGGAATTAATCCAAATGCTTTTGATGGCAAAGGCAATTATAATATGGGTATAAGAGAGCAATTGATATTTCCTGAAATTGAATACGAAAAAATAGATAAAATTAGAGGTATGGATATTTGTTTTGTTACAACAGCAAAAACAGATGAAGAGGCACATGAATTGCTTTCACTTATGGGAGCACCATTTCATAAATAAGGAGGTTGTACTGTGGCTAAAAAGTCGATGATTGCAAAACAAAAAAGACCGGCAAAATTTTCTACGCGCGCATACACAAGGTGCAGAATATGTGGTAGGCCACATGCTTACCTTCGTAAGTTTGGCATTTGCCGTATATGCTTTAGAAATTTAGCATATAAAGGTCAAATACCAGGAGTGAAGAAAGCTAGCTGGTAAATTGTGCAAAGGAGGAGAAACCATGCAGATTACAGATGCGATTGCTGATATGCTAACAAGAATTAGAAATGCTAATTCTGCAAAGCATAGCACAGTTGAAGTTCCAGCATCTAAGATGAAGAAGTCGATAGCACAAATCCTTTTAAACGAAGGTTATATAAAAGGGTTTGATGTAATAGAAGATAATAAGCAAGGAATAATAAGAATAACATTAAAATATGGTTCAAATAAAGAACGAGTTATAACAGGGTTACGCCGTGTTTCTAAGCCGGGCCTTAGGGTTTATGCAAATTGTGAAGACATGCCGAAAGTTTTAAAAGGGCTTGGAATTGCGATTGTATCAACATCTAAAGGAGTTATGACCGACAAAGCAGCACGCAAAGCCAATGTTGGCGGCGAAGTTCTTGCATTTGTGTGGTAAAGGGGTGTTTATATGTCACGTATTGGCAGGTTACCAATTAATGTTCCGAACAAAGTGGAGGTAGCTATAAACAATGGTCAGATTTCAGTTAAAGGGCCTAAAGGCAGTTTGAATTTTGCTTATAACAAAGATATGACGGTTGAGTTACAAGAAAATCAAATTTTTGTTAAAAGGCCATCGGATGAAAAAAAATATAAAAGCTTACATGGTTTAACAAGAACATTAATTGAGAATATGGTAATTGGTGTAACAAATGGATTTTCTAAAGAGTTAGATGTTAATGGAGTAGGGTACCGTGTGGCAAAGCAAGGCAAAAACCTTGTTATGAATTTAGGGTATTCACATCAGGTTATAATGCCAGAAATAGAAGGCATAACAGTTGAAGTGCCGAACCCGAACAAAATTATTGTTCATGGTGTAGACAAACAAAAAGTTGGTCAATTTGCGGCAGAGATTAGAGGAAAGCGCCCACCAGAGCCATATAAAGGCAAAGGAATAAAATATAGCGATGAAGTGATTAGGCGCAAAGAAGGAAAAGCAGGAAAAGGTAAGAAGTAAAGGAGCGTGAAGCATTGTGTCTAGAGCGTGGAACAAACAAACCACCAGAGTTCGCAGGCATTTGATTGTGCGCAAAAAAATTAGCGGAACATCAGAAAGGCCGAGATTGAATGTGTTTCGTTCGGCAAAGCATATTTATGCGCAACTTATAGATGACGTTAAAGGCGTTACATTAGCAAGTGCCTCTACAACAGAAAAAGCATATGAGGGCAATGGTGGCAATAAAGAAGCTGCACACAAAATAGGGCTGCTTATAGCAGAACGTGCAAAGAAGCAAGGTATTAAATGTGTGGTTTTTGACCGTGGTGGATATTTATATCATGGCCGTGTAAAAGAGCTTGCAGATGGGGCTCGTGAAGGTGGTCTTGAGTTTTAATTTAGGAGGTGAAATTGTTTGTTAAAGTTAGATGAAAGTGCTGTGGATTTAAAGAATCTAAAAGAAACAGTTGTTTCGGTTAATAGAGTAGGAAAAACAGTTAAGGGCGGAAGGATTTTCAAATTTTCAGCTTTAATTGTTGTTGGGAACGGCCAAGGTGTTATTGGTTTTGGTATGGGCAAAGCCTCGGAAGTTGCAGATGCTGTGCGTAAAGGAATTGAAGATGCAAAAAAGAATTTGATAAAAATAGCTTTAAAAGGCACAACAATTCCCCATGAAATTATTGGCAAATTTGCAGCAGGTGAAGTTTTAATGAAACCGGCATCAGAAGGAACAGGAATTATAGCAGGTGGCCCAATGCGTGCGGTGTTAGAGGCGGCAGGAGTTAAAGATATTAGAACAAAGTCTTTGCGTTCTAATAACCCATGTAATGTTGTTAGAGCAACAGTTGAAGGTTTGAAAGCTCTTCGTAATGTAGATGAGGTTGCAGAGATAAGAGGCAAAACAGCGCAAGAAATTCTAAAGTAAAAGGGTGATTTTTATGGCAAAAGCAAAAAGGGAAGCCCAAGCAAGCAGCATTAAAATAAAATTAGTTAAAAGTTTATCTGGCAGAAATACCAAACATATTGCCACCGCTCATTCTTTAGGTCTTAATAAAACAGGTAAAGAAGTTGAGCATGTTATGAATGATGCGCTTAAAGGTAAGATTTCCCAAATTTCATACCTCATCCAAACAAGTGAGGTTTAAAATTAACTAAAAGGAGGGAATGTAATGAAGTTATACGAATTATCACCTGCGCCAAACTCTAATAAAAAAGCGTATCGCAAAGGTAGAGGAGCGGGTTCTGGCAATGGCAAAACATCTGGCAAAGGCCACAAAGGGCAAAATGCTAGATCTGGTGGAGGAGTTAGACCGGGTTTTGAAGGAGGCCAAATGCCGCTTTATAGACGTTTGCCAAAGCGAGGATTTACAAATGTTTTCTCTACAAAATATGCAGTTATTAATATAAGGGATTTAGAAAAACGCTTTGAAGATAACGCAACAATAGATACACAAGCTATAATAAATTCTGGGCTTGTTAAAAAAGTATTAGCTGGTATTAAGCTTTTGGGCAATGGTGAATTAAGCAAAAAATTCAATGTTACAGTTGCTGCATTTTCGAAGTCTGCAAAAGAAAAGATAGAAAAAGCAGGCGGCAGAATTGAGGTGGAGTAATTGTTCACTATAATAAAGAACATGTTCAAATTGCCAGATTTACGCAAAAAGTTATTTTATACAATAATGATTATATTGGTATTTAGAATAGGTTCTACCATTCCGGTTCCATTTTTGAATTTTAATGAACTGCATGATTTAGCACCAACCCAAAACAATTTCTTTAGTTATATAGATGCATTTACTGGCGGAGCTTTTTCTCGTGTAACAATATTTTCTATGTCTATTTCACCGTATATAACATCTTCTATTGTAATTCAACTGTTAACATTTGGTATACCAGCTCTAGAAAGAATGGCTAAAGAAGGTGCGGAAGGGCAGAAGAAAATAAACAAAATCACACGGTATTTTACAGTAGTTTTGGCGCTAATTCAATCAGTAACATTCTATCTTTTGCTCCGTGGCGGGAACACAATGTTTAGAAACCAAATAGTAAAATATCGCGATGGGGTTTCTGGCTGGGTTTCAGCAGTTGTAATAGTTGCAACCTTTACAGCAGGCAGTGCTTTGGTGATGTGGCTAGGCGAAAAGATTAATGATAAAGGAATTGGGAACGGAATATCTATTGTTTTATTTGCGGGCATACTTTCAAGAGGGCCTGCTGCATTTGGAAAGATTTATGCAATGTGCAAAGCAGGGGGTAAAGAGGCAATAGTTGCAATTCTGTTAGTGTTAGTGTTTATTTTAATTACTATTTTGATTATTTTTGTAACCAATGCAGAACGCAGAGTACCAATTCAATATGCACAAAGAGTTGTGGGTAGAAGAATGTATGGTGGGCAAAATACTCATATACCAATAAAGCTAAGCATGGCAGGGGTTATGCCTATAATATTTGCATCTTCGTTTTTAGCTTTTTTTAGTATGTTAAAACTTATTTTCGATAAAGATTCACAAACCTGGTTTGGTAAAGGGTTAGATTATTTAGAGCATGGCACGGTTTTATATTCAGTTATTTACTTTATTATGATTATAGGTTTTAATTATTTTTATGTGTCTATGCAGTATAACCCAATAGAAATAGCTAACAATTTGCGCAAAAATAATGGCACAATACCCGGAATAAGGCCAGGAGCTCAAACAACGGAGTATTTAACTAAAGTAATTTCAAAAGTTACATTTGTAGGAGCATTATTTTTAGGATTTGTTGCAATATTACCAATGATTATAAGCTCATTTGTTCGCATGAATATAGCTTTGGGCGGCACAACAATACTAATAGTTATTGGAGTGGCGTTGGATACAATGAAGCAAATTGAATCTATGATGATGATGAAACACTACAAAGGCTTTTTGGAGTAATAAGAAAATAGAAAGGTTTTATAAACAATGAATATAATTTTATTAGGTGCTCCGGGAGCTGGCAAAGGAGTTCAAAGCAAAGCAATTGCCGAACATTTTAATATACCAATAGTTTCTTCTGGTGATATTTTGCGTGAATTCGCAAAAAAGCAGAGTGAGGATTCTAAACTCAATGGCGAGATGCAAGGCGGGCAATTGATTTCGGACGAATTTGTTATGGAGTTGGTTTTTAACGAACTTAAAAGTAACAAATATACTAACGGATATATTTTAGATGGAGTGCCGAGAACACTTGTACAAGCCGAGGCAATTGAAAAGCATAACATAAATATTGCTGCGGTTATTTATATTAATGTGCCAGAAGATGTTGTTAAAGAGCGAGTTTTACATAGAAAAGTGTGCAAGAGCTGCGGCAAGATTTATAACGAAGAAAGTAAAACTATTTGTGCGCAATGTGGCGGCGAACTTTTTAAACGCAACGACGATAACGAAGAAGCTATAAAAGAACGGCTGAATGTGTATCACAAAAAAACGGAATCTTTAATAGAATATTATAGAACTAAAAATCTTTTAAAAGAGATTAATGGCAATCAAGAGATAAGTGATGTCTCTAAAGAGATATTTGCGGTTTTGGAGAGTTTGTAATGATTATTATCAAGAAAGATGAAGAAATCGAATTGATGAGAAAATCATGTTACATAGCTGCTGTTGCTCTTTTTAAAGCAGGCGAAGCAGTGAAACCGGGGGTTACAACTCAGCATATAAATAAAATTGCAGAAGATTATATAACTTCAAAAGGAGCAATACCATCGTTTTTAAACTATGGTGGGTTTCCGGCTAGTGCATGCATCTCGGTTAATAACGAGGTTGTGCATGGTATCCCTTCTAGCAATAGAGTGCTACAAGAAGGCGATATAGTTAGTGTGGATGTTGGTGCTTTTTTGAATGGATTTCATAGCGATAATGCAGCAACATTTGCCGTTGGTAGAATCAGCAAAGATTTAGAGCATCTTTTAAATGTAACACAAAATAGTCTTATGCTCGGTATTAAAGCGGCTGTTGTGGGCGCAAGAGTTGGAGCCATTTCACATGCAGTACAAACTTACGTAGAATCTGAGGGGCTGTATGTGGTAAAAGACTACGTAGGGCATGGAGTAGGCCGCAATTTACACGAAGGCCCGGAAGTGCCGAACTTTGGTAACCCAGGGCATGGAGCGAGATTAGTTAGCGGTATGACGTTAGCTGTAGAGCCCATGGTAAATATTGGCACCGAAGAGGTACAAGCGCAGCCGAATGGCACAGTAGTTACTAAAGACGGTAGTTATTCAGCACATTTTGAACATACAATAGCATTAACGGAAGATGGTCCGCAGATTTTAACACTATGTTAAATAAGAGGGTTGGTTATGATAATAGAAGATGGTGATATTGTATGGTCAAAAGCCGGGCACGATAAAGGTGGCTTTTTTGTGGTAATAAAATCAGATGAACGTTTCTGCTGGATAGCAAATGGCAGGTTAAGAAAATTAGAGGCACCTAAAAAGAAGAACCGAATTCATTTAAGTAAAACAAACAAAAAGGTAGATTTAAAAACAATTAAAAATGATTGTCATTTAAGAAAAGCTTTAAGCGATTTTAATTCATGAAAATGTCTTTTGTATTTAACTATAGCAAGAGTAGGGAGGTTGTTTTGTTTTGTCTAAAGAAGATGTGATAGAGATAGAAGGAAAAGTGGTAGAAACACTACCTAACGCTCAGTTTGTGGTTGAATTAGACAATGGTCACAAAATACTAGCACATATCTCTGGTAAGTTGAGAATGAACTTTATTAAAATATTAACAGGAGATAGAGTTTTGGTAGAGATGTCGCCATATGATCTAACAAAAGGCAGAATAACATGGCGCACAAAATAAAATACATGGGAGGTATTTCTTATGAAAGTCAGGCCTTCAGTTAAGCCGATTTGTGAAAAATGTAAAATAATAAAAAGAAAAGGTCGAGTTATGGTAATTTGTGAAAATCCAAAGCATAAGCAGAGGCAAGGCTAAAAATAAAATGGAGGTGTTTATAGCATGGCTCGTATAGCAGGGGTAGATTTACCGCGTGAAAAGCGTATAGAGATTGGGCTAACTTATATTTATGGCATAGGTAGACCATCTGCTCAAAAGATTTTAGCTCAAACTGGAGTTAATCCAGATATACGTGTAAAAGATATAACAGAAGCAGATCTCACTAAGATTAGAGAATATATCGATAAATTTATGACAGTTGAAGGAGACCTAAGAAGAACAGTAGCGCTAAATATAAAGAGGCTGATAGAAATTGGCTGCTACCGTGGAATTAGGCACAGAAAAGGTTTACCGGTAAGAGGGCAGAGAACAAAAACAAATGCAAGAACGGCAAAAGGCCCGCGTAAAACAATTGCAAACAAAAAGAAATAGTTAACTAGGGGGTGTTTTAATGGCAAAAGTAGTAGCTAAAAAGGGCACAAGAACAAGAAAAACAGCAAAAAAAAGAAACGTGAACAAAGGAGTAGCACATATTCAATCAACGTTTAATAATACAATAGTTACACTTTCAGATACAGTAGGGAATGTGCTTTCTTGGGCAAGCGCTGGAGCTTTGGGTTTTAAAGGTTCAAGAAAGTCAACACCATTTGCAGCACAAACTGCAGCAGAATCAGCTGCAAAAGCTGCTATGGAATACGGTTTAAAATCAGTTGAAGTGCTAGTTAAAGGTGCAGGTTCTGGCAGAGAAGCTGCAATTAGAGCTTTACAATCTGCAGGGCTAGAAATTAACATGATTAAAGATGTTACACCAATACCGCACAACGGTTGTAGACCGCCAAAAAGAAGAAGAGTTTAATGGAGGTGAATGTAAAAAATGGCAAGATATATAGGAGCAGCATGTAAACTTTGTAGAAGAGAATCACAGAAGTTATTTCTTAAAGGTGCTAGGTGCTATTCAGATAAATGTGCAATAACTCGCAGGAATAGTTTGCCTGGTCAACATGGCAAAGGCAGAAAAAAAACATCAGAATATGGTTTGCAATTGCGTGAAAAACAAAAAACAAGGCGTTTTTATGGCATTTTAGAAAGCCAGTTTGAAAAATATTTTGAAATGGCAGAAAGAAAGCAAGGGGTTACAGGTGAAAACTTGCTTAGAATTTTAGAACTAAGATTAGATAACATTGTATACCGTGCAGGCTTTGCATCATCGCGTAAAGAAGCAAGGCAATTAGTACGTCATAACCATTTTACATTAAATGGCAATAAAGCTAATATTCCATCAATTCTGCTTAAACAAGGCGATATTGTTGAAATTAAGTCTAAAAGTCTAAACAGCCCTAAAATTAAGGAGCTTCTAGATGAGAAGAGGATGGTAATCGTTCCGCAATGGCTAGAGGTAGAAGGCTCTAAAGTAAAAATAAAAGAATTACCAAAACGTGAAGATATTGATTTAGAAGTTTCTGAACACTTGATTGTTGAGCTATACTCAAAATAAATTTGTTTTATCTTAGTTGGCTTAAAGAATTTTGTGCTTTTCTGAATTGAATGAAACAATATATCACTCAAAAGTATTTTTGTGATAGTTTTTAATTAGGGAGGGTATTAATTGATAGATATAGATAAAACAAATGTTAAGATTATAGATATGACCGACGATGGGACATATGGTAAGGTTGTAGTAGAACCTTTAGAGCGTGGTTTTGGAGTAACTTTAGGTAACAGTTTAAGGCGTGTAATGCTATCGTCCCTAGCTGGTGCGGCGGTCACATCCATAAAAATAGAAGGGGTACAGCATGAATTTGCAACAATTCCTGGGGTAAAAGAAGATGTAGCAGAAATTGTGCTGAACATAAAGAACTTAAGATTTAAACTTTATGGTGCAGCACCCAAAAGAATATATATCGAAGCTCATGGCAAGGGCGAAGTCACTGCGGCAGATATAAAATATGATCCGGAAATTGATGTGTTAAATACAGAGCAGCATATAGCTACCCTTTCTGAAGATGCTTCGCTAGTTATGGAATTAACGGTAGGCGAAGGCAAAGGCTATGTTTCTGCCGAAAAGAACAAACAAGATGCGCAGCCAGAAATTGGCAGAATAGCAGTAGACAGTATTTATACACCAGTATTAAAAGTGAACTATTCAGTAGAAAACACACGTGTTGGGCAGATAACAGATTACGATAAATTGATTTTAGAAGCTTGGACAGATGGCAGTGTTTCTGCTAAAGAAGCGGTATCTATTGCGGCTAAAATATTAGTAGACCATTTGGAATTACTTATGGAACTTTCTAATATAGTTAGCGATAGATATAAACATCAGAGCAGTAGCAGCGAAAATAACGATAAAAACATTTTAGATATAACATTAGAAGAGATGAATTTATCTGTTAGAGCATTCAACTGTTTAAAACGTGTGGGCGTTAATAATTTAAAAGATTTATTAAAGATGTCGGAAGAAGAAATCTTAAAGATTAAGAATCTTGGTAAAAAATCGCTAAATGAAGTTATTTTAAAGGTAGAAGCTTTAGGATTTAAAATGTTTGATGACGATAAACAAGATTTATAAGATTTCAGTTTAATTGCAAAGGAGAGTGAGTTTAATGCCACAAAGAAAGCTAGGCAGAACCGCCGACCATAGAAGAGCAATGATGAGAGGTATGGTAACATTTTTGCTTGAAAATGGTAAGATAGAAACAACAGTAACACGTGCAAAAGAACTTAGATCTGCAGTAGAAAAAATAATAACAGTAAGCAAAAATTCAGATCTACATTCTAAACGCAAAGTGTTTTCTTATGTAACAAAAGAATCAGTTGTTACTAAATTGTTCAATGAGATTGCCCCTAAATACGCAGATATTAAGGGTGGTTATACCAGAATAATAAAGCTAGGCCCCAGAAGAGGCGATGCTGCAGAAATGGCATTAATTGAACTAATATAACAGAGCATATACCATAAAATAAATAATATAAACGCCCAGCTTGTCACGGGCGTTTTTTGCTTTATAAAACTAGCAAGCACAAAATACAATTTATTAAAATATACTTGTCAAAGTTAAAATAATATGGTATAATTTAATATAATTATTAATATGTAAAACATATTTGCTTTTTTGGAGGGCAGCAAAATGAGACTAAAAACAATTATTAGAAATATCTTTTGGGGAATAGTGCTGGCAACTACGCTTGGCACGCAGGTTAATTTTGCAGCGGAAGACGGAACAAATATTATGGATGAATCGGTAACGGAGCTTAAAAATGGCAGAGATATTACATTGCAGATGCAGATGGCTTATTAAAGCTTTCTAATTTGCAGGCAGCAAAAAAAGTAAAAGCCAACACAACTAGAGATGACTTAAAACTCAAACTTGATGAAACATACCAGGCCTATAGAAATGCCGAAGATACGAATGCGGAAGATAAGCCGGCAAAATGGGCAGCATTTTTAACAGCATTGGCAAACGCGCAAGAGAACATATTAACATATAATAATGGTGTATATATTTATCTTATCGCAGACATAGATATTTCTGGGGGGGGGTATGGGGATACGCAGCCAAACCATGGCAGTTTTAAACCAATTGGAAGCTTACCTGGGCAGGAGGAAGGCGAAGAAGCAGATGAAGCCGTTATGTTTAGATCAACATTCGATGGAAATGGGCATAAAATAACGGTAAAATTAGATAAAAGAATGAATGAAGGCACAAATTGTGTTGGGCTTTTTGGAGTTGTAGGAGATTTTGGTATAATTCGCAACCTGGGAGTCGAAGGCAGTGTAACCGCTATAGGTGGTGAAATGAATTTTGCAGGTGGTATAGCTGGAATTAGTGGTACGGTAAGTGGAAATTATGCAAGTTCATTAATAGAGAATTGTTATAGTACTTGCAATATAATAGCAGAGAACGCTATGGTAGGTGGCATATCCGGATATGGTAATACAACCAGAAACTGCTATAACACAGGCAACTTAAAGGTAGAAGGTTCCATTGCTTATGCTGGAGGTGTAATTGCATACAGTTTAGGTGGCCCAATGGAGAATTGCTATAACACTGGCAATATAACAGTAAAAACCAGCTCAGCATACGTAGGGGGAACAGCTGGCTGTTGTTCTATTATTAAGAACTGCTTTAATATAGGAGACATAAATGTTAATTGTATGGAAGGCTGTAATGGCGGGGCATCTGGCGGAATAGCAGGATATGTAAACGACAGTTGCAGCAGTTGCTATAACGTGGGCGCCTTAAGTGTTAGTGGGAATACTGAGGAATTCTTTGTAGGTGGCATTGGAGGAATGGCGGGGGGCTCTATGAAAAGTTGCTACAATGTTGGGGCTATAAAGGTAGAAGATGAGAATGCCCTTGTGGGCGGAATGTGTGGTGAAGTCGATGGAGATGCTACAATAGACAATTGTTATTGCCATAAAGGTACAGCGACAAAAATTGTGGGCGAAAAAGGGAACGGTACAGTTAAAAATTGCGGCTTTAAAATTATGCAACAAATTACAAATGGGAATATGGTTTCGGACCTAAACAGTACACAGAGCAGTACGTTTAAATATGCTGGGAATTGCTTGCCGCCACTTTATTGGCAAACCGAAGATACCTATGTTAGAGTAAATGATGAATTAGGGAAAGTTTTGTGTGGTTTTGGCGGCGAAGATATATGGCGGTATAACAAAGCGAAAAATACACTTGCACATACGCTCAAGCCGAACCCGGGTTACAAAGTAGCAGGCATTAAAGAAGGGGCCGATGGCATTAAATATGGAAGTTTTAAAATAGTGTGAATTGTATCTAGTGCCCAGTAGCAAAAAATATTAAATATAATCAACAATTGTTCCAAAAAAAGAGCGATTGTTGATTACTTTTTTTATCACTTGCAAAAGGAAAGATTTTGTTATATAATGAAATAGAAAGTGAATTTAATTTAGGAGTGATTTTAAATAATGAAGTTTTCTTGCTTGAGTAACGAACTTTCTTCTGCACTGCTAAACACGTCAAAGGTGGTTGCTAACCGTTCCACTTTAGAGGTTATGGAAGGCATATTACTAGATGTTGAGCCAGATTCAATTTGTGTTGTGGGCTATAATTTCGACATAGCAATTACAACATCTATTTCTGCTAAGGTAGAAGAGGAGGGCAAATTAGTTTTAAGTGCCAAACTTTTTACAGAGATAATAAGACGTATGCCAGAAGGGGTTATTAATTTTGAATCAACGCAAGACTTGCATTTAAAAATAACCTGTAATAATATGGAATTTGATATTGTGGGTATGGAGGCGCAAACGTATCCAGATCTGCCGACTGTTGATACAGAGCATACAGTTAAAATGAATGCAGAAAAGTTTAGAGATTTAGTTAGTAAAACTATTTATGCAGCTTCTACAGATGAAACCAAACTTATTTATACAGGTGCTTTAATTAATTTTGAAGCACAAAAAATCACAATGGTTGCGTTAGATGGCTTTAGAATGGCAGTAAAAGAGATGGCAATAGAATCAGAGGTGGAGGCATCTGTTATCTGCCCTAGCAGATCGCTTCAAGAGGTAATAAGGCTTATTACAAATCCAGATCAAGAAATTTTAATAGATGTTTCTAATACATATATGATGTTTAGAGTTAATAACTATACTATTATCGCTAAACTTTTAGAGGGCCGTTTTTTAGATTACAAAGCTACAATTACAAAGAAGTTTTCTACACAAATAGTAGTCAAAACTCAAGAAATTATAGAAAGTATTGAGCGCACAGCTGTAGTTGTTCAGAACAAGTTAAAAGCACCAATTATGCTCACCATAGAAGACAAAAAATTAAAAATGGCCTGCAGAAGTACTACAGGTGCAGCAAGTGATGAAATTGCTTGCAGCACAAACGGAGAGCCGCTTGTTATTAGTTTTAACAGTAGGCTATTGCTAGAAGCACTGCGCGCTGCAAATTGTGAAGAAGTAAATTTGAATTTCTCTGGCAGCCTAACACCAGCAATTATCCACTCTGCAGCAGCAGAAGATGACTTTTTATTTTTGGTTTTACCAGTGCGAAATTTAAATCAAGATACAGAATCAGAATAACAATTAATGTAAAAACAGGAGGTGAAATTGTGGAGCAGCAGAACCAAACAACAGAACATGTACCGCTTTTCTCTGCTAAATATAAAATCACATTGCAAGATTTTATATCTTTTAACTGGCTAATTCAAAAAGATCAGATTGCAAAAAGAAAAAGCAGAATCACTAAATATTTGGTTTTAGTCTCTGTTTTAGGGCCCGTTTATTATGCAACAATGATAAGGAATCAAGACATATCAAAAATAAATATGAACGGCAATAATATACTAGCAATTTTAATAACTATCTGGTGTGTGGTATTTTTAGGCTTTATATATATTCGTTTTATCTTTAAAAGTCTTCTTAAACTTAGTTCTAAAAGAATGTATTATAATGATGAATATTCCACAAATGAGGTGCAGTTAAAAATTTTTGAAGATGGCCTAGAAGAAATAGTTACAGAATCCAACTCTACCAAATTTCAGGATGTTGCCGAAGTTTATTTTAATAAAGAGATATATGCTGTTTTTAGCAAACAAAAACGTACATTTATAATTCCACAGAATGCAAACACACAATCAATAATTGAATTTTTAGATAAAAAATTGCAGAATGTTGTTCATAATTCAAAAGAAGAACAAACTCCAAGTAGTACAAAAGATATAATAAAAGAAATGTTAAAAAAATAAAACGAGGGATGGGTGAAAATATGAGCGATCATACAATAGCATTTTCGCTAGGCTTAGAACGGGAAGATGAGATCAAAAGCGTGTTAAAAGTGGTTTATGAGGCTTTGCAAGAGAAAGGCTATAACCCAATTAATCAACTGGTGGGTTATATTCTTTCAGAAGACCCAACATATATAACCACACACAACAACGCAAGAAGTTACATCAGAAAAATAGACCGTGACGAACTACTTCAAATAATTGTAAAAAACTATATTCAACGGTTATAATTATATTTTGCAGCATTGGTTCTATTCTAATGCTGCAAAATTTGTAGAGTAAAAGACCGGAGGGGCAATGAAGAATATAATAAAAAAATTAAAAAAAATCACAACAACACGTTTTATGTGGTTGTGCATTTTAATAATTTTGCAAATTGTGCTGTTTATAACAATGGCTTCAATTTTTAGCAGCAGAATTTCTATCGCACTCGAAGTTTTAAGCCTTGTAATTGCTGTGTGGATTGTAAATGATAAGGCAACAGACACTCATAAACTAGCATGGGTGGTCCCTATTCTGGCATTTCCGTTAATAGGAGGGCTGTTTTATCTTATTTTTGGCCGCCAAAAGGTACCAAACAAAAAAAATATTAGGTTTTTAAAGCTTAAAAATGAACTGGTTATAAATAATAAAAAAGAAACCCCGGAACAGATAACTGAACTGCAAAAATTTGTTAGAGTAACTAACTTTTTAGAGGGTTACTCATTTAATCGATTTGCAAATACAAAAACTAAATATTTTGGTGAAGCAGAAGAAGCATTCACAGAGATGTTACGCGCGCTAAAAACAGCTCAAAAATATATTTTTTTAGAATTTTTTATAGTTAACTTTGGCTATATGTGGAACGAGATACTAGATATTTTAAAAGAAAGAGCAGCGGCTGGAGTTGAGGTACGTTTAATTTATGATGATATTGGCTGTATAGACAGACTGCCTGCGAAATATTTTATGGAGCTCAAAAAGAGCGGAATTTTGTGCATTGTATTTAATAAAGCTTCACTATTTTTAAATTCATACCTCAATAGCCGCGATCATAGAAAGATTGTTGTTATAGATGGCAAAATAGGGTTTGTTGGTGGTTTTAATGTTTCAGATGAATATATTAACAAGCTACCGAGGTTCGGTCATTGGAAGGATAGTGGAGTATATTTAGAGGGCGAGGTAGTCCAAAGCCTAACGGCAATGTTTTTACAGATGTGGAACTATGATAAAAAATATGATAGTAATTTTAAAGAGTATTTTAATTTAGAGCAAACTTATGAAAATACGGCAGATAATGGTTTAGTGCAGCCATTTTGTAGCGGACCAGGTTCTTACCAAAGGCTTTATGAATATGTTTATTTAAATTTAATCTATAATGCTCAAAAAGAGGTTATTCTTTTTACACCATATTTTGTACCGAGCGGTGAATTTTTGGATGCTTGCAAAATAGCATCGCAAAGCGGGATATCGGTTAAAATAGTTTACCCTAAAGTCAACGATAAATGGTATATTAATTTACTTTCAAGGTCATATTTTAAACAATTAATTGAAGAAAACGTAGAAATTTATGAATATCTGCCGGGCTTTATTCATGCTAAATCTATGCTTGTAGATGGCATTGTGGGAGTGGTGGGCAGTGCTAATATAGATTACAGAAGTTTTTATTCTCAGTTTGAAGTGGGTGTGTTTATGTATAATACTCAGGCAATTGCAGAGTTAAAAACAGATTGTGATAATACTCTGCAACAATGCCATAGAATTACATTAGAAGAATGTGTGCGGCCTAGACGCTTAGGAGTTAGATTTTTAGCTTCACTTTTTAGACTATTTAGACCGCTGTTTTAAAAGTATAATCAGAGGAGTTATATAAAAAGATTATGATAATAGCTGTTGCGGTAGAGAAGGTGTTATATAAAACAGACAGATTGTTTTATTATAACGTTCCACCGAATATAAAAATATGTTTAGGGCAAACAGTTCTAGTACCATTTGGTACCCAAAATATAATTAGACGAGCTTTTGTTTTTAAGATATTTGAAGATGAAAATAGAGTAGATCTTAAAGAAGTGTATAGCGCAGTTGAGAATGCATATGTGTTAACAGAGGAACAGATAAAAATTGCAATTTATATGGTGCAGAATTTATTTTGCACTTATTTTGAGGCATTAAATGTTATTACACCATATGCACTTGCTGGCAAATTAAAAGTAGGTTTTGAATTAAATGCAGATGCAATTCAACCGCTTTTTTTGTTTAAAGCACAACTTTTAAAACTTGCCCAAAAACATGGTGGGGTAATGCCGGCTGAAGCATTAGCATTTTTAAGTAAAAAAGAGCAAAATGAACTGTGCCAAGCAGGGGTACTCACACGTAAAGTTTGGTTTGTAAAGAATTTAAAAGGCAGGCAAACCCTCTTTTTTAGTTTGAACAAAAATGGCTTTGCAAATTTAAATTTCACTTCAAAGCAGCAGCAGGTTTTAATGCAGCTTAAAGATGAAGTTTGTTATACTAAAACAGAGCTAAAAGAAACTTTTAATATCTCAAACTACATGCTTGCAGAGCTCATTAAAAAGAAGGCACTAAAACGCAAGTATAAAACAGTTGAAATTGAAGAGGGAAGGGAATTAAATTCGGATAATTTTAATACAAGCAGCTTGCAATTAACAAAAAATCAGCAATCTGTGCAAGAGGGTATAGCACAAAAAATAGACCAAGGAGGAGCAGGAGTTTCGTTATTATTTGGCATAACTGGCAGCGGCAAATCTGAAATATTTGTAAAGCTTACAGAAAAAGTAATAAAATCCGGCAAGTCAGTTTTAATTTTAGTGCCAGAAATTGGCTTAACAGTCCCAATGGCAGACCATTTTTCTAAATATTTTAAGGGTATTATTGCGGTACTGCACAGTGGGCTTAAAGCGAGTGAAAAGTTTTGTGAATGGCAGCGCATAAAGGATGGAACAGCC
The DNA here is from genome assembly GCA_017414435.1 of Oscillospiraceae bacterium. Lineage (GTDB taxonomy): Bacteria > Bacillota > Clostridia > Oscillospirales > Ruminococcaceae > RGIG1955. The sequence continues at coordinate 36,182 of JAFQMN010000009.1, forward strand.
CACATTATAATCGGCACAAGAAGTGCAGTATTTGCCCCAATTTTAAACCTTGGCCTTATAATTGTGGATGAGGAACAGGATCAGTCATATCTTTCTGAGCGAAAACCACTTTATAGTGCTATAGAAGTCGCCAAATTTAGAGCGTTGTATAATAGCTGCCAATTAATTCTAGCATCGGCAACACCATCAATTACTAGTTTTTATAAAGCTAAAAATGGAGTATATAGCTTGTTTGAATTAAATAAGCGTTATAATAAAAATGAATTACCACACACAAAAATTGTTAATTTAGTTGACACAAATGAGCAAGAAGAAACTGTAATTATAGGTAACGTACTAAAAAATGAGCTGCAAGCCAATTTAAATAAAGGGGAACAAAGTATAGTTTTAATTGGCAGACGTGGTTATAGCACATCAGTTAGGTGCCGTGGCTGTGGCAGTGTAGCAATGTGCCCTAATTGCGATATCGGGCTTGTTTATCATAAATCAAATAAAACATTGCGCTGCCATTATTGTAGCTACACAACAGATGCAAGAGATGTATGCTCAGTTTGCGGTAGCAATTTTATAGAATATAATGGTTTTGGAATAGAAAAGGTAGAGGCACAGTTAAAGCAGCTAGATGGGGCAAGAACCCTTCGCATGGATTCAGATGTAATAACATCTAGTGTGGTTTTTAAACAGAAATTAAAAGCTTTTATTAATAACGAGTATAATATAATGGTTGGCACACAAATTGTTGCTAAGGGCCTGAATTTTAATAATGTTACTTTGGTCGGTGTCGTCGGTATAGACCAAAGCCTTTATTGTAGTGACTTTAGAGGGCACGAACAAGCATTTGCACTTTTAACTCAAGTAATTGGCCGGGCTGGCAGGTTTAATAAGCTGGGTAGGGCAGTTGTTCAAACAAGAAGTGCGGATAATGAATTGTTCACTTTTGTTAAAAAGAATAATTACCAAGCTTTTTTTGAGCAAGAGATAGCGGTTAGAAGCAGCTTAAACTTACCACCAGTGGGGAATTTAATTATTATTGGTTTTGTGGGCAAAGATGCGAAATCTACTCTTAATTGTGCCGAAAGCTTTTTTAAAATTTTAAAAGACAAATTTAATATTATTTGCCAGCCACCAACACCGGCGAATCAACCCAAGCTAAATGGGAATTATCGGTTCAAAATCATGATCTTTAATAAAAACAATACGGAATTCCGCAATAGATTACGTAGAGCTTTAAAACAATATTTAAATAATTCATTATCAAGGAGTGTGCGTACGTTTGTAGATGTAAATATAGCTTCAAATTTTTAAAAATAATAACCCATAAAAAATTTAAAATATACTTGACTTTAAATAAATTATCTGCTATACTAGCTAATAGCTGCCGGAATGGCGAAATTGGCAGACGCACGGGACTTAAAATCCCGGGAACTTAACCGTTCGTGCCGGTTCAAGTCCGGCTTCCGGCACCAAATATTTCCTTTATATTCATTTTCAAGTCTCCAAAAACATCCACCATAATAATTGGTGGATGTTTTTTTAATATAAAATTGCTATAAATTAAAAATAATCATCTCCTCAACTTAAGGCTGAGGAGATGATTTATATGTATTTCCATCTGCAAAGTCAATTTTCAGATGTTCTGTTTGGGTTTTTATCTTTCTTTTTCCAAAATACAGGAATTAAATTAATTATAGTAAAAATTATAATAAGAATAAGTAGTGTCAGTATTTCGGACTTTAAATTAGTTTCTGTGTTAGTTAACCCAATAGAAATGCCAGACATAAACATAATAATATAGCCTATTGCTTCATCATTGCTGGGAGCATTTCTTTTTAAGGTCATAATAATACCACAAAGAAGAAGCATTATTGCAATAATTAACTTAGCAGGATTAGCAACATGTGAAAACAATATTGCTGCAATAGAAACGGCAACGCATAAAATGCCAGTGAATAAACGGAATATTTTACTTTTATTTTTCATAACTACTCCAAAGTTAATTATTTTATTTCAATTTTTTGCTTAGTTTTTCCAGCATCTTTTTTTGGAATTTTAATAATCAGTTCACCGTCATCTAACTTAGCCTCTGCACCGTCATCTGCGGCATTAGCCAAATAAACACTGCGCTCCATATACCTATAATAGCGCTCTTTGTGAACAATTTTTTTACTTTCTTTCTCTTCCGATTCCTTAGCTTCAACAGAGATGGTAAGCTTACCATTGTCTAAATTTAAATTCACATCCTCTTTTTTAACGCCTGGCAGGTCAGCTTCCACCACATACTCAGAATCATCTTCTTTTATGTCTAGCCTAAATGTTCCTAGTTCCGGCCTGTGCCACGAAAACCAAGGATCAGAAAAGAAATCCTCTAACATATTGCCGAATGAAAATTGTGGCATCCCCGAAGATTTGCCTCTGTTAAAATTAATAAGATTTGCCATAATAAATCCCCCTTTTATTTTTATATTTATTATTAGCTTAATTAATTTATAATTAATTAACTCATCATTATAGAATATCACATTACGTGTTTTTTGTCAAGCTAAAGCATATGTATTTTGTGTTCTTCTTTACCCGTGCAATCAAAGTCCATTTGTATTCTAAATTTTTCAACTTTACCTCTCGGCCAATGCGTACTAACATCAATTATAGCGCCACCACGGTCAGAGGTTAAATTGTTTCTATAAAGTTCTACATCTACTCTGTAGTGTGGTTCTAATTTTATTATATCATAGCTTACATCTAAACATTTGCACATTTTACGTGCTTCGTTGAACATATATTGTGCAGATATCTTAACTACATTTTTGCCGTCGGAACTGGCTTGAAATGTTATTGAGTAGTCCTTAGTTATAACTTTATCTTCGCCTGCTGCGGCAACCGGAGCATTTGCTACCAGCATAAAACTAAAAACTGCTAATATACACGCAACTACCTTCTTCATATTAATCTACCTCCCAACTATCTTCAACAACACATTAACAACAACATCTACTCTTTAAAGAACTTACCTGGTAGGATATAAAATTTAATTTCACCATCTGGAGTGCATTCAATATTTGCATGAGCGTTATCCATATCCTTAAATGTAGTGCTAAAAACACCATGGCGGGCATGCCAAGCGTTTAATTGTAAGGTTACCACCTTTTGCGTTTCAGATGAGTGAACATCATGCCATCCTGTAACCTTCCATTTGCTTGGATCATGTGACAGTTCTTCATGTTCAGTTTTACACATAGGGTTAAGTTTAACAATATGCCCATTGCTCAAAAAACTACATTTTATAGAATGAGTAATAACTGGAGCACCTTTGCTTGAATAGTAATAACCTTTTAAAATAGCAGTACTTTCCCACCAATCTGCAGCACCAGTAGGAGAAGAAGGATCTTTTAGTTTAACCTGTTTTATTTGAGATTGAAATTCGATCTTATATGTCATATCGCCAGATACCATTGAATATACTTCTCCAGAATGTAGCGGAATAGCCTCTTTGCTTTCCACAGTAACAGAATCTTCTGGCCATCCAGCAAAAGCCAGACTCGGCGCAGCAAAAAAAGTTACATTTAACCCTAAAACAAACGAAAGAACCCGCTTATTTATATTCATAATGATCACCTTTCTTTACAAGATTAAATTCTTTCCTCTAATACTTGTAAACAGAATCTATATAAAACTCCAGAGGCATTTTTTTGCGCTTGAATAATTGAGTTTTCAATTATTTGTTCAACAGGCAATTTTTTAGAAGAAAGTGCTGCAAAATTCTGGCTTGCCATATCAGAAGTAGCATAACCAATTCGTTTTATACTATTGTCATCGTAATAGCAATATTCTAACGGTTCCATTACTGCAACGAAGTGTTCTTGTAATTCCACACATTTTCTTTCAAAGCCAACATGAGATAAAAATTTTTTACCCGCATCTAACGTACTAATAGTATTAGAATGAACAGGGGTAGAGAGATCTTCTTCAAAATGCAAAGCTCGGCCTAGTTCTTGCATTGCCATTTTTACATTGCCGGCTTGATAGAAACCAACAGCTCTATAAAAATGTGTGCATAGTTTTGTCAACGCAGAATCATCTGTACCTTTAAAATTTTTTTGTGTCATTAAATTAAAAAAATGCTGGCTATATGCGTCATCTGTTTCATCTTTATCTGGCATAACACTATATTCTACTATTATAGCTTTATTTGCAGGAGTAAAAATTTCATTATATTTTGTTCCATGTGCTTTTTCAAATATTTCTAATGCTTTTACTGTAACATAAGTATGAGTTGGTCCATCAAAAGCATAAGTTGAATTATAGCACATCGCTAGGCTCAAAATAGCAGCTAAAAACACCCGTTTTTTCATTTTAACCCCTCCCTTAAAACCTATAAATACAGTTTAAGTTAAAGCCAAACCAATTTAGACTAAACCATAAAACATCACTCCATTCTAAAATATTAACTATTATTACTAATAATTATTAACAATAGCTTATTATATTATAATATATTTTTAAAATTTTGTCAAACTGATTAAACTTGACATATTTAAGCCGACATGGTACCATTTGCTTATTAAGTATTATGTTTTTAGAAGGGGTTATAATTAAAAAGTGGAGCAGATAAAAATTCAAACAGAAAACATAAAATTATGCCAATTTCTTAAGTTTTGCAGCATTTCTCAAACAGGTGGCAATGCCAATGAGCTTATTAAATCTGGAGCTATATATGTTAACAATCAGCAATGTTTAATGCGCAATAAAAAATTAAAGAATCATGATACCATACAATATGGTAACAAAACTTTTGAGGTTGTTGTGAATGATAATAACTAAAATAAAAGTAACTAATTTTCGTAATATAAAAAGTTTAACTTGGGAGCCAAGCCCCAAACTTAACATAATATATGGCAATAACGGGCAGGGCAAAACAAGCTTAATAGAAGCCATGTGGTTGTTCACAGGGGCTAAAAGCTTTACCCACACTAAAGATAAAGACCTCATTAAAGCTGGCCAACAGTTTTATTTATTAAATTGCTGGTTTAAAGATGGTAATCAATCAGCTTCAGCACAGATTAGATATAACGGGAAGAAACAAGTAGTTTTTAATAATGTTAAATATAAAAATACTGTGGCGTTAATGGGCAAACTATGTTGTGTGGTTTTTGCGCCTAACCACTTAGAGCTTATTAAAAGCAGTCCAGAAAAGCGCCGCAGTTTTATAGATCTTGCTATAAGCCAAATTGACCAAAGTTATATGCGATCTGTTATAGAATATTTGCACGCTTTAAAACAAAGGAACAGCTTGCTCAAAGCCATATTGCACGGCAGGGCATCTAGTGATATGCTTTTAGATTGGGACTTAGTTTTGGCAAGAGCAGGGGCAAAAATAATATCTCGCAGACTTTGGTATACAGATTTGCTTGCTAAAACTGCATCAAAAATTTATTGTAATATTTCGAACAACGCAGAAAAATTAAATATTATTTATTCTAAAGCTAATTGGTTTGGCAAATCTCAAGAAGAGTTAGAAAATATATTAATTAAAACATTCGAGCATAATCAAAAACAAGATATACATACAGGATTTACAAATTTAGGGGTACACCGTGATGATTTAGAAATAAAATTAAATGGATTTTCAATTAAAAGTTATGGTTCTCAAGGTCAACAAAGAAGTAGTATAATCTCGCTAAAATTAGCAGAATGTGAGATATTAAGTGAAGAAAAGAAAGTTGCACCAATTGTTTTTTTGGATGATATTTTAAGCGAATTAGATTCTAAACGACGGGAACAATTATTAGCTTGTTTAAGCGGAAGGCAAGTGTTTGTTACATGTTGTGATAAAATTGATTTACCGGCAGAAAAGCCTAGTTATTATTTAATGAAAGATGGCAGTTTGTTAAGCTAATTGACGGCTTAGGAAGTTTGTAGTATAATTAATTGCAAAATATGCTAAGAAGCTTTTTAAATATAAAGAAAGAAGGCGCAAAACATATGAAAAATAGCGGCGGAATAATAAAGAAAATATGGCAAAAATACTTTGCAGAGCCAGAAGCAAAACCTCTAATAACAACGAACCAGCAAGAAACAAAGAACAAGTATCTATTTTGGCGCAATTCTATCTTTATTACTTCATATATCTTGTATGTAATTGCATATATATGCCGCAAAAATTTCTCTATTGCCATGCCATTTATGGACAACCAAATGGGCATAACAGGAAGTGATGAAGGTCTTGTTTTAATGGTTGCATCATTAGTTTATGGTATTGGCAAGTTAATAAATGGTACTATTGCAGATAAAGGCAATGTTAGAGTTTGGTTACCAATAAATATAGTATTAGCAGGGTTTTTCAATTTTTTAATTGTATTTGCACCTGCACTAAAAAATAACGGCAAAGTTTCGCATAGCATGTTGGTGCTTTATATGTGCATATTTTGGGGCGCAAGCAACTGGTTTCAGTCGGCTTTGTTCCCATATTGCGCTAAATCTCTTGTACGCTGGTTCCCAAATGCAACAAGAGCAAGATGGTGGGCCAGATGGTCAACATCGCATGAACTGGGCACCTTTTTAGCTATGAATATCTCTTTGCCTATTGCAAAAATAGCACAGCATTTTTTAGGCAAATGGGGTTTAGAAGCTATGTTTGCAGTACCATTTTTATTGTCGTTAATAATTGGAGCAATAGGACTGTTTTCTTTAAGAGATAGGCCTGTGAGTTTAGGGCTGCCAGATGTTGAAGAAATTTACCAAACAAGGTTAGATGAATTAACAGAGGCAGAAAAACAAGAAAAAGATGCCGAAGCAAACTTGAGTTATTTTCAGATATTTGTAAAGTATATTTTAAGAAATAAAGTAATGTGGAATTTGTCTTTAATCTATTTTTGTGTATATATTTTTAGAATGGGTCCAGTAGACTGGATATTTAAAATTTTAGTTGGGGAACAAAAGCATTTTAAGAATTTTTCTGCTTCACTTGCTAGTATAGATAATTTAGCAGCGCTAAAAGCGTCAACACTTTGTGCTATAGGCTTTTTTGGCACGTTGCTGGCACCGGTAATTTCAGAAAAACTTTTTAAAGGGAAACGAACACCAGCAAATTTTTGGTGTTTGCTAATAGGTTCTATATCTGTAATTGGAATATGGCTAGGCAGTTCTCCACTTTCACCAATTGCCAATAATTATATAGCAAAAAACATTGTAGCATTTTTATCTCTTGGTGTGGCAGGGTTTTCTGTATGTGTGCCGCAGGTTTTGGTGGGAGGAATATGCGCAGTTGAATCTTCGTCTAAAAAAGTGGCAGCAGCGGCGTCCGGTTTCACCAGTTTGCTCGGTTATTTTGGTGCAGCTTTTGGGCAGTATGTTAACGGAAGAACACTAAATATTTCGCAAAAGAAATATGGCGATGCACGGTTATTGTTAATATATTGGGGAGTAATTGCATTTATTGGGGCACTACTTTGCTTACCACTTTGGAATGTTAAAGCTAACAAAGAGTATTCCCATTAACATATTTTTTAAAATAATAAAAATACAAAAAATTGAATATACCTATTAAGTTTTAAAATATTTTGCCGAATATTATACGATTACAAATTTGATAAGGATATACAACCATATTCAAGACAATTTGAACAATATATTTACCAGGAGTGGAAGAATTTATGTCAACAATTAACTCAATTTCTAAAAACACAATAGGGGGTTCTTTGCGCACAGCCCAAAAAGCAAGTAGGGCAAAGGCATATTCGGCAGAGCAATTAAGAACAGGCAAGAGGGTTGTTAGTTGCAAAGATGATTCTTCTGCAGTTTCAATTTCTGCGGGTATTAAATCACGCGTAATAAGTTATACAGAAGGGGCTAGGAATATAAACGAAGCGGTTGCAGCTTTAGAAATAGCCAGAAATGCTCTTGATTCAATTAGCACAAACATTGCCCGGATGAGAGCTTATACCACCAGAGCTTTAACCGGTATGAAATCTGAAGAGCAGATAGATAGTTTGGGTGCTTTTATTCAGGCAGGGCTAGAAAATATAGATAAAGCGGCAGAAGATGCGGTATTTAATGGCAGAAATTTATTTGTTGATGAAAATTTAAAAATTAACCCGCCAAATGAAGCAATGCAAGCTTCGCTGCAGTTTAAGGCTATGAGCACAAATTCTATGGGCTTAAAAGCGCAAGATGCCGATACAGTGTTTGGCGAAGGGTTTGATGCGCAAGCAGAGTTAGGAGCAAAAATGAATGCTTTAAGAGCTAGAAAAGCAGCCATTAATTCGCAGGCTGCTGAGGACTTAGGCCGAGCAATGAGAGATTTGGGAATAACAATGCATAATTCCATGGCTAATATAACGGATGCTAATTTTACTGATTTTTTCAATAGAATTGGTGCTCTTAATGCTATGGGTTTAGATTTTGCAGCAGCATATCCTAGGTTTTACCAAAAATTAGATCAACTAAGGCAGGATTATGCAGCGGGGCACCCGCAAGCTGATGTTTATAATAGTTTTGCAACATTAGGAGTAAAAGGGCTAATACAGGCAGTGAATATATTACATACCAAATGGTTGGTAGGCATTACTTTAGATGAATTTAGAGACAGTAAAAAAATAACAGAAGAAGCTGGGCAGTATTATTTAGAGCTTGAGGATATGCGCAGAAGAATGGATGATTGCTTATTTAATTATAATTATGCTAACGAAGCGCCATATGATGCGTTTTTTGCGGCAATTGGTGCAAAAAAAGCAGAATTTGTAAATTATCTTCGAAACATTTCAAATGCAGTTGCTCACGATGCAGATGCTTGTAAAGGGTATTTGGCAACGGTTGAACAAAGCGGGCAGCTTGCAATGATAAATGGAGAGAGATTTTCGCAGTGGGCAGATGCATTTCAGGCACAGATTGAACAGGCCGCGGATTATGTTCAAAGTTCTATGATGGAGTTGGGAATTAGCCAAAGAATGTTAGAGGAAGATTTATATTCTTTGCAAAGCTTAAGTGATGCATCTGATGAGGCGTGTTTTACACTTTTAGATAAAGATGCTTTAGAAGCGCAAATAGACACTGTAAAAAATGACGCATTTTTAGAAAATTGCATGACAGCTTTGCAGATGATGTTCACACAGATTTTTAATATGCAGAATTTAACTGGGCAATTAATAGACCTACTTATAGAAGGACCAGAATCTGTTGCGCAATAGCTTAAAGTTTTAGTTTTTATCTAAAGATATAATAAAAAATCCTCTCCAATTCGGGAGAGGATTTTTTTGTTTGAAGCACGTAATTTTATGCAGAACAAACACAGGAGCACAATTTATTTTAAAATAAAGGAACTAATTTGAAAGAAAGCAAGAGAAGTAATGTAAGCAATTGAAATCTGCCAAACCATAGAAAATACAGCGGGTTTAAAACTTTTAAATTCATTTTTTGCAGCCATAAAAGCCGAAACACACGGTGTGTATAATAATATAAAAAGCATTAACGAATAAGCTCCAAGTGGCGAAATCACATTAGTTAAAGAAGCACTTAAAACCGCAATTTCGCCATAAATTACACTCAAAGAAGAAACAATTGCCTCTTTGGCAACAAGCCCGCTTATTAACGCAAGCACAATCTGCCAATACCCAAATCCAAGAGGTTTGAACAGAGGAGCAAGTTTTACTCCAAAGCTTTTTAAAATACTTTCAGTGCCGGGGTCAACCATTTTAAACTGCCAGTTAAAGTTAGAAAGAACCCAAATTAATACACTCACCAAGAATAGAACTGTACCCGCCTTTTTAACGAATTCCCAGCACTCTTTTAAAGTATTTGCAAGCACAACCTTAACAGAAGGTATTTTGTATGGTTGCAGCTCTATTAAAAAGATGCTGTCTTCTGTTTTAGCAAAGAATTTTTTAAAGATAAGCGCAACTAAAACACCTAAAAGCACACCAATAAGATACATGCTGAAAATAACAAGTCCTAAATGCCTAGAGAAAAAGATATTTGCAATAAGCCCATACACAGGCAATTTAGCACTGCAAGAGATAAACGGCAACAGCAAAATTGTACGTTTACGCTCATGTTCGTTTTCTATAATTCTGGTAGACATTATAGCAGATGTGGTGCAGCCAAGCCCCATAATAATTGGAATAAAAGCTTTGCCGGTAATTCCAAGCTTTTTAAGCAGTTTATCAGTAATCATAACAATGCGCGCCATATAGCCGCTATCTTCTAAAAGAGATAAAAACATAAAAAGCAAAGAAAGCTGTGGCAAAAAGGTGAGCACACTACCCACACCACCCAAAACAGCTTCTAGTACTAACCGCTTTAACACAACCGGTGCGGAACAATTGGTTAAAAATATAGCCACATAATTATACACAGTGGTATTTATAAAATCGCTAACTTTGTCAGTTAATTTTTGCCCACCATAATCAAAAGAGATTGCGAAAATAGCTAGTAGAACAAGAAGAAATATAGGGTAAGCGGTATATTTATTTAAAACTACTTTATCAATTTTATCAGAAATACTGTGCTTTGATTTTTTGTCTTTTTTAAATACAACTCCTTCTAAAAGGCTAGTTATAAATTCATAACGCGCATCTGCAATCAAACTTTCGCACGATCCAAAGTGATATTTTTGTTCATAGCGTTTAGTTATTTCTTGCAGACTTTGTTTTAATGTTAATTGTTCATCCGGTGCAATGTTTTGAGTGAGCAGATTAAATATAGTTTCATCTTTTTCTAATAATTTAATAGAGAAAAACCGAGAGAGCGAGTTGTTTTTTAATTTAAATAGCTCAAAAATTTCGGCAATTGCAACTTCTGTAGGTTCATTATATTTTATAAAATTGGGTTCATAATTAGTATGGTGTGCAGTGTCTTCACAGATTTTAACAAGCTCATCTAAGCTTTGGTTTTTTATAGCGCAGATATCTATAACTGGAATGTTTAGCTTTTGTGCGAGCTTTTGGGTATTTAAAGTAATACCTTTGCGTTTAAGTTCATCTGCCATGTTTATAGCAAGCACAGTAGGAACACCGATTTCTAGAAGTTGCACAGAAAGATACAAATTCCGTTCCAGGTTAGTACCATCTACCACATTAAGCAAAACGTGCGGCTTTTCATCTAAAATAAATTTGCGGGCAACAAGCTCATCTGCAGAGTAGGCAGTTAAAGAATATATACCTGGCAGATCGGTAAGTTCAATATCGTATTCGGAATATTTTATTTTTCCTTGTTTTTTTTCAACTGTAACACCGGGCCAATTACCTATAGCCTGGTCATCTCCGGTTAGTTTGTTAAATATTGTGGTTTTACCAATGTTTGGGTTACCAACTAAGGCTATGGTGTGTTTAGTATAATTAGTTTGTTGATTTTCCATAAAATAAAATCACCACCTTTTAAAATTTATTTTTTATATTTTATAATTGTTAATCTGGCTGCAATTAGGTATAATTTGAATATTTTTAGCTTCATCTTTGCGTAGAGCAAGGCTATACCCTCTAAGAGATATCTCTATTGGATCACCAAGCGGTGCACAGCGTGTGAGAGTGATTTTGGTACCAGGGGTTAACCCCATATCTACCAGTCTGCGTTTAAGCTTACTGTTATCTAAAATATCTAAAATTAAAGCAGAGCTCCCTATTGGAAGATCACTCAGCAAGGAATATGTATTTTTTGCCTTGCAATCTTTACACTTTCCACATAACATTTTTATCACCTCTAAGTATTGAAAATCGTAATAATATAATATATAATTATTATATCAGTTTAGTTTAAGGATATCAAATGCCAATATCAAAATTCAAAAAAGTACAAAAAAATTTAAGTTTGTGGCTTTATTAAAGTATTTTTTTAATTTTGTTCCACGTGGAACAAATGTTGAAAACTTTTTTGTGCGTAAAAATTTGCAGGGATACTGTAATAAATTTATAAAAATAAATAATATTGGAGGCAGTTGAAAATGGCGAGGAAAAGTAGAACTCTATTAAGAAAATTTATATTGATTGTAGTTTTAGTGTATGCGGTTTGCATTACAGGTTTGTGTTTGCAGCGCAAAAAGCCTCTAAAGCCACAGAGGATTAACACCACACAGAAAACAATGGTAGCAAAAATACCAAAGGTGCAAAAAATACCGGAACCGGGGATAGATATTGAGGCAGTGGGCGCACTGCCGGATTCTGCAAAGAAAAATGGCTACGACGCAATGGAAGTTTGGGAACGTTTAAGAAGTTATAACTATTCTCCGTTGGGTAAAGATGAAGCACGCAACATACCGGGTACCAAAACTGTATTTTTAACGTTTGATGATGGACCTTCTACCACAAACACTCCGCAGATTTTGGATATTTTAAAAAAGTATGATGTAAAAGCAACGTTTTGTATTTTAGGCTCTCAAGTAAATTCAGAGAGAACAAAAGAATTGCTCAAGCGTGAATTTGCTGAAGGGCATGCAATTGCAAACCACACATACAGCCATGAATATAGCTATCTTTACCCGGGGCGTAATTTGAACCTAGAAAACTTTAAAGCAGATCTTAAAAAAACAGATGCTGTTTTTAAAGAGGTTATAGGCCCTAAATTTTCCACAAGGGTGGTTAGATGCCCGGGTGGAATGATGTCTTGGAAGAATATGGAGCCGCTAAAAGAATATCTTAAAGCAAATAATATGGCATCTATAGATTGGAGTGCGCTGACAGGTGATGCAGAAGGCAAAAAGAAGAATGCACAAGAACTGCTTGAATATATGAAGAAAGAGCTTGCGCCTTACATCACAAAAAGCGTGGATGCAAACGGGAACAAAGTTGAAGAATTGCCAGGGCTAGTTGTGTTGCTTATGCATGATACTTATGGCAAAGAGGAGACAGTTAAAGCGCTGCCCAGTGTAATAGAATACTTTAGAGACCATGGCTTTGAATTTAAAATTTTAGTTTAAACTTTATAAATCAACAGAGGGTTTAATTAAATTTACGCAGATTGCTTGACATTTTGGTATTTGTTGTGCTATAATACAAAAGCCGCGTGTTGTGGGTTTTAAATGCCAGAGTTTGTTTTGGCTGCCCGCCGCAGCGAGATTACGAATAGGTAGGTAAGTTTAATGTATGCAGTAATCAAAACAGGAGGCAAACAATATAAAGTTTCACAAAACGACGAAATCTTTGTTGAACGCTTGAATGCCGAAGAAGGCGCAGAAGTTAGTTTAACAGATATTGTTGCGCTCCACAATGGCAAAAAGTTGATTGTAGACAGTAAAACACTTTCCACAGCAAATGTGGTGGCAAAGGTGCTAAAAAACGGCAAAGCACGCAAGATTACAGTGTTTACTTATAAGCCAAAGAAGAATGAAAAGCGCAAGTTAGGGCATAGGCAGCTCTACACAAAACTGCAAATTATTTCTATTAACGAGGCATAAATTAAATGATTATTGCAGAGTTTGAGAAATCAGCAGAAAATTTTGTAGGGTTTAATATCTCTGGCCATGCAAATTATGCAGATTACGGCAAAGATATTGTTTGTGCGGCGGTTTCTTCGGCTTTGCAGATGGTCACAAATGGCTTAACAGAAATATTAAAATTAAGATGCAAAATTAAAAAGGACGAGAATAATATAGCTTTAAAAATCATAGCAAACAATAAAACAGACGCTTTAAAGTCTGGTTATGCGTTTATAGAATCGTTCTATTTGCATTTAAAATTACTAGCAAAAAATTATAAAAGAACAATCAAGGTAATTATATTGGAGGTGTAAAGAATGTTAATTATAAGCATGCAGTTTTTTGCTCATAAAAAAGGGGCAGGTTCAACAAAAAACGGCAGAGATTCAGAATCGAAAAGGCTAGGAGTTAAAAGAGCAGATGGCCAAACAGTTTTGGCAGGTAATATATTAGTCCGGCAGCGCGGCACACATATTCATCCGGGCAAAAATGTGGGGCGTGGCTCCGATGACACATTATTTGCATTGGTAACAGGCAAAGTTAAATTTGAACGCTTGGGTCGCGACAAAAAAAAGGTTAGTGTATACGCGGTTTAAAAAGCTTGTTTTTATTAAGATCGTTAATTTTTAGCCTGAGTGGTGTGCATCACTCAGGCTTTTGTGGCTAAAGTAAAATATTAAAAAAGAGAGAGAATTAAGCTATGTTTATAGATATAGTAGACATTGAGGTGAGATCTGGCAGTGGCGGTAACGGTGCGGTTAGCTTTCACCGCGAAAAATATGTATCTGCAGGTGGCCCAGATGGCGGCGATGGCGGCAAAGGCGGAGATATTATTCTGCGTGTGGATGATAATTTAAATACACTGGTTAACTTTAGGTATAAAAAGAAATATATTGCGCAAAATGGCGAAAACGGCAAACGGAACAATTGCACTGGCAAAGATGCCGAAGATATAATAATAAAAGTTCCGCGAGGAACGATTGTTAAAAATAAAGAGACAGCAGAAATTATTGTAGACATGTCTGACCGAGAAGAATTCCTACTGGCTAAAGGTGGCAGGGGCGGCAAGGGGAACCAGCATTTTGCCACTGCCACACGTCAGGTTCCGCGGTTTGCCATTCCGGGGCAGCAGGGTGTAGCTCTTAATTTAACTCTGGAGCTAAAACTGCTTGCAGATGTTGGCTTGGTAGGCTACCCTAACGTGGGTAAATCAACTCTCATCTCTAAAATTAGCAATGCAAAACCCAAGATTGCAAATTATCACTTTACAACATTAACACCATCACTTGGCGTGGTAAGAGTGTCGGAACAAGACTCTTTTGTGGTTGCAGATATTCCGGGAATTATAGAGGGCGCAAGCCAAGGGCAAGGTTTGGGGCATAGTTTTTTGCGCCATGTTGAGCGTTGCCGGCTGCTCCTGCACGTGCTTGATGTATCTGCTGCAGATGGGCGCGACCCAATTGAAGACTTTAAACACATAAATTACGAAATGGCTCAGTTTAACAAAAACTTATGCACAAAACCTCAAATTGTAGTGGCTAATAAAATAGATGCGGCTACAGATGAACAGATTGAAAAACTTAAAGATTATATACTTAAGCAGAAACTGGAGTTTTATTTAATTAGTGCAGCAACATCAAAGGGCCTAGAAGAGCTCAAGTGGGGAGTGTTTAACAAACTAAAAAAACTGCCTAAAATAGAAACATTTGAACCAGAAGCAGAGCGAAAAGTCTATAATATGAAGAATATTAAAAAAGCAGAAACAAATGAATTTGAGGCAAAAAAAGAGGCGGATTATTTTGTAATAAAATCTGCAAAGTTGGTTAGAATTTTACAATCGGTGGATATATTTGATTACGAGGCGTTACAGTATTTTGAAAAAACATTAGATAGAATGGGAGTAAATGCAAAGCTTAAGGAGCTGGGTGCTAAAAACGGCGATACCGTTAGAATAGAAGATTTTGACTTTGAATTTGAATATATTGAATAAATACATAAGAGAAGAGGATTGTTTGTGGGCAATATAAAAGCGGCAGAGCTTGGGGTTTCTAACCTGGCTTTTTTAGGTGATGCAGTTTATGAACTGCTTGTGCGTGAAGAGATAGCAAAAAATACCAACATGCCCTCGATTGTGTTGCATCAAAATGCGGTAAAAAAGGTTTGTGCCAAAGCGCAAGCAGTGGCTTATAATATGCTTAAAACCAAGCTAACAGAGCAGGAATATAACATTTTAAAACGGGGCAGGAATCATAAAATTAATAGCTGCCCAAAAAATGCTAGCCCAATAGAGTATAAAAAGGCTACAGGGTTAGAAGCTTTGTTTGGCTATTTATATTTAAACGAAGATTATGCCAGAATAAAAGAGATATTTGATTATATTTATGCTTATTTAGATGAATGTAATGCAAAAGAACCAGGAGAATAACAATGAAGAAGAAAATAATAGCGATTTTAAAATATTTAGCATTAGATTTTACTGGCATTATATTGTTTGCTATAGGTTGGCGCTGTTTTATATTCCCAAATAAAGCAGGGCTTGGCGGTTTTGCAGGGATTGCCAGTTTAATTGGGTATATTCTTAATAGGAATGACTTAGGTTCATTTTTGTTTTTAATAAATATACCGCTTTTAATACTTGCGTTTATATACTTAAGCAAAGAATTCTGTATAAAAAGCGCTTTTACAATAATAACAATTGCATTAACCTCAAATCTCTTTGGAGCAATTTTACCGGAGTTTTGCGGAAACAGGTTGATCTTTTGTATATGTGGTGCAGTTTTGAGTGGAATAGGTTTAGGGTGTATATTTAAAAGTGGTAGCACAAGCGGCGGGTCGGATATTGTTTCTATGCTTATAAAGTTAAAATACCCTAAGGTTAAAGTTGGCACAATAATGCTCTATTTTGATGTGACAGTTATAGGGCTTTCTGCGATTGTGTATAAAGATATAACCTCTGCATTATATGGTGCTTTGGTATCGTTTATATACACACAGGTTTTAAATAAAATACTCTATAAAAAATCATGTGGTAGCAATGTAGATGTATGAATAGAAATTTGTAGATTTAACGGGAGAAATTTATGCTGAAAATATTTAAAAAATCGGAACAGAAACTAATTGTGGCAGGGCTTGGCAACCCAGGAGTGGGCTACCAAAACACAAGGCACAATGTGGGCTTTGCAATTATTGATACACTGTGTAAAAGATTAGGTATAGAGCTTAAAAGTACCAAGTTTAATGCACTGTATGCAAAATTGAAAGTAGCAGATAAAACAATTATTTTGCTAAAACCTCAAACTTTTATGAATAATTCTGGCATGGCGGTGAGCCAATTTGTAAAATATTATAATATTTCTCCTCAAAATGTAATAGTTGTGCACGATGATATTACATTACCGTTAGGACGCTTTAAAATAAAACAAGGTGGCTCTGCAGGGGGGCATAATGGCATAACGAGTATAATTGATTTTTTAGATTCACAAGAATTTGTTAGACTAAAATATGGTGTGGGAGCAAAGCCTTTAAAAGAGATGAACTTAGCAGATTGGGTTTTGCAAAGGTTTAATGAAGATGAACTTAAAACAGTTGAAAGCTCGCTACCTGATGCAGCAGAAGCAATAATAGATATAATAAATAACGGGGTTTCTGCGGCAATGAACAGCTATAATAGCAATATAAAAGGGCAGACTTAGGGAGAGTTTAGTTAATGACGTTTTTAGAATTTTTAAGTTGGGGTTTTAAAATAGCCGATTGGCCTAAAGTGAACTCTTTGGGAGTAGTGAGTGCCAGTACGCTGACACAAGCTTGTGCTATTGCAAATGCAGTAAAAGAGGGCAGAAGAGCTTTAGTTTTAGTGGAAGATGAAAGTGTGGGCACAAAACTGGTTAGAGATATAAACGAAATTATAGGTGATGAAATTGCGGTTTTATTCCCGAGCCGTGATTTTAATTTTTTGCCGGTTTTAGCTCAAAATAACGAATACGAACTTGCAAGAATAACGGTTTTAAATAAGCTTAAAAATGGCGCTTGCAAGGCGATTATTGCCACACCAAAAGCAACGCAGCAGTTTGTTATGCCAAAAAAAGTTCTAGCAGAAAACTCTTTTGTGTTGCGCAAAAGCGATGAGATAAGTATTTTGCAGCTTACTCAAAGGCTTTGCGAACTTGGATATTTAGCCTGCGAATTTGTGGAGGTGCCAGGGCAATTTGCAGTTAGAGGCGGTATTGTGGATATATATTCACCTGGTGAAAAAAAGCCGATGAGAATTGAGTTTTTTGGCGATGAAATAGAAAACATTTTTGAATTAAATGTATTAACAAACCGCAGAGAATCCACAAAAGAGAAACTGGAAGTGCTGCCGGTTAAAGAAGCTATTTATGCACAGGGGAAATTGCTTGAGAGCTTAAAAGAAATTAATGAACGGCAGCCTATTTTAGGGCTTAGTGAGGATATAAAGCGGTTAGAAAGTGGTATTGAATTTAGTTTAAGTGACCGATATTTTGACGTGATTTATGATAAGAAAGAGACTTTGCTTGATTATATGGGTGAGGTTTGTGAACTTTTTATTTGTGAAAGTAACAAAGTGGCAGAAAAAGCAAAACAAGCTGAGTTAGAGGAGAAAAATTTATTAGCTGATTTAAAAGCAGAAGGGATTTTGAGACCGCAGGCAGAAATTGGCATTGGATGGCGAAATTTAACTGAAAAATTAGCAGGTTTAAATTGGCATAAAACTATTTTTGAGCATTTTGACGAAGAGATTTCTCTGATTAAAATTGATGCAAAAAAGCATCAAAAAAGTGCAAATTTGTCTCCAATTAGAGTGAATTTTGCGCAAATTTTAAAAGAAATTGAAGCATTTTCGAAAGAAAATTTTAGTTGTGCAATTTGCACAAAGAATAAGAAAAATGCGCAAGCTCTAGCGAATTTTTTAAAATCTAAAGGCATTAAAGCCGGTTTAGCTAGTGCCACAGGCGAGTTGCCAAATGGTGTGGATGTTTGGGTATTAAGCAACGGGCTTTCTTGCGGGGTGCGCGATGATGATGGTAAAATTGTGGTGTTAACTTACCCACAGGATTTTGAGAATGATGCGTTATTTAAAGAAACAGGTAGGCTAAAGAAACTTGCGCCATTACAAAGTTTGGTTGATTTGAATATTGGGGATTATGTGGTGCACACAAAACACGGTATTGGGATGTTTGCCGGAATTGAACAGCTTAAGATTGACTCGGTGAAGAAAGATTTTATTAAAATTGAATATGACGGAACAGATGTTTTGTTCTTACCGGCAACTCAGCTTGATATGTTAGCTAAATATTTAGGTAGTTCAAAAAATATTAAAAAGAATCGGTTAAACAGCAAAGGTTGGCAGCAAACGCGCTTAAAAGTTAAAAAAGAAGTTAGCAAGTTGGCAAAAGAATTAGCGCTACTTTATGCTAAAAGAATAAATGTTACAGGCTTTGCGTTCTCTGCTGATGGGGAGTGGCAGAATGAATTTGAGCAGGCTTTTGGGTACGAGGAAACTCCTGACCAGTTAAGGTGCATTGCCGAAGTGAAGAAAGATATGGAAGCGCAGAGGCCTATGGACAGGCTACTTTGCGGCGATGTTGGAGTGGGAAAAACAGAGATAGCTTTTAGAGCGGCTTTTAAGTGTGTGATGGATTCTAAGCAGGTTGCGATAATTGCACCTACAACGATTTTAGCCTGGCAGCATTACAACACAGCGCTTGATCGTTTTAGTCAGTTCCCGATAAGTATTGCATTGCTTTCACGTTTTAAAACTCCAAAAGAGCAAAAAGAAATTCTTAAAAAATTGAAGAATGGTGAAGTGGATATTGTTATAGGTACGCACAGGTTATTCCAAAAAGATGTGGAATTTGCTGATATTGGTCTTATGATTATTGATGAGGAACAGCGCTTTGGTGTGCGGCACAAGGAGTATATTAAAGAACTAAAGAAAAATGTGGACTGTTTATCTATTTCTGCGACGCCTATACCGAGAACGCTTAATATGGCGATGATGGGAATTAAAGATATTTCGGTAATTAATACTCCGCCGCTAAACAGGCTGCCAGTGCAGACGCAGGTGCTTGAATATGACGAATTGGCTATTAAAGAGGCAATTAAAAATGAGTTGCGGCGTGGTGGGCAGGTGTTTTATGTGCACAACAGAGTGGATTCGATATATGAAACGGCGCAAAAGCTACAGAATTTGATGGGAAGTAGTGCCCGCATTATTGTTGCTCATGGGCAGATGAGCCATGAGGAAATTACGAATTCTTGGAATTTGTTATTGGATGGGAAGGCTGATATTTTAGTTTGCACCACGATTATTGAAACCGGTGTTGATATTCCTAACTGCAATACGTTGATTATTGAAGATGCGCAGAATTTAGGGCTTTCGCAATTACATCAGTTAAGAGGTCGGGTTGGGCGTTCTAGCCGCAGGAGTTATGCATATTTTTTATTTAAGAAAGATAGAGTGCTTTCTGAAGTTGCGCAGAAACGTTTAGATACGATTAAAGAGTTTGCGCAATTTGGTGCCGGGTTTAAGATTGCTATGCGAGATCTAGAAATTCGTGGGGCGGGGAATATTTTAGGCGATGTTCAGCATGGCAAGATTGATTTGGTTGGCTATGACATGTATATGAAGCTATTAAATGAAGCGCTGATGTTTGAATCTGGGGAAGAAGTGGAAAGTTTTGAAGATTGCTCAGTTGATATTGATGTTACCGCGTTTATTCCAGATGAGTATATTAAAAATATATCTACAAAGCTGAGTATTTACAAAAAGATAGCAGCGATTAAAAGTATGGCAGAAGCTGATGAATTACGGGAAGATCTGCGTGATATATATGGAAGGTTGCCTAGCTCTGTGGAGAATTTGTTGAGTGTGGTTTTGGTTAGAAGGATGGCTGGTGAATTAGGTATTGTGGAAATTAAACAGCGTGGAAATAAAATAGATTTGTTGTGTTCTGAATTTACGGATGATGAATTAGAATTACTGCTCAAAGGTATTAAAGGGATTACGTTGGAGCAGGGTAGATCTGGCAGGAAGTTAGTTATTAAGCTAGAAAATAAGAAGGATAATTTAAAAGAGTTAAAAAGGGTTTTGGATGCCTGGAAAGCTTTAAAGCTGAATTTTGTTTGAATAGGCTTAGTTTATGCGCTAAACCAAACACCTAGGAATAATTCCTAGGTGTTTGGTTGATTTGTATCTTCCTGTTTATCTGTGAATACAAGTTGGCCGTTTTTATAGTCGTATTCGCCTGCTTTATTTTTAGGAATAGGGTGAAACAAATAATATACTATTATCAACTCAAAAATGCCACCCATGAAAAACAGGCCAATGTAAATTAACCATTCAACAACGGGATGTAACTTTACATTTAAGGAATCTCGTAAAGAATCAAAATTGGTAGAGTTTAGTAATTTTTTGCGCTGTTTATTTATTATTAATATAATGGCAAGGTGTAAAAAACAATAACATGTTAAAATGAGCATAAACACATATGTTTCCAAAGTTTTTACCTCCTAATTTTAATGATGTTAGTATACTAGATTTCACTATTGAATGCAAGTTGATTAATTTTAAAAATGATTTTTAATATGCTTCTAGAACTACTTGGGTGGTTGGATAATAATCTCTTTTACATGACGCTTTACAAGCTAGAGGATTACTGCAGTGGCATTCTTCATCCCAGCCGCCGCTGTAGAAGACCTTAACACGTATGCCGTTTTGAATTTGTGGCATGATTTTTTTTAGTTGGATTTTTGTTACTCCCCTTATTGCTGCATTACACAACGCTTTTAACACGGGCAGACTAAGAGCTCGCACGGCGTCTGCTATTATTGGACTTGCTACACCAGCGCCGGAGCTAGCTGTGATTGTATGCACGGCAACGTCACTGTATACAGCAACTAATTTTTGAAGTGTTGTGGCTATATCATATTCAAATGAACCAACATCTTTTTTTATTGCTAGTACCTCATCAAGGCAGATGTCGAGATCGGCTGCTTCTATTTCGTACTCATGAATTAATACATCGGTAACGTATGTTCTAGTTATATGAGAAGTGGGTTTATTGTCTTTATGTTTTGCAGTTCGCATGGCAAAAGTGGAATTGGTACAACAAAAAGCTAAACTGGCAGATAAAAATACCGCGAGACCTCTTTTTAGTCTACTTTGAATTTGCCTTTTTGTAAACATTTAAATTCCCCCTTTGAATATTTAATTTTGAACCACCTTATTATAATGTTAAAACATTAGCCGGTTTATTAATCTGATCACCTCTTTTTATTAAAATTTATAAATTTAAGTTTTTTTAGTGATAAATGACTGAAGAGCTTTACAATAGCTTTGTGAAATGTGGAAAACAGCAGCACAAAGATAACAGAGCATATATAAAAATAGCCGAGAGCTTTTGATTGTTTGGGAGTGAATTCGGTAGCTTGAGAGTCTGCAGATTCGGGAGAGTCATCATCTTCTTTATCTTTTTCTTTTTTGCGTTTTTTACTAACTTTTTTTGATTTATTTTTATTCTTTTGTTTAGTAGACTTCTCTTTTATTTTTTTAGTTTTAGCAGCTGCTGATTTTTTTGATTTTTGTGATGCTGGTTTGGTTTTGGATTCCTCATTTTGGGATATGGATTGAGTTGTTTGAAGGTTCGCTTCTTGTTCTTGTATGGCAGCGGAAATATCTTGCGGTGGAGTTGATTCTTCTTCCAATATTGCCTCTGAGGTATCTGGGCTGACCATAATTATATCTGGCCTTGGGGCAGGAGCTTGGTTTATATGGTTTATTGTATATTCATGGATATGTTTTTCGATATTGACAATTTTTTCTACCTTTGGTTGTTCTCTTTTTTTAGATTCATTTTTATTTACTTTAGGTTTTGCTGATTTTTGAGCAAGGTTTTCTTTTATCTTTATTAGTTCTAAATTCTTCATCTCGGTAATGTCATCTTGGTAGTTATAATTAGAGAAATCAATATTTTCGCCTACAAATTCTATTGAGCTGATTAACATGGAATTTAGTATATCATCTGTTGGAATGTTATGTTGTTCATCATCGCTATCTTTATATTGGTTTATATCTGAAAACACAATTTTAATAATGTCTGCGTTTTGGGGGATAGAGAATGTAATAGTTTCTTTGTAATAATCTGGTTGGGCTATATCTGCAAAAATTTGAATTTGATTTGGTTCTTTTGTGATTGAACATTTTGGGATCAGTTTGAAGTTTGTAATATTATTTGAGCTGGTGTAGACGTTGACGCCGTAAAAGCTTAAAACAGGGCCTAGATCTTGTTCATTAAAAGTTTTGTCGGTTCTACGAAAGCAGAATGCTCTAGTGGGGTTATCGAATATGCATTCAAGCCAAGTTTCGTTACGGTGGTTAAGGTATAAAGCACCGTCTGTGGAAGAATAGTAAACATTATAAGCAGGGCCTGCGTTGCCACCTAATTTATATGGATATTCCCTTGCGGAGAAAGGGTCTGTTTGTTGTGTGGCGAATGTGCCTAGTTTATGAAAGATAGTAACACGCAATTCTGTGACACCATGAACGTGATATGTTATACGGCTATTTTCAAGCTCTGCACCGTGAGATGGTTTGTGGATGAGGATTGGTGTATGATGTTCTTCGCCGTGATTTAGCAACTTTGTGGGATCTAGAATTTGTAGGTTTTCGTATAATACATATTTTTGGTCGGTGGAAGTAAAATCTTCGAAATGTGAGATTACTGTTTTGGAAAATGCATATCTTGGGATGCAGAAGCAAAAAAACATACTGAAGATTAAAGCTTTTTTGAAAGTAATCCGCATAGCATATACTCCTTATTAAAAAACAACTAATATTATGAATATTTATTACTTATAATAGCATAATTATACATTTTATGTCAAATAAACAATTTGGAGATGAGAATGTACTATGCAGTTCTTTGACAGAAAGAAATTTGGGCGTTTTTTTAGTTGATAGGGATTCCATTTACATATAATTTATATCCGTTGAAATTGATATTTTTATAAGAACTATCTTCGTCGGTTAGGCTGGTTAGGTAAGTATCTTCGGTTAAAGTTAGTGAGGAGGTTTTATCTATATTTAAAACAACATTTTTTGCTGTGTTTTGGTTATTTATTACACCATTAAATGTGCTGGAATTATTTAGATTGATTTGAAGTGTGCTTATATTATCTATTTTTATATCTCCAGTTAAGTTTTGTGATGAGGTGTTTAAAGTTACATCTCCACCATTTTGACCGGAACGGCCCCATTCATTAGTCCCTTGTATATTCATTAAAATATTACTGCCGTATTTTAGTGTGCTATTTTGAAGGTTGATTATACCTTTTGTATTGGTTATGAAGAAAAATGGAGCAGTGTTATAGTAGTTTGAATCTGAGTTGATTTCTAGTGTGGAGTTTTTGATGTTTAAGGTTCCTGTGCCTTCATTAGCATCGCCAGACATACTCTGGTATACCATAATTCCACAGTTATCTACGTTGTTTCTATTACCTTTACCGCTGCATTTTAGTTCGGAATTATCTACTGTGGCGCTATTTTTACCCTCTATTACCACTAACTGAGAATTATTAGCTGTACCTTTTGTATTATAGATACTTATATCGCCTGTGGAATAAATTATAGGGGAGCCAACACCATTGGTTGTGAGTGTTGAATTTTTTGCAATTACAGTTCCTTCTCCGCGATCTGTGGCAAGTGTAGCGCAGGAATTACCTTGTGTGTTTATTGTAGTATTATCTGCTTCAATATATCCGCCGTAAGTAGCATCGAGGCCTCTGGCAGAACCAGCGCCTGTGGTATTGATTTTTGTGTTGGTTAAATATATTTTTGAATCTGTGCCGGTTGAAAAAACCGCGTTACTGCCTTTAGCGTTGGTTGATATTTGGGTATTAGTTATGTTTGCAGTTGAATTGGCGGTTACAAGAATTCCAGCGTTAATGCCATAAAATTCAGAATTTTCGGTATTGGAACTATCTCCTGCAGTTTTAGTTGCCACGGCATTGCTTAAAGTTAAGTTGCCGCTATTTTTTACCAAGATGATACTTTCGTCGTTGGCCGTTGTTGTGTAGTTACCGGTGAGTGTTTTTTCTTCGTTATCTATTTGTATTGCAGCTATTGCTGATGGATTATTATTCATATTGGATATATTAAGCTGTTTTAAATTTAAAAAGTAATTATTTGTTATATAAACGTTTAATATGAATAAAATGGCGGCTACAATTATTGTGGGAAAAATAGAAGAACGAATGCGAAATGTTTTTTTGCTGAGATTAGACAGGATTAAATAAATTAAAGCCAAAGAGATTATAAAGCTTTCTATAGCGAACAAAAGATAATAACCAGAAGTGAGTTTTATGTTTGAAGCAGGCTGGTTTGGTGAGTTGTTAGAATCTGGTTTGTTTTCATTAGGTTTTTGTGGAGGAGTTTGACTATTGTTTTGAGAATCTTCGTTTGGCTTTTGTGGAATAGCTTCTTTTTGTATGTTTTCTTCTGAAGGGATAGTTGGGGGTATGTTTTTATCTTCTTTTTGTATTGTGTTATTTATTATACTTTGAATATGGCTTTTTGCATGATTCATTGTGAAATAGATTGAACCCGCTGTGGCTGCAATAACCAGAAATGTAATAATATTTTTTACTTGTTTGTTCATATAAACACCTCTTAATTTTTATTAATATTATATCAAACAAATACAAAATTATCAACTGATTTTATAGATTTAGCTTAAAAAATATAAGCAGGGAATTTACTTTAAATATGTTTATGAGAATAATATTTAAAATAAAGGAGGGGATTGTAAAGATAATTGCTTGACAAACAAAATAAAATATTATATAATAGGTTAGGTAAAGCTTGCAGACTTTACCTAAGCGATGCATGGAGGAAGGTTGGAACAAAATAATGGCTAAAGATTTGAATATGTCGAACCTTTTGGATTTTTATGGTGCACTATTAACAGATAAGCAAAATGAGGCAATTAATTTTTATTATAATGAAGATCTTTCGTTGGGAGAAATTTCGGATATTATGAAGATAACGCGTCAAGGTGTGCGGGATCATGTGAAAAAAGGAGAGGGTAGTTTATCTTATTTTGAAGAAAAACTTCACCTGAATAAAAAATTTGCAGATCTGCAAATGCAATGTAAAAAAATTGCCGAAGTAGTTAATTCTGTGATAGATTATAATCAAAAGTATCTGTTTTCGGCAGAAATTACAAAACAAATGGAAAATATCTCTGTGCTTGTTAATGAACTGATTGAAAAACAAGTGAACTGAGGTGATGTTTCTGTTGTGATTTTTGAAAGGTTATCTGATAAAATTTCTGCTGCATTTAAAAGTTTGCGCTCTAAAGGAAAGCTGAGCGAGCAGGATGTTAAGAATGCTATGCGAGAAATTAAACTAGCACTTTTAGAAGCAGATGTGAATTTTAATGTTGTGCGTGATTTTATTACGCAGGTGCAAGAGCTTGCTGTTAGCCAAGAAGTGTTGAAAAGTTTGACACCCGGGCAGCAGGTTGTGAAGATTGTAAATGCAGAGCTTATAAAACTTTTGGGTGCTAAAAATGAAAAAATCAAATTTGCAGCTAGTGGGCCTACAGTTATTATGATGTGTGGATTACAAGGTAGCGGGAAAACTACACACAGTGCTAAAGTAGCTTATAGTTTAAAATCTAAAGGGCGCAGACCGATGCTTGTGGCGTGTGATATTTACAGGCCGGCAGCAATTGAACAGCTAAAGTTTGCGGGAGAAAGAGCAAAAGTTTTTGTATTTGAAGAAGGAAAGAAAAATCCGGTTGAAATTGCTAAGCGCAGCGTTAGATATGCAAAAGATAATGGTTATGACGTTGTGATTTTAGATACCGCTGGTAGGTTGCATATTGATGAAAGTTTGATGGATGAGCTGGTGCAAATTAAAAAAACTGTTGCGGTTAATGAAACGTTGCTTGTTGTAGATGCTATGACTGGTCAGGATGCTGTGAATGTGGCGCAAAAGTTTGATGAACTGATTGGTGTGGATGGTGTGGTGCTTACTAAACTAGACAGTGACGCTCGTGGTGGGGCGGCAGTTTCTGTGGCGGCAGTGACCAAGAAGCCTATTAAGTTTATTGGTGTGGGAGAAAAATTAGAGGATTTAGAAGAGTTCTTTCCAGACAGGATGGCCTCTAGAATTTTAGGAATGGGAGATGTGCTCTCTTTTATTGAAAGAGCAGAGGCGACTTTTGATGCGGAACAAAAACAGAAGATGGAAAAAAGCTTAGCAAAAGGCAGATTTGATTTGAATGTTTTTCTTTCACAGATGGAAATGATAAAAAAATTAGGTTCGCTTAAAAGTTTAGCTTCGATGTTACCAGGGGTTGGGAAAAAGGTGACGGATGAGCAGATGGAGCAGGGGGAGAAAGAGCTGATTAGAATGAAGGCAATTATATATTCTATGACGCCGCAAGAACGGGCTACACCTTCTATTTTAAATGCGAGCAGAAAAAAACGAATTGCTAAAGGTAGCGGGCAGAAAGTTGAAGATATTAACGGGCTGCTTAAAAAGTTTGAAGCGATAAATGAAACGATGAAACGGTTTGATAGACTAAAAAGACCAAAAAAGAAACACAGATAAGAATTATTTATTAAAATTTTTAAAGATATGGGAGAGATTTATTATGGTAAAAATTAGACTTAAAAGAATTGGTGCAAAAAAGAATCCTTTTTACAGAGTAGTGGTTGCTGATGTACGTTCGCCACGAGATGGGAAATTTATTGAAGAAATTGGGTATTATGACCCTAACAAAAGCCCGGCAGTGGTTAAGATTGACAGTGAAAGAGCTGACTATTGGATTAAAAACGGAGCACAGCCGACAGATACAGTGAAAATTCTATTGAAAAAACGAGGGTAATTCTTTTAGTTGAAGGTGATGTTTTATGGCATTAAGGCAGTTGGTTGAAGCGATAGTTGATGGGATTGCAGAAAAACCATATGAACTGAGAATTACACTTAATGATACGCATGTTGGAATTTTTGTGGATAAAGCAGATATTGCACGTGTTATTGGGAAAAATGGTTTTACAATTGCAGCAATTAGAACTATTGTGAATGCTTTTGCAAAAACAGAAGGCAGATGTATTGGTGTGAGTGTTAATGAAAAGCAAAGATAACAGTTTATAGTGATATTGAGTAAACGGTCTTGCCGTTCTGTTAAAATGAATTGACAAGACCATTTATTATGAATTTTTTTTGAAATTTTATAAAATGCAATTGCTTTTTGAATTCTTATGTTGTATAATAAAACTGTATGTTGTAAAAAGGACGATTAGCTCAGTTGGTAGAGCATCTGCTTGACGTGCAGAGGGTCAAAGGTTCGAGTCCTTTATCGTCCACCAAATTATTAAACTGGGAAGTGGTTTATTGTGTTTGCCAGAATTAAAGAGATAGACACAAAAGCCGTTGAAGTGATCTCACAAGCAAATAAAAAAGCTTGTGAGATCATTGAGCGTACAAACAAAGAAAAAATGGATCTTGTAAAACAGTATGATGATATGTTCCTTGAAAAGAAAAAAGAATTATATTTGAAATCTAAAGCGGAAACAGCAAGGATTATTGATGGCGTATGTGCAAAATATGAAATTTTAGCAAAAAAAATGGCAGAAAATGAAGATATGAATCGTGCCACTTGGGTTAATGATATTTTGCAGCGCATTATAAAGAGGTGACGAAATTGCTTGAAAATTTATGCAGCAATGTTTTGGTCACAAAAATGAAAGTAATGAATAGTAGGCGTTTGACTCTGCAGGATTATGATGAACTGCTAAAAAAGAAATATGTGGCTGATATTGTGGCTTACCTTAAGGAAACTCATTTTAGTGCAGTTTTGCAGGGCGTTGATGCTAGCTCGATAAAGTGTGATGAGCTGGAAGGGCTGTTTAAAACCGCTAGGATTATGGAATATAAAAAATTATTAAAGTATGTTAATAATTTTTCTGACAGCTTTTTTAAATTATTCTGGCTGGATTTTGAACTTGAACAGCTCCTTACGATGCTTCTGCTTTTTAAAGTTGGCAGGAATGAAGATTTTGGTATAATTCATTCTGCGGAATTAGTGCAGAACATGAAATTGAATGTTGGAATAATAGTTAATGCTAAATCTACTGCCGACATTTTAAGAGGAATAAAAAATAGAAAATATGTTGCTATTTTGAAAGCAGAACTTGAGAATGTTGAGCCAGAAAATATAAATATACTGCTTTGTGAAAAGAAGCTAAAAACTTATTTTTATGAGCAAATGTATGAGCATCTTAAAAAGTGTAATAAAGCACTTAAAGGTAAGTTAGAAAAAAAGATTGTACAGCAGGCGGATATTTATAATTTGCAGGTTATATACAGGTTTAAAAAATACTACGATTATAGTGCGGAAGAGATTATGGAATTTATTATTCCATATGGGAATTTAGCGGATTCTGGAAGGAAACGGTTGGCACTTTGTAAGCAAATTACAGAAGATTATAGTGTGTTATTTAAAGATAAACAGTATATTTTCAATTTAGATTCAAATATATTTATGGAAGCGGAAATGAATAAGAATTTATTAAATGACGCTAAGAAAACGATGAAAATGGAACGCTATGCTCAGGCGATTTTTTGGAGTTTTATGAATTTAGCTGAGCTTGAACAGAGGAATTTAGTTAGTGTTATTTATGGGATTGAAAATAAGCAAGATCCAGAAGCGATAAAAAAAATGTTGGTATGCTAAAGGGTTTTAGGTGGTGGTTATAAATTGGCTATTGAAAAAATGGTTTTAGTAACTTTGAGCGGAAATGTGGAGGAGATTAATGTTGCAGCACTGAGTTGTGCGAAATTAAAGGCTTTTCATCCAGAAAAAGCATCGGATTTAAAAGAATATACAAAAGAATATGATTTTGATGAAAATAGCAGCTCTGATGATTTTGCAAGTGAAATTAAAGAAATAGCTGAAAAATATAATATTACTCTTGGGGAGCAAAGGCAAGAGGAATATATTAATGAAAAGCAAGAAAGTGAACGCAAGAAGCAATTAATATCAAATTTTTTAAGAAGCAATCCGTATGCAGAGCTATACCAATGTTTGCTAGCTATTAGTGAAATGTGTAACTGCAAATTTAAGTATAAATATTCGGAGTCTTTTGATCTTGACACGGCTGATTTGGAAGAGCGGGTAACTTATTTATATAATGAAATATCTGTGTTGTTTGGAGCAAAAAAAGAACTGGAAAAGAAAGAAAATGAACTTTCTCATATAGTTTCTCAGATGTCTCATTTAACGGGAATGGATATTTTGCTAGATGAATTATTTGGGTGCCAGATGTTTAAGGTACGGTTTGGTTATATGCCGCATGAATCTTATCTTAAGCTTAAATATTACCAAGACAAGCCGTTTGTTTGTTTCTCTTATGATAATGATGGCAGGTATGATTGGTGTTTGTATATGGTGCCACGAGGAGTTCACAAAGAGACGGACAATATATTTAAAGCATTATATTTTGAACGGATAATTGTACCGGGCTATGATAAATCTGAAAAGTTTACCGCAGATGTTGTACTGCAAGAAGCAAAGGAAGAGCTTAGCAAAGTTAGTGCAAAAATAAAGGAACTGAATGTGAAGATTGACAGTTTGGTTAAAGAAAATCTTGAATTTTTACAGCAGGCTTATTGTAAAGTTAAATTTTTAAAAAAATGCTTAGAACTTAAACAATATGCTTCTGTAGTTAAAGATAGATTTTATTTGGTGGGATTTGTGCCACGAAAAAGTGTCGCTTTGCTAGAAGAAATGCTAGCCCAAACGGAAATTGACATGATTGTGAAAGACGCAGCGGATGAAGATCGTTTGCAAACGCCGGTTAAACTTAAAAATGGGAAATGGTTTAAAGCATTTGAATCTTTGATGGGAATGTATGGTTTGCCTAACTATGGCAGTTTTGATCCAACTAAGTTCTTTACGGTTGTATATATGCTATTATTTGGCATTATGTTTGGTGATTTAGGGCAAGGGTTGGTTATTTCTTTGATTGGAGCTTTACTTTATAGATTCAAAAAAATGAGTTTAGGCAAAGTGATGGTACAAATTGGTTTTTGCTCTGCATTTTTTGGGTTTTTGTATTGCTCGGTATTTGGCAATGAAGAGATACTTGTGCCGGTGCACAATAAATTGTTTGGAAGCAATGGACCATTAATTGCTGTTGGAAGTTCTGAGATGACGCTTAAAATTCTTTTTGCGGCGGTTGTTATTGGTGTTGTTCTACTTATAACTTCGATTGTGCTTAATATTATAACCAACATTAGGCAAGGAAATTGGGTGGAAACATTTTTTAGCCAAAAGTGTATTGCAGGGTTAGTATTTTATTGTTCATTGATTCTTTTAGTGGTAGCTAAATTTATTCCGGATTTTAATGTTGACGTTAAGTTGCTTGTTTGGCTTGGAATTTTATTGCCGATTATATTGATTTTTTTAAAGGAATTTATGGCACATTCTGTTCGCGAAAAAAAGTTTGGAGTGGAAGATGGAATTGGAAATTACATTCTACTCAATGCTTTTGAGTTGATTGAAATTGCTTTGAGTTTTATTTCTAATACGCTTTCTTTTTTAAGAATTGGTGGTTTTATTTTGAGCCATGCAGGGTTAATGCTTACAATATCTATTATTTCACGGATGTTTCCAAATTCTAGTGTGATTATTGCGATTTTTGGGAACGCTTTGGTGATTGCTCTGGAGGGTCTTATTGTGGGTGTGCAGGTTTTAAGGCTAGAGTTTTATGAGTTATTTAGCCGCTTTTTTGACGGCGGAGGTAAGCAGTTTGAACCGTTTGGTGTGGAAGTTTAAATATTTTTTGGAGGGTGTTTATATGAATAGATTTTTGATGTTTGTGGTACCGGGTTTATTGGTTTTAAGTTTGTTGATTCCTTTTGGTTGGCTTTTTGCAAGTAAAAGAAAGAATAATTTTGCTGCTAGATCTAAAAGAGCTATAAGAATTAATTTAATATCTTTTTTTGGAATAGTAGCAATGTTTATTTTGCTCTCTGCTACAGGTGTTTTTGCTGTGAATGATGAGATGAGCTACCAGATAGAAATGGCCAAGGCTATTCCAGTGGTTGCAAAGATGACGGTGGGTGCTGGGCTTGCATATTTGGGAGCAGCGCTTTCTACTGGGCTTGCGGCATTGGGGGCAGGAATTGCTGTGGGGGCAGCTGCACCGGCAGCAATTGGAGCTTGCAGTGAAGATCCAAAGGCAATGGGGAAAGCACTTGTGTTTATTGCTTTGGGCGAAAGTGCAGCACTTTATGGGATGCTTATTTCTATATTGATAATTAACAATTTGGGCTAGCTTTTAAGCGAGAATTTAATTATGAAGTTTTTTTTATTGACTAAAGATGTTCAAAGTTATATTGGGTTTAGATTAGCTGGAATTGACGGAAAAGTTATTGAAGATGGAGCTACGTTTTTAAAACGATTAGGTGAAGTATGTAGTGATGCATCGATTGGGGCTATTTTGGTGACAGATGAGTTAGTGAATGAGAGCAAAGAGCAGTTTTTAAAGATTAAAGCGCAAAAGAACAAACCTATTATTGAGATCCCGGCGTCTAACAGTGGATATAGTGTTAAAGAATCAATTGATGGTTATATTAACAATGTGATTGGAGTAGAATCTTAAAGGTTGAGGGTATGGCTTATGATTACTACAGTAAATGACGAGAAGATAAAGAATATTAAAAAAATTGTTGATGATATTGCAAGTAGAAAAGCAGAAAAGTTAATTTTAGAGGCGCAAAGACTAGCTGGATCTGAAATTAAAAAGCAGAAAAAACTACTTGAGTCTGAAATTAATTTGAAGCTTAAACAAGCGGAAGCAGAAGCAGAAAAAACTAAAAAGCAAGAAGTTTTGGAGTGTGAAGCAATTAAAAAGAAAAATTTAATCGCACAAAGAGACAGTGTAGCACAAAGAACTTTTGCAGAACTTGAACTTAAGTTAGAAGAATATGTTAGTTCACCGGAATATATTAAGAATGAAAAAGAAAAGTTGGCAAGCCTTAAGAGCATGTTTGCAGATAAAGATACCATTGTTTTTGTAAAAAATGCAGATGTAGATAAATTTAAGAAAATTGTTGAAGAAGTTTTTGAAGTTAAAGTTCAAGTGAAAGCAGATGATAAAATACGGTTTGGTGGGTTTGTGCTCAAAAATGAGAACAAGAAATTAAGCGTTGATCTTTTGTTAGATACAGCGCTGGAAGAAGAAAAAAAGCAATTTTTCTCTTTTGCAGGGCTTGCGATAGTTTAGTTTTAAATTTGTGTTAGGCATTGGGGTGATTGGAAGTTGCAGAATTCCAATAAGATTTATTCGATTAATGGGGCAATTATAAAAGTAAAAGATACTAAAGATTTTTTTATGTTAGAAAAAGTCTTTGTGGGACAAAAACAACTGATTGGTGAAGTTATTGCTGTAAATGAAAATGAAACGACAATTCAAGTGTATGAGTCAACAGCAGGCCTGAAACCTGGTGAAGAAGTTTTAGGGTCTGGCATGGCAATGAGTGTAACTTTGGGTCCGGGATTGGTCTCTAACATATTTGATGGAATTCAAAGGCCTTTAAAAGCTTTGAATAGTGTTTATGGTGCTACTATTTTACCTGGCAGCAAAGTTAAAGTTTTAGATGAAGATAAGCTATGGAATGTTAGTGTGAAGGTGAAAGTAGGGCAGACCTTAACTCCGGGGCAGATCTATGCTGTGTGTTCAGAAACTCAGCTTATTGAACATCGTTTAATGGTGCCGCCGAATATTAGTGGCATTGTAGTGAGTTGTGCAGCAAGTGGATTGCATAAATTATTAGATGTGATTGTGATACTTGAAGATGAAAATGGCAAGCAGCATGAGTTGACTTTATGCCAGCAGTGGCCAATAAGGGTGCCAAGACCGACAAAGCAAAGGCTTGAGCTTAACATGCCGTTAATTACAGGGCAGCGTGTGATAGATTCTTTATTCCCGATTGCTAAAGGCGGTGTGGCTGCTGTGCCTGGTGGATTTGGCACAGGGAAAACTATGACGCAGCATCAATTAGCCAAGTGGGCAGAGGCAGATTTGATTGTTTATGTTGGATGTGGTGAGCGCGGCAATGAGATGACGCAGGTGCTTAAAGAATTTGGAAGCTTAATTGACCCGAAATCGCAAAGGCCTTTAACCGAGCGCACTATTTTGATAGCTAATACGTCTAACATGCCAGTTGCGGCAAGAGAAGCTTCTATTTATACTGGAGTGGCAATTGCAGAATATTACAGAGATATGGGTTATGATGTTGCTATGATGGCAGACTCTACATCACGTTGGGCAGAAGCTTTACGTGAAATTTCTGCTAGTCTTGAAGAAATGCCGGCAGAAGAAGGGTTCCCGGCTTATTTGCCATCTAGGCTTTCACAGTTTTATGAAAGGGCAGGCAGATACAAAACTTTAGGCGGAATGGAAGGCTCAATTTCGATTATTGGGGCAGTTTCTCCTCAGGGTTCTGATTTTTCGGAGCCGGTAACTCAGAATACAAAAAGGTTTGTTCGCTGCTTTTGGGCGTTGAGTAAATCTTTGGCGTATGGAAGGCATTACCCGGCTATTGATTGGAATATGAGTTATACAGAATATATTGAAGATTTAAGATTGTGGTTTGAAAGTAATTTAGGATCAGAATTTTTACAATTTAGGCAAGAAGTATTAAATATTTTACAGGACGAAACAAAATGGTTAGAAATTGTTAAGTTAATTGGGTCGGATGTTTTGCCGGATGAGCAAAAATTGACATTAGAAATTGCCAAAATAATTAGGGTAGGTTTTTTGCAACAGAATGCTTATCATAAAATAGATACTTATGTGCCACTAAAAAAACAAATGTTGATGATGGGGATTATACTTAATTTGTATAATAAATGTAAAAATGTGTTAAAATCTGGTGCTTTATTTACTGATATTTTAGGCACAGGGATTTTTGAAGTGGTTACCAAATTGAAGTATGACATTGCCAATGATGATTTAAAAAAGTTTGAAGATTATAATAAATTAATTGAAACCAAGTTGATGGTGTTGAATAATTAATTAGCAGAAATTAAGGTGGTTTAATTTGAGCTTTGAATATTTAGGATTAAAAGAAATAAATGGTCCTTTAGTAGTTTTGGAGGGCGCGTTAAATATTGCTTTTGAGGAAATGGTTGAACTTAAATTAGAAGATGGATCGGTTAAGGCTGGCCGTGTTGTTTATTTGGACGATGAAAAAGCAATTATTCAGGTTTTTGAAGGCACTTATGGACTTTCGTTGACTAATACAAAAACAATTTGTTCTGGTAGACCGTTGACTTTACCGGTTTCGGAAGAAATTTTAGGGAGAGTGTTTTCTGGTTCTGGCAAGGCAATTGATGGATTAGGCGAGATCTGTGCGGAAAAGTATTTGGATATTAATGGTGCTCCTCTTAATCCAGTTGCTAGAACTTATCCAAGAGATTTTATTCAAACTGGTATTTCTGCTATTGATGCTCTTTCTACTATTATTAGAGGGCAAAAATTACCGATATTTTCTGGCTCGGGCATGCAGCACAATAAATTAGCAGTTCAAATTGTTAATCAGGCAAGTGTTAAAAACAGCAGCAATGATTTTTGTATTGTTTTTGCAGCAATGGGAGTTAAAAATGATGTAGCAACATTTTTTAAACGTTCGTTTCAAGAGTCTGGGGTTGCTAATAATGTAGTAATGTTTCTTAATTTATCTAATGATCCTATTGTGGAACGAATATTAACACCAAGGTGTGCGTTAACTGCTGCGGAGTACCTTGCTTATGAAAAGGGTAAACATGTTTTGGTTATTTTGACAGACATGACAGCATACGCAGAAGCTTTGAGGGAATTTAGCTCTTCTAAAGGAGAAATCCCTGGCAGGAAAGGATATCCGGGGTATCTTTATTCGGATTTGGCTTCTATTTATGAACGAGCTGGGATTATTGAAGGGTTAGAAGGTTCTGTTACTCAAATTCCAATTTTAACTATGCCGAATGATGATATTACGCATCCTGTTCCCGATTTGACAGGTTATATTACAGAAGGGCAGATTGTTTTAGACAGGAATTTAGACCAAAAAGGGATTTATCCGCCAGTTTCAATTTTACCGTCACTTTCGCGTCTTATGAAAGATGGAATAGGAGAAGGCTTTACTCGATGGGATCATTCGGTTCTTGCTAATCAATTATTTTCATCTTATGCCAAAGCGCAAGATGCCAGGTCGCTTGCATCTGTTATTGGAGAGGAAGAACTTTCGGCTTTAGATAAAAAGTATTTAAATTTTGGGAATATGTTGGAAACAGAATTTATTGGACAGTTGGCAAGTGAAAATAGAACGATTGAAGAAACATTGGATTTAGGATGGAAATTGTTAAAAATGTTCTCTAAAGAAGAACTGGACCGTGTGGATGAGGAAACGTTTAATAGAATTTATGGCTTGAAAAATTAGTTGTAATTTGAGGTGAACGTAAATATGCATTCAAATAATATATTCCCCACAAAGGGCAACCTTTTGAATTTAAAGAAGAGTTTAGCTCTTTCTAAAATGGGGCATAATCTTTTAGGTAGAAAGAAACAGGTGCTTTTGAGAGAAATGATGCGCATGGTTGCGAGTGTTAATAAGATAAAAACAGAGATAGATACCTGTTTTTTTGATGCATATTCGGCATTAAGGAAAACAAATGCAACATTAGGGTTAAGAACATGTTATGAGATCGCACAAAGCACGTTGACTGATGCGGGTTTAAAGGTGAACCAAACAAGCTTAATGGGAGTAGAATTAATTTCGGTTGATTTTAAGCAAAGCAAAAGTATGTGCCAATATTATTTAACAGGGACGGATTCGCAGTTAGATGCAACGGTACTTTTATTCAATAAATTGAAGCAAAAGTTAGCAATGCTTGCAGAATTGGAGCATAATATATATAGACTTGCACTTTCTATTAAAAAAACAGAAAAACGCACAAATGCGCTTAAAAATTTAGTTATTCCTAAGTTTGAAGAAAACATAAAATATATTTCTGATGTGTTGGAAGAACACGAACGTGAAGAGTTTTCACATCTTAAAGTGATTAAAAGAAACAAGGAAAATCTTTGAAAAGGATGGATATTTATTGTGAGTGAAGGTATAAACAATTTTAATTTAGATTCAAATGTTGAGCAGGATGTTATAGATTCTGAGCTACTTAAAATTAGGCGGGCTAAGTTAGAAGATTTGAAACAAACAGGGCAAGATCCGTTTTTAGTTACCAAATTTGAAACGAACAAGCAGATCAGCGAAATTAAAAATAATTTTGAAGAGCTACAGGAACAAGAAGTTAAAATAGCTGGGCGAATTGTTTCTTGGCGTGATATGGGCAAGGTATCTTTTATAGATTTGCAAGGGGATGACAAAGTTCAGTTGTATTTTAAACTAGAAAATTTACCGCCGGAACAGCATGAAAGTTTTACTAAATGGGATATTGGGGATATTGTAGGTGTTTGTGGGAATGTATTTAAAACGAGACGTGGTGAAATTTCTGTTAGAGTAACATCTTGTGAGTTGCTTGCTAAATCTTTATTACCGTTACCAGAGAAATTCCATGGCTTGAAAGACACAGATTTACGTTATAGGCAAAGGTATTTAGATTTAATTATGGATAGTGAAGTGAAAAATACGTTTATAATTAGATCTAAGGTGCTTAAGGCTATACGCGAATTTTTAGATTCTAAAGGCTTTTTGGAAGTGGAAACGCCAATTTTACAGAACGTTGCAGGAGGAGCTGCTGCACGGCCATTTGTAACGCATCACAATGCGTTGAATATGGAAATGTTTTTAAGAATAGCGTTGGAGCTTTATCTTAAACGTTTAATTGTTGGTGGAATTGATAAAGTGTATGAACTAGGCAGAGTGTTTCGCAACGAAGGGATTTCTATTCGGCACAATCCAGAGTTTACTGAGCTGGAGCTTTATGAGGCTTATAAAGATTATGAAGGGATTATGCAACTTACCGAAGAAATGTTAAGGTTTGTGGCGCAAAAAGTGCTGGGTACTACAAAGATTTTATATGGAGATGTGGATTTAGATTTAAGTCAGCCGTTTGAACGTATTACAATGGTTGAAGCTGTTAAAAAATATTCTGGTGTAGATTTTGATGCTATAAAAGACTTGCAGGCGGCAAGAAAGGCGGCAGATGAGCATAATATAAGCTATAAAACTGAGCATTTAAAAGGAGATATTTTAAATTTATTTTTTGAAGAATTTGCAGAAAAGCATTTGATTTCTCCTACATTTGTTATAGATTATCCGGTAGAGATATCACCTTTGGCTAAAAGAAAGCCGACAAACCCAGATTATACTGAAAGGTTTGAATTGTTTATAGTAGGGAGAGAGTATGCTAATGCGTTTTCGGAATTGAATGATCCGATTGACCAGCGGCAAAGGTTTATGCGGCAGTTACAATTACGGCAGGCAGGGGATTTAGAAGCTAATTTGCCAGATGAAGACTTTGTGACAGCGCTTGAATATGGAATGCCACCAACTGGTGGGTTGGGAGTGGGAATAGATAGGTTAGTTATGTTATTAACAAATAGTGAGTCTATTAGAGATGTTTTATTTTTCCCGACGATGAAGCCGTTAGATAAGTAAATTTGAATCAATTGTGTAATGCTAAGTGGAAATATGGATTTAAGGTTAAAAAAGTAAAGAGTGTGAGAGATTAAAGATGCCAAAAGACTATATCTTAAGAAAAGCAACTGTAGAAGATTGCAAGGGCGTTTATGATTTGATATGTGAACTAGAAGATGAAACATTTAATTATTCTAAATTTTTGGATATATTCTGTGTGCAGTTGAGCGATAAAAACTATTATTGTCTTGTTTGCGAAAAAGAGCAAAAGATAGTTGGGGTTTTGAATTTACGATTTGAAGCACAGTTACATCATACAGATTATATTGCGGAAATTATGGAGTTTGTTGTTAGCTCTTTATGTAGAAATATGGGGATAGGAAAGGAAATTTTTAAGAAAGCTAGCCAAATTGCACGAGAGTTTGGTTGCGTTCAAATTGAGGTGGCAAGCAATAAGTTACGAAAAGATGCACATCGTTTTTACTTACGAGAAGGTATGCAGAATTGCCACTTTAAATTTTTTAAATCTTTATTATAATTCAGTAGTAGGAAAAACTATAACAAGGCTACAAAATACAAATTTAACTAAAAAGGGTGTTTTATGGCATCGAGCAAAAGTTATTTAGATTTTATTTTGAATCAGTTATCTGAATTAGAAAATATTACATACAGAGCTATGATGGGCGAGTATATTATCTACTATAATGAAAAGATAATCGGTGGAATTTATGATGATAGGTTACTTGTTAAGCCAATTAGATCGGCATTAGCTTATATGAAAAACATTGAATACAAAAAGCCTTATGATGGTGCTAAAGAAATGCTGATGGTTGATGATGTGGATGATGAGCAATATTTAGTTGGTTTGTTTAAGGCTATGTATGCTGAACTTAAAAAATCCAATTTAAAAAAGAAAATTTAAATTTAAAGTTAGTTTGCTTTTTTTGTTGTGTTGTGTTACTATAGTTATTGTATGATAATATTTAATATGTTCGCTTTAATTAGTTTAGGAGCGCAAATATATGAAAATAATGGCAATTGATTTTGGTGATGCCAGAACAGGAGTTGCAATGTGCGACCCTCTGGAGATGTTAGCCTCACCTTTTAAAGTGATTAAGCAAAAAGATATAGCACAATTAGTTGAAGAAATTACATTGATTGCCAAAGAACAGAATGTGGAAAGAATTGTGGTGGGGTACCCCAAGAATATGAATGGCTCTAACGGTGAACGTGTTGCCAAAACAGAAAGGTTAGTGAACAAATTAAAACTTGCTACAAAATTAGACGTTGTGCTCTGGGATGAACGCAGTACAACGGTTTTGGCACATAAAATTTTAAAAGATAATGAGGTTTTTGGCAAAAAGCGCAAAAATATTGTTGATGCGGTGGCAGCAGTTTTGATTTTAGAAAATTATATTAAATTTAAAAAATCTAGGGAGCGAGAGGTAATAGAATAATGTATGATTCCCATGTGCATAGTGAAAACTCGAAGGATGGGCATGACAGTGTGCAAAAGATTGCAGATTATTTACCTAATGTTGGGATTGTTTCTTGTGCGATAACTGACCATTGTGAATTAGTTAAAGAGACGCAGTTTGATGATGTAAGAAAACGTATGGAAAAGATTGAAGCTGAAATTGAAGAAGTGAACGAAGCTAAAAAGAATAATATTATGTTTGGTATAGAGCTTGGTTCTGCGCAGATGGATACAGCATTGGCTGAGAAGATAATAAATTCTTTTAACTTTGATGTGATTTTAGGCTCAGTGCATTCTGTGCCGGATTTTGATGATGTTTATAAACTGCGTGAAGGAACAGATGCAGAGCGGATTAGAAGGGTTTTAAAAAGCTATTTTGATGAAATAAAGAAATTAGTTATTTGGAATAAATTTGACGTATTGACACATTTGTGGTATCCTGTTAGATATATAAATTTACAAGAACAAATATTCTTTGAATTTAAAACAGAAATGGAAGAGATTTTAAGCTTATTGGCACAAAACAACAAAGCTTTAGAGGTTAATACTAAAGCTTCTGGCAAAGATTTAACTCCGTTTATTTTAACTTGTGTTCAGCTTTTTGCCAAAAATGGCGGTAAGTTTATAACTTTGGGTTCTGATGCACACTATGTTGAAGACATTGGTTATGATTTTAATAGAATGATAAAAATGCTGCACGATTGCGGCTTTAAATATTATGTGTATTATAAAAACAGAGAACCTATAACGGTTCAAATTTAAATAAGAAAGGAAGATATAAATTTATTGTGTTGAGCAGTGTAACGGTAAAGGCACCTGCAAAGTTAAATTTAAGCTTAGACATTATAGATTCAGGCGAAGATGATTACCACCTTATGCGGACTGTCATGCAGACAGTCGATTTGGAAGATGAGATAATTATTAAAAAGAACAATTTGGGGCAGATCAATTTATCTTGTGACAACAAAGATGTTCCTCAAGGTGCAGAGAATTTAGCATATAAAGCAGCGCTTGTGTTTTTTGAAGAAGCGCGAATAGAAGATATTGGGGTAGATATAGTAATAAATAAAAATATCCCTATAGCTGCAGGGCTTGCTGGAGGTAGTGCAGATGCAGCAGGAGTGTTAGTAGGTTTAAATGAACTGTATGAAACGAATTTTAAAGATGACAAACTTTGTGAGATGGTGTTAAGTTTAGGAGCAGATATACCATTTTGTATAAAAGGCGGAATTAAATTAGCAGATGGAATAGGTGAGATTTTTACACCGTTGCCTCAGCTTCCAGAGTGCTATTTTGTGATTGTTAAGCCACAGGAATCAATGTCGACAAAAATAGCATTTGAACTGTTTGATAAATTTGGCTCTTTTAAAAAGCCTGATGTAGATAGTATGGTGGCAGGAATTGTTGCGCAAAATTTAGATGTTATAGCAGAACATATGTGCAATGAATTTGAAGAACCAGTTTCTGCTCGTGTTCCAGAAATTGTAAAAATAAAGCATACGCTACTTGAATGCGAAGCTATTGGTGCTAGTATGACAGGGAGCGGTACGGCAGTATTCGGTCTTTTTAATAATAAAAATAAAGCAAAAAAGTGTGTTAAAATTTTAGAGGAAAGCTATAAAAACGTTTTTTTAGCTACTCCTATTGATGTTGGTGCAACAGTGGTGAAGAAAGATGAATGGTCTGTTAGTTAGGGGGACAAATGAACTTAATAAAAAAAGGTAAAGGTGCGACTAAAAAAAATATGCCAAAACGAATAAATAGAGCAAATATACAAAATGAAAAAGTGAGAGAAGTTTCGCAGAAGTCTTTGAAACAAGATAGGCATATTGCTAAAAACAAAAAAGCATTAAATATTATACCGCTTGGAGGAATTAATGAAATAGGGAAAAACATGACCGTGATTGAATATGGCAATGATATGTTTATTGTAGATTGCGGCCTTGCGTTCCCGGATATGGATATGCCGGGTGTTGATATTGTTATACCGGATTTTACGTATCTTGAAAAAAATGCATCAAAGATAAAAGGTATAGTACTTACTCATGGGCATGAAGACCATATAGGAGGGTTATCGTACTTATTAAAGAAAATAAATGTGCCAGTTTATGGTACACTTTTAACAATTAGCTTAGTTAAAGGTAAGCTAAGCGAAGCAGGTATATTACGAACTTGCAAACTTAATGTGGTAACAGCGGGCGATGTAGTTAAACTAGGTTGCTTTAATGTTGAATTTATTCACGTGAACCATTCCATTCCGGATGCATGTGCATTAGCAGTACACACACCGATTGGTATTTTGATTCATATGGGTGATTTTAAAGTAGATTATACGCCGATTGAAGGGAAAGCAATTGACCTTGCACGTTTTGGCGAGCTCGGCAGGAAAGGAGTACTTGCTTTACTTTCAGATTCCACAAATTCAGAGCGAGTTGGAGTTTCTCCGAGTGAACAAACCGTGGGAGATTCGTTTGAAAAATTATTTAAAAAAGCGGCAGATAAACGTTTGATTATAGCTACTTTTGCATCGAATATTCATAGAATAAAACAGATAGTGAAAGCGGCAGAAGATAACAAGAGAAAAGTTGCGGTTTCTGGCCGAAGCATGATTAATGTTGTGGCTACAGCAATAGAGTTAGGGTATATTAAACCTAAGGCTGGCACTATGATTGACATAGACAAGGCAAGTAAATTCAATGGCAATAATATTGTGATAATCACAACTGGCAGTCAAGGAGAGCCGCTTTCTGCACTGCGAAGAATGGCAAGTGGAGAGCATAAAAAGATAACGGTTAACAAAGATGATTTTATTATTATTTCAGCATCACCAATTCCAGGAAATGAGAAATATATTTATAGCGTTATAAACGATTTAATGATGCTTGGTGCTGATGTTGTTTATGAAAGTATGTATCAGATTCATGTTTCGGGGCATGCTTACCAAAACGAACAAAAATTGATAATGAGCATTGTAAAACCTAAATTTTTTATACCTGTTCATGGTGAATATAGACATCTTAAAAAACATGCAAGCACAGCGGAACAAATGGGTATTTTACCGGAAAATATTATTATACCGGAGTTAGGGCATGTAATAGAAATTTCTAAGGATGAAATCAAGTTTGGAAAGACAGTTGCAGCAGGGAATATTATGGTTGATGGTATTGGGGTAGGCGATGTGGGAAGCATTGTTTTAAGAGACAGAAAATTGCTGGCTGAGGATGGTTTGATGGTAGTTACTGTGGTAATAAACCGTGAAGATTTTACTACTTTAGCTGGGCCGGATATAATCTCTAGAGGGTTCGTTTATATGAGAGAATCGGAACAGTTAATTGACGAAGCACGGGGGGTGACAAAGGATATATTAAATGAATGCAAGT
Source organism: Oscillospiraceae bacterium (assembly GCA_017414435.1). Lineage (GTDB taxonomy): Bacteria > Bacillota > Clostridia > Oscillospirales > Ruminococcaceae > RGIG1955. Next base: position 79,111 of record JAFQMN010000009.1, read on the forward strand.
TACAAAAGGTTAAAGAATGGAATAATATAAAAAACAAAATAAGAGAAGGGCTTTCGGATCTGTTTTATAAAAAAACAGGTCGATCACCTATGGTGTTGCCAATTATAGAGGTTATAAATAAAAAATAAAGGGGAGTTTAGCATGGAATTTAACCAAAGTAAGACATACCAGAATTTGCAAGCAGCTTTTGCTGGAGAATCGCAAGCAAGGAATAAGTACACGTATTTTGCATCTAAGGCATGTAAAGAAGGCTATAATAAAATTGCATCAATTTTTGAAGAGACAGCCGGTAACGAAAAAGAACATGCAAAAATTTGGTTTAAACTTTTAAATTCAGGTATTGGGTCAACAGAAGAGAATTTGAAGGCTGCAGCTGATGGAGAAGCTTATGAGGCTGAGATTATGTATGTTCAATTTGCAAAGGATGCTAAGGCTGAAGGCTATGAAAATATAGCTGCACTTTTTGAAGAGGTTGGGCAGATAGAAAAGTCGCACAAAGAGAGATATGAACGTTTATTAGAACAAGTTAGAAATGGTACGGTATTTTCTAGAGAAAAACCGGTAATTTGGATTTGCAGCAATTGTGGATATTCCCAAACTTCGGCAGAAGCACCGGATGAATGCCCAGTTTGTAGCCACTCAAAAGCTTATTTTTATTGTGAATAGATAGAAAATAAAATAAAATAAAATTTAAGCAGGCTCTGATGTTAAGAGTCTGCTTAAATTTTATTTGCGCATGGGCTTTTTGTTTAGGCTTAAAGTGTAAGTGATGTTGATAAGAGTGCTAATGATTTTTGACATTACAATGTATTGAAGAGAACAAACATAGTTATAGCGGGAACAACTACGCAAAGTTGTTTCCGCTATTTTTCAAAAGATGTTTGTTTGTTTATTTAGGAGTACACAATAGAATAGAATGAATATAAAGATATAACAACAAATTATTTTTAGCAGGCAAGCTTTTCGACAAAGTTCGACAAAAATGGGGGGGGTATTGAGAATTTTCTTGTAGATCATATACTAAAAATATAAAAAATTAATGGATTGATAAGTGTTTTTGGATGTATATCTGAGCTTTAATATTAAAATAGTACGTTATATTTTTAAATTTTAGAAAGGAGCAACTTTATGTCAAATAATTTAATAGATGAAGAGAGAGACGAATTAGTTCGTTGCGTAAATATGCACAATGATGGGACGATATATCGACAAGGGAAGTTGTTTTCTACGGGCCAAAATTATTATTTGTATGATTTAGGAACAGGAAAAGTGATGATGTTAGATAATACAATATACACTATTGTTTCTGATTTGCTGAATATTAGGAATAAAGTTACTTATGAAAACTTTTTATTAAATGATAAATATTCGTTGCAAGCTTTAAAAGAGTTAATGCAAATTTTTATAACAGAAAGTATTTTTCAAGCATATCCTATAGATAAACTATATAATAGCAGCCATTATGAATTTTTAGAGGACGAAATTAACAATAACTTACAACAAATAATTTTAGAACTTACAGAGAAATGTAATTTAAGGTGTGAATACTGTGTTTATCAATCAAACTATAAAGTTTGTCGAGACTTTAGTCAAAAAGAAATGACACGGGCCATTGCAAAAAGGGCAATAGACTATGCGGTGCAACACGCAGGCGATAAAATTGCTGTAACGTTTTATGGTGGAGAGCCATTACTTAAATTCAATTTAATGCAATGGTGTATAGAATATGCACGAAGCTGTTTTAAAGATAAAGAACTAACATTTTCTATTACAACTAATTTAACATTAGTAACAGAAGAAATAGCAAGCTATTTAGCTACGGTCCCTAATTTAAGTGTGGTTTGTAGCCTTGATGGGCCACGAGATATACATGATGTTTATAGAAAGTATGAAAATGGTATGGGTTCTTTTGACAATGCGATGAAAGGATTAAAAATTTTAACGAAAGCTTTTAAGGACTCGAAAAATGTAATATCTTTTAATACGGTATATGCTCCACCATATGATATGGAGAAATTGGATGAAATATTAAAGTTTTTCAATTCATTAACTTGGTTGCCTCAAGGGACATCCTTTGTTATTACATACCCTAATTATGGTTCGGTAGATGACCGTAAAGAATATGAAAGATTAAAGAAAAATCATGAGAACGATATAGAAGAAAAAAAGGACAAATTTAATCCTATGTGGGCGTGGACTAAACAAATTATAGAAACAACAAAAGATTTAAATGCTAAAGAAACGCCAGTTTTTGTTTATAATCAAGTAAAATCGCTGTTAAATATTCATAAAAGATTTATTTCAGAAAAACCTTATCCTTTTTACCCATTTTTAGGGTGTTGCACACCGGGAGCAAGACGATTGTATGTTAGTACACAAGGGGAATTTTTTGTATGCGAACGTATAGGTGTTTCTCCTAGCATTGGTGATGTGTTTAATGGAATATCGATTGAAAAAGTAAGGAAACATTATGTTGATGAGTTCGTAGAGGCTTTTGAAGATTGCAAAAACTGTTGGGCTATTAGGCTGTGCCAGATGTGCTATGCCAATATCTATAAAGAAAATAGCATTAATAGAGATTTAATTAAAAAATTATGTGGATATAAAAAGGATGAAATTGAACGAGAGCTGGTACTATATCATTCTGTATATGAGCATACACCAGAAAAGCTAGATTGTTTAAATGATTATACAATCACTTGAAAGGAGGTGAGTAAAATATGGTGAAGAAGATAAACCCTTTCAACCGTATTATAGAAGATGCAAATACGCAGTTCCAAGCTTGCAATTGTAAATGTACAGACGTCGTGGCCTTTGTTGGAGCAAATGCATATGGAGCAGCATGGGTTTTCAGTGGTGATCAATCATGTAGAAAGTGTGGTGGCGGTTGTGGTTGTGGTTCAGGATCGCAAGGGCAGGCTGGGTTAGGAAGAAGTGCCAATGAGCCATTACATAGCTAAATGAATACGATATCATTCTGTATATGAACATACACCGGAAAAGCTAGATTGTTTAAATGATTATACAATCACTTGAAAGGAGGTGAGTAAAATATGGTGAAGAAGATAAACCCTTTCAACCGCATTATAGAGGATGTAAATACGCAATTCCAATATTGCAATTGCAAGTGCCAAGGTGAAGTGGGTCCTATTCCAGGTGTGGGAGCTGCATCAGCAAATGCATATGGAGCAGCGTGGGTACATTTTGATGAATCATGTAGGAAGTGCGGTGGTGGTTGCGGTTGTAGCTGTGGTTCAGGATCGCAGAGCAATAATGGACTAAATACTAGTGCGAATGTACCTTTGCACAGCTAGTGCAAAGGTATTGAATAGTTGAGCATGGAGAAAGTATGTTAGGTTCTAATATACTTCTCTCTATGTATCTTTTTGGGGTGAGACTTTTAATATGTACCATAGGTATATTTATAACAAAAAAGGCATAATAGATAAAGATGTAAAATATGCGCATATATATGCAATTATAAAAACAGGAGCAAATCGCGACCCTGTTTTAAAGAGAGGCCTTGCTCATTTTGTGGAACATATGAGTTTATCTTATGATAAATACAGAAGGAGCGACTTGTTAAAAAGTAGATCTCAAAAGCTAATATTACCAGATAACTATCTTTTTAGTGGGACAACAGATTATGACTATACAATTTTGAAAATAATGACAGATGATAATTTATCGAGAACTAAAGAGGCATTAATTTTATTAAGAGAGATGACAAAAATAACTTTTTACAAAAAATATTTTTTTGAAGCAGTGAGAAATGAGATTTTACTAGAATATGAACATAGATATGACAATATGATACAAACTCAAAAAGCTGTTTCTGTTTTGACTAATAATGATATAAATTACCTCCCAATAGGAACGATTGATAGTATAAAATCCGTTTGTTTTGAAGATGTAATAGATTATGTAAAGCGTACTTATATGCCAGAGAATATATCTCTATTTGTAGTATCTTCATTTTCAAATGATGAAATAAGTGCAATTATAGATGAAGAGTGGGAGGGAAATTTTGAAAACAGTCTTAATTATAAATTTTTTAAGTTAAATTCGAGTAACAGTAACAATAGTTATTATGTATATTTTAAAAAAAGAAATTTGAATTTTTCGAGTGAAGAAAAAGCTATATTATTTTTATTTTTTCACTTACTCACTCAAGTTATAATAGAAGAATGCCGAATTTTAGGGTTAAAATGCGAGAATTTTAGAATAGTTAATAAGAATATATGTGATAAAAATGGTTTTATAGGTCTAAAGTTTAAATTGCCATACGCAGATTCAGAAAAAAGTGCCGAACTTGCGCTAAAGGTATATAATCGAATCAAACAAAGCACATTGGATAGGAAATTAATAAAGAATACTTTTAAAATATTAACAAAAGAATTTAATAAAAAATTAAAAAAAACATTTGACGATATATTTTATTTTAGTTTGTATAACTTTGTTTATAATGAGTCAACAGCAAAACCTGAAAAGCAAGATTTACATTATTTGAAGAAAGATATTTTAAATGGGAATGCTTTTAAGAAACTATATAATATGTTTGAAAGCACTTTATATTTTTTTGTTAAAGGCAATTGAAAGGAAGCTTTTATATGAAGCACAACGGGACAGTGTCGATAACATTTCGCACAATTATATTGTTGATAAAAATATCACCAATTTATTTCAGCATTAATATACTTTTAAGTTTAGTTGTCAATTTAGCCCCTACCGGTTTATTAATTATTAATAAGATGCTGTTAGATAGTTTTGTTCAACTCTTTTGTGATTTTAGTGTTTTTAAAACCGTTGCGATGTGGTTGTGCTTCAGTTTGCTGGGAGACTTTGGTTATAGTTTGATGATAGAATTATTGTCTTACTTTCAAGCAATATATTCGGATTATATAAACAAGTGCACAACAGAGAAAATAATTGATAAAATAGAAGAATTACAATTAGAAGATTTTGACAACCCCAATTTATACAATGTTCTCCAAAAGTCATTTTATGAGTCAACTCCGAGATGTATATCTATGTTGAATGCTGTAACTGAAATGTTTGGAAAACTCATGAATTTATTCTTTGCAATCTCTTTGTTGAGCTTTACAAATATTAATCTAATTGTTGTGTACCTTATTTCTATAATACCTACCGTTTTGTTGAATATAAAAATTTTTAAGAAGTGGTTTAGTTTGTTTGAAGAACGCTGTGAGAAGCTGCGTTTTGTTGAAGTGCTAAAAACTATATTAATTAAAAATGAAAATTTGCAAGAAATAAAGACATATAATGTTACTAAATTCTTAAAAGAGAAAATTAATAACATATATTCAACCAATGCAAGAGAAAATAAAAATGTACGTAAAAGTTTTATGTGGAAAACCAGTCTTACCAAATTGTTAGAGCAATTTATTGCTTATTATGTTAAGTTGAAAATAATTTTATTTTCAATATCTACTAAAAGTACAGTTGGTACATTAAATATGTATATCTCGTTTGTAGATACTATAAAAAATGCAATTTTTTCAGTACTCACACAATTATCTTCGTTCACAGAAGATAGCTTATATATGAGAAGCTTATTTGAAATTTTAGATATGAAAGGTGTAAACAAGACAAAAAAAATATCCTTCCATGGTGAGTTTAAAACTATTGAACTAAAAAATGTAAACTTTAAGTATAAAACATCATCTGAATATGTACTAAAGAATCTTAATTTTACAATTGAGCAAGGCAAAATTTATGCAATATCTGGCCTAAACGGAGCAGGTAAAACAACTCTTATAAGATTATTACTAGGATTATATAAACCTAATAAAGGGCAAGTTTTAGTAAATAGCGTAGATATAAATAAATATTCATCAGAATCTATTTTGAAAAATATAGCTTGTGTTTTTCAAACGTTCATCAAATATCCGTTAACTGTTAAAGAAAATATAAAAACGGGAACATGCTGTACAGATAATAACTTGTTAGAATTAATAAAAGAGGCCACAGAAATGGCAGGAGCTTCTGACTTTATTGAACACTTACCGAATCAATATGATACAATATTGCAAAAAGAGTGGTCTAATGGAGTTGAAATTTCTTTAGGACAATGGCAAAAATTAGCAATTGCTAGAGCTTTTTTTAAGAAAGCAAATATTTATATATTAGATGAAGCAACAGCGTCGCTAGATGCTAAAACTGAGAAGAGTGTGTTAGACACTTTAAAAAATATGAAAGCAACTGTTATTATTATATCACATAAAGCAGAAGTGCTAAATATTGCAGATGAAATTGTAACTATCTGCAATGGGGAAATAAAATTTACAAAAACATAAATACTCGACTATTTTAGACTATATTACCAAGTATTAGATGCTTGACATAATACTTTTGTTGTGCTAAAATATAGAACTGTATTAGGAATGTGCGGATGTGGCGGAACTGGCAGACGCGCTAGACTTAGGATCTAGTGTTTTAAACATGGGGGTTCAAGTCCCTTCATCCGCACCAGAATATTATATTAATTTATAAACCTTATAGGCATAACAACCTATAAGGTTTATAATATTGTTTTGAGTTTTTATATTTTGAAGCTATCTTTATGTTCATTTTTCCATTTTTTTATTGCTTCTAATCTCTCTTTTAATTTAATTTCTTTTCCTTGTGTACCAGGACGATAATATATTTTATTAATTAAAGATGAAGGCAAGCATTGCATGTTTGTTAATTTTTCTTTTGTATCATGTGCAAATTGATAACCTTTGCCATAATTCAATTCTTTCATTAATTTAGTAGGTGCATTGCGAATTGCTAAGGGAACAGGCTCTGCAAGCATTTTTTTTGCATCTGAACTTGCTAGCATATACGCAACATCACATGAATTGGATTTAGGAGCTAATGACATGTAGATCACTGCTTCTGCCAAGTGAACGTTGCATTCAGGCATGCCAATAAAGTTACAAGCGTGGTACACGTTAATAGCAACATTTAAAGCATTTGTATCTGCAAGACCAATATCCTCTGAGGCGAATCTTGTTATTCTTCTGGCAATATAAATTGGGTCTTCTCCTGCCTCTAGCATACGAGCAAGCCAATAAACTGCAGCGTCTGGATCGGAATTTCTCATAGATTTATGAAGTGCTGAGATAATATTATAGTGTTCTTCACCATTTTTATCATATAGCAGCGTTTTTTTAGTTAAAGCCTCTTCTAGTATCTCTTTTGATATGTTAATATTACCGTCTTCGTCGGCATTACAATTAATGACAAGCATGTCTAGTGCTGTTAAGGCATTTCGTGCATCTCCGTTAGCAAATTCAGCAATGATTTTCAAGTTGTCATCGGATATATTGACTTTTTGTGCCCCAAAACCGCGTTGGTCTTTTATGGCTCTTTTGAGAAGGACTAATATATCAGTACTCGATAATTCTTTTAACACAAACACCCTACATCTTGAAAGTAAAGCGTTATTTACCTCGAAGGATGGGTTTTCTGTTGTTGCTCCAATTAAAACAATAGAACCTTTTTCTACAAATGGCAGAAAAGCATCTTGCTGCGCTTTGTTGAATCTGTGAATTTCATCAACAAATACAATTGTTTTAACTCCAAGCATTATATTATTTTCTGCATTTTCCATCACTTTTCTGATCTCTTTGATTCCAGATGTTACAGCTGAAAATGTAATAAATTCTGACTTTGTTTGTGAGGCAATAATTCTTGCAAGAGTGGTTTTACCCACACCGGGTGGACCCCAAAAGATCATGGATGGGATATGATCGCTTTCGATGATTCTTCTTAATATTTTTCCGTCTCCAACTAAATGCTCTTGCCCTATAAATTCATCGATGTTTTTAGGCCGCATACGATATGCTAAAGGTTCGGAGTAACTTGTTGCAAATAATGAAGGTTGGCTCATTATATTCACCTCTTTTTATTTTATACAAAACAAAAATTATGTTTTTGAATAAATTCTTAAACGCCGACTTAGATTACTGGTAAATTAGCAGTTTGATTGGAGTTTTAAGTTATAAAAATCTGACCATTCATAGATTTTATTGAGAAAGACATCTTTATGTTCAGGCTTAGGGCACACAATTTGCTGTATATAAGCTTGATGTTTTAAAAAATTGAATTCAGCACAAGCAGCAGCCACAACATCTACACCTTTATATAAGCACAAATGATATATATTTTTATTACCAAAATCAATTTCTTGCAGATTCATAAGCTGCTTATAAGATTCTATCTCGTTTAAATTAGATATAATAACAAACCTATAGCTATTAAAGCCGGCCATTTTTGCAATTTTTCTAATAACTTCACCTTTTTTTATAGTATATTCTGGCAATGCTCTTTCGGTAAGACCGAATCCATCGGGGTTTGCTTTTATAAGGTCAAGTTTTGTTTTTGCATACATATCACGAGCATCTGGATTTTCTCGTAGATAATTCCGAAAAGTTAAATTCCAAGCAATTTCACCATTATTTTTTAAAACCACGTGAATGTGCACATAGTTGGGCCGCTTTTTACTAAAAAATAATCTAAGTGGCAAGTTGAATTCCCATTTTGATTCATACCCGGCTTGTATTAATGTTTCTTTTGCTTGTTTTAGGTCTTTAACAATACACATTATATCTATAATAGGTTTTGCACATAACCCTGGCACACTGGTAGAGCCAATGTGATAAATTTCGATATAATTTTCTTTGAGAATTTCTTTTAACTCATTTGAATAAACTTGAAAGATATTTGGCCAATTAGCATCGTACGGAACTACGTTTATTTTCTTTTTCATAGTTTAATCCCTCTTATCGATTATCTAGTTTTCATTCTATAATATATTTTATGCCCTGTCAATGTTATAATTTGTTAGTTTGTTGTTACAGAGGCATATTTTTATGCTGTTAATGATATTTGCAAAATAAGCGGATTTGTTATATAATAAATTTAAGTTTTAAATAGGGTTTGGAGGGAGTATGTTTGAGGGATATAATTGAAAAAATAAAAAATATGGCCAAAAAAGAAATAAGCGAAGCTTCTAATATAAAAGTTCTGGAAGAACTTAGAGTAAAATATTTGGGCAAAAAAGGTGAGATTACACAAAAATTAAAAGAATTAAGTGCGGTATCTGCAGAATTAAAACCAATGTTAGGTAAACTATTAAATGATGTTAAACGTGATATTGAAGAGTTGTTAACATTCCAAATGGAGACAGTACGGAATCTTGCGTTGAAGGAAGAGCTGGAGCGGGAGAGAATAGATGTAACAATACCTGGCAAAAGGTGTATGATTGGGGCTAGACACCCGCTTAATGCTACAACCAATGAAATTGTTAGAATATTTTCTAGTATGGGATTTTCGGTTGTTGCAGGGCCAGAGATAGAGTGGGAAAAGTATAATTTTGATATGCTAAACATACCAAAAAATCATCCAGCGCGCGATGAGAGCGACACGTTTTTTATTAGTGATGAATTAGCACTTAGAACCCAAACGTCATCAGTTCAGGCAAGATATATGGAAACGCACAAACCGCCAATTCGTATTATTTCTCCGGGCAGGGTGTATAGAATTGATGAAATAGATGCGACTCATTCGCCCATGTTTCATCAAATAGAAGGCTTGATTGTTGAACGGGGAATAAACATGGGGCACCTTAAACATACGTTAGATGCTTTTGCAAGAGCATTTTATGGTGAAGATACCAAAACCAGGTTCAGACCGCATCATTTTCAGTTTACTGAACCATCTGCAGAGATGGATATGAGCTGTTTTAATTGCGGTGGGGCAGGTTGCAGAGTATGCAAAAACGAAGGCTGGATTGAATTGCTAGGCTGCGGTATGGTGCACCCCAAAGTGTTGGAGATGTGCGGAATTGACTCTAATGAATATACTGGTTTTGCCTTTGGTATGGGGCTGGACCGTGCAGCGATGCAGAAGTTTGCAATCAATAATTTAAAACTGTTTTTTGAAAATGATGTGCGGTTTTTAAAACAATTTTAATGCAAATTTAAGGGAAGGAAATAAAAAACTTATGCTGTTATCTTGGGATTGGTTAAAAGATTTTGTTGATGTAAAATGCAATGATGTTAAAAAGTTTTGTGAAGCCATGACTATGTCTGGCTCTAAAGTAGAAAGCTTTGAGGAGTTAGGGCAAGAGATTCAAAATGTGGTTGTTGGCAAGATTATAGAGATAAAAAAGCACCCCGATGCAGAAAAACTGGTGATCTGCACAGTTGATATTGGAGCAAAAGAGTCTTTAAAGATTGTTACAGGAGCAACTAATGTTTTTGAATCTGCTATGGTGCCAGTTGCCTGCCACAATGCTAGGTTGCCAGGCGGAGTTAAAATAAAGAAAACAAGATTGCGTGGTGTGCAGAGTGAGGGCATGCTTTGCTCACTTAAAGAATTAGGCTTACAATTATGTGATTTTCCATATGCACAGGAAGATGGAATTTTAATTCTTAAGGAAGATGTGCATGTGGGCGAAGATATTTTAACAGCATTAAAATTGAAAGATGTAGTAGTAGATTTTGAAATAACTTCCAATAGGCCAGATTGCCTTTCTATTTTAGGCTTAGCTCGTGAAGCTGCAGCAACATATAACATAGCCCTTGAAGAACCGATGTTTAACGTGAAACAATTTGAAAATAATAAAGAAAAACTCGAAGTTAAAGAAGTTTGTGAGGGTCTATGCAAACGCTATATGTTACATAAAATATCTGATGTTCAAGTTTCTTATTCACCTCTTTGGTTAAGAGCAAGGCTTAAAGCGGTGGGTATTAGGCCTGTTAACAATATTGTGGACATTACAAACTATGTTATGATAGAGTTAGGTCAGCCAATGCATGCTTTTGATGCAGATAAAGTTGAAGGGGCAATTTGTGTTAGGAAAGCTCATGTAGGCGAAGAATTAGTGACCTTAGATGGTGTATTGCGTGAATTGGATGATTCTATGCTGGTTATTGCAGATGAAAAGAAAGTTTTGGCAATAGCTGGCGTGATGGGAGGGTTAGAATCTGAAATTACAGCAGGAACTAAAAATGTGATTTTTGAATCTGCAGTTTTTGATGGGACATCTGTACGCCAAACTGCAAAAAAATTGGGCTTGCGATCAGAAAGTTCAGCTAGATTTGAAAAAGGTTTATTAATATATAACTGCCCAAATGCCATTGCTAGAGCTTGTGAACTTATTGAAAAATTGGACATTGCAGACCCAATTGGAGCTACTATTGATATTGTTAATGTGCAAGAAAAGCCAAATGAAATTGAGTTAGATTGTGACGAAATTAACAATTTATTAGGCACAACATTAACAATAGAAGAAATTGCTAACTATTTAAAGTGGCTTGGATTTGAGATGTTGGAAGATACTGTTAGAGCACCTATATTTAGAACAGATATTGAATGTGTAGCGGATCTTGCAGAAGAAGTGGCAAGGCTTTTTGGTTATAATAATATTCCTAGCGTACCGCTACCGGGCGGAGACATTGCAAAGCCAAATGATTTTGAGAATTTTAAAAATGAATTAGCTAGTTTGGCAGTTGCACATGGCTTTTACGAAACAGTTACATATTCTATGGTAAGCCCTAAGCATTTTGAAAAGCTATTATTGGAGGAAGCAGACCCGCTACGCAATTGTGTGGAAATTAAAAATCCATTGGGCGAAGACAAGTCTATTATGCGCACAACTACAATACCCTCTATGTTAGAGACCTTAAATAAGAACATGAGCCAAAAGAATGAACGGGTTTGCTTATTCGATATAGGCTGTGCATATAAAAAGAAAGAATTTAAAGATGAAAATGGCAAAAGAGTAGTTGATGAACGGCCAATGTTTACCTTAGGGGCTTATGATATTGAAGGCAGAAACATAGATTTTTTTGTTTTTAAAGGTGCTATTGAAGGTATTCTAGATAAAATTGGGATAAGAAATTACACTTTTGAAGCTGTTAGTAACCTAAGCTTTATGCACCCAGGGAGAACAGCAAAAATTAAAATAGATGAGCTAGAATTAGGTTTTATTGGACAACTGCATCCAACAGTTGCGAAAAATTATGAACTGTGCAAAAATGTTTTAGTTGTTGAACTTGATATAAAAACAATGTTTGAATTAGCAGAGACAAAAAAAGTATATAAACCTCTACCTAAATATCCAGCAGTTTTAAGGGATTTAGCTCTTGTGTGCGATAAAAATACCCCGGTTGCATTTATTGAATCTATAATTAAACAAGAATTGAAAAATAATTTGGAAGAACTGGAATTATTTGATATTTATGAAGGAGTGCAGGTTCCTTTAGGTAAAAAGAGTGTGGCATTTAATTTAAAGTTAAGATCAACCGAAAAAACTTTAGATGATGAGTATATAGACAAACTAATTATTGCAGTATTAAAAAATCTAGAATCTTATGATATAATTTTAAGATAATAGATTGTAGTTTTAATTGGGAGCGAATTTATTGTGAAGATTTTAGGAGATATTTTAGCAACGATCATTTGTGAAAATTTGCTTTTAATTTATGGACTAGGAATAAAGCGACTATTTGTTGAATCAGAAAAGCAAATAAAACCACAAAAAATGATTTTTGTGTTGTTTTTGTCATCGTCTCTCACATTTGTATTTTTTTGTTTATTTAAGTTTATTCTTGGCGATTTTATTACAAATTACGCTTTAATGCCAGTTATTCTTTTTGTTTGCGAATTGTTGAGTTTAACGCTTCAAATAGTTGTTTTAACAAATTTTAACTTTGTTGGAAAGATTAAAATTACAATGCTTTCAATTTTATTTGATCCCTTGCTTATGGGAGTTAACCTTATATGTATATATAGGGAATATACAATTTTTCAGGGAATCTGGTTTATTTTTTGTGCTTATGTTGGGTATATATTAGCAACTTATTTGGTGGGCTTACAAGCTGGGAATTTAAACGAGAACCAAGCCATCCCGAAAGCGTTTAGAGGCAAACCTTTGTTGCTAATATATATTGGTATTTTATCTATGGCGTGTTATGGTATGTTAGGGCAACAGATATTTAATTAGTTTGGTGATAATATTGTTTAGAAGAAGATATAAAAATGGTTTTTTAGTTTGTTTAATTATTATTTATCCATTAATATTTTCATCTTGCATGGAAATTAATTTTAACGTAGAAAAAGATATGAAGCCCCCGATTATTTCAGAAGATCAGAAGGGGATTCAAGAGGCACTTGCACGTTTTACTGACAACCAAGAATTGAAATTAATTTACCCTAAATCTGGTGAAAATGTTATGCCATTTATTAGGCGAAGTACAAAAGACAAAGATAAAAATACAGTTTTTGTATTTTATTCTGTTACTAACAATAATAAAACAACAACTAAAATTGCTATGCTTAAAAAGAATTCAAATATTTGGAATGTAATTAGTAGTGTGGTTGTATCTAACAGGTATAATTGTGAAATAGAGGATGTATCTTTTAGGAGGATGCGCAAATTAGGAAACGATAATCTTATTGTGGGAGTAGGAACGCAGGGCCAGAGGACAAAAGAAGTGTTTGTTTATGAGTATACCGATACTAAATTGCGCGAGATAGAAGATATGAATCACAGCTATGCAGCTAAAATTTTAACGGATATTGATGATGATGGTTTTGATGAATTAATTTTGATCGATAGGCCTGTAAATGCAGAACCTAGTATTATAATGGTTAAACTTTGTGAAACATCACTGCTTGAATATACAGTTAGCTCTTGCTATGCTCCTTTAAAAGAGAGTTCTAACATTGTAAAAGATGCAAAGCTGACAGTGGGAAAACTAAAAAATAACAATAAGGCTATATTTATTGATGAAATAGTTTATGATGAAAGTCAAGAGAAGGAAATAATAGCAACTGAATTAGTGGAATATGTTGACAAATATGGATTAGTGAATAGGACGTTGAAAACAGAAAAAAATTTAGGAGATACAAATTTTGATTTAAGCTACTTGACACAGAGAGGGAAGAATGTAGAACTTGTTGATATAGATGGAGATGGTTGCCTTGAAATTCCATGCGAAAGACCAATTACAGAGTTCTTAAATTCAGGAGAAGAAAATTTAAAAGAAATTGATTGGTATTCTTTTTATGGTGATAATGTAAAACTTTCTGCAATTGAAATTATGGATATTTGGGCACAATATAGATTAAAACTTAAACCGGATTGGTTTGCAATAAAGCACGAAAAATTAAGTAATACGGATGTGGAAGTTGAAGGTAGAACATTACAAGTAAGCGGTTACTATAAACCGGAATCGAACGGGCATATGCTAGTGCTAGAAAAAGGAAACGAAAAAATAGTTATTTATGTTGTACCAAGAGGTAAGAAAGTAAAAAATATTTTCTCTAAATTTGCAACTTCAGGGGAATTAGATTATTATGTATCTATTCCTAATGAATCTGAGGAAGAACAGGCGATTTCCATGCGAGAATTTCAAAAGCTTTTTAAATTGTTAAATTGAGAGAGCTATTTAATTTGAATAAAAAATATATTTAACTTAGGAGGGTTAATTTATGTTATTAGAAAAAAATACCATAGGCAAAATAGAAATAGCAGAGAATTTCTTTGTTGACCTGGTTAACAACATTGCAGCAGAAAGCTTTGGAGTTGTGGGAACATCAAGTAATTTTTTGCAGAAATTTTACTCTTTAATGAAAAATAGTGGCAGAAACGGTATAATTATAAGGAAAGAAGAAAACAGATTATATATTGATCTACATATAGAAGTTAAGTATGGAGTTAATATTGCGGAAACAATTAAGAATTTAACAGAGAAAATAAAATATATTATAAAAGATTGCACAGGATTTGAAACTGAAAACATTAATATTTATATAGATAAAATGAGTGTTTAAAAGCAACCCGGAATGTGAGTACTTTAAGTGTGGAGGAATTTTTGATGATAAATGGCCAGATTTTAAAAGAGAGTATAATATCTGGAGCAAATAATATTTTTAATAATAAAGAATTGGTTAACGATCTAAATGTTTTCCCTGTGCCCGATGGAGATACGGGCTCTAATATGGCGAGAACTATGAACGCGGCTAAAATGGTGCTTACTAGCGAAAAAAGAGATTTATCTGTGGCAGAAGTGATGAAGCTTACAGCCTCTGCTTTATTGCGTGGAGCACGCGGGAATTCGGGGGTGATTCTTTCTTTAATTTTTAGAGGTTTAGCTAGAGGCTTAGAGGATTGCCAAACAGTAGATGCTACTAGATTTGCAAAAGCATTTAGTGCAGCAACTGAGGCGGCTTATAGTGCGGTTGCCAAACCAACAGAAGGAACAATTTTAACTGTAATCAGATTGATTAGTTTAGAAGCGGAGGATATTGCAAAGGAATCTGGTAATTTTGCAGATTTTTGGGATAAAATTTGCAAAAAAGGAAACGAGATACTTTTAAAGACGCCGGAATTTTTACCGATTTTAGCAGAATCTGGAGTGGTAGATTCTGGAGGCCAAGGGCTGGTTTTTATTTTTGAAGGTATGAATAGTGTTTTTGCAGGTAATGGGATAGTAGAGCTAAAGGAAAGTGAAGGAATCGATAATAGTTTAGCAAATAGAGGAAATAAAAAACATGAAGTGGAATATGGGTATTGCACCGAATTTTTAATTAATAAGAGTAACCAATATAATAAAGAAAATGAAAAAGAGTTTAAAAACTTTTTGGAAGAGATAGGCGGCAGTATTGTTTTTGTTGACGATGATAATATAATTAAAGTACATGTCCATTCAAATCATCCAGGGGCAGTGCTTGAAAAGGCATTGTTATATGGTGGACTAACGGATGTTAAAATAGACAACTTAAAAGAAGAAGTTGATGAGCATGAACAAAAGCATTCAGGTAAAAAGAATGTATTTGAATATAAGCCAGTGGATGAAAGTATAGAATATGGCTTTATTGCTGTTGCTGCGGGCGATGGTATTGAAAACACGTTTAAAGAGCTTGGTGTTATGAATATTGTTTCTGGTGGCCAAACAATGAACCCGAGCACCGAGGAAATTGTTAGCGCTATTAATGCAACGCCAGCAAAGTGTGTGTTTGTGTTGCCAAACAACAAGAATGTGGTACTTACAGCACAGCAGGCAGCTCTTATTGCAGATCGTAAAGTTATTGTGCTGCCGAGCAGAACAGTGCCACAGGGGATTAATGCAATTTTGGCATTTAACGAAGCAGCAAGTTTAGAAGAAAACCAAATTGAAATGACAGCGGCAATTGAACGCGTTAAAACGGGCTTTATTACCGTTGCGGTTAGAGATTCTAGAACTAACAATAAAGAAATTAAAACCGGCGATGTTTTAGCGCTTGAAAATGGCAGGATAAAATATATAGAAGATGATTTAGCAAAAGCATGCTTTAAACTAATTAAAAATATGGTGAAAAAGCAAAGTAGTTATATAACACTATTTTATGGAGTCGACGTTGATCCACAAATTATGCCAGCGCTTGAAAAGCAGATAAAGCAAAAGTTCAAAGATCTTGAGGTTAATTTTATTTTTGGAAATCAACCGGTTTATCATTTTATAATAGCAGTTGAATAATATTTGTGATTTTTGGAGAAACAGATGGGGTATCTTTTAGATGCAATAGAAAAGTATTTAAAGCAAAACCCTGCTAGGTTTCATATGCCAGGGCATAAAGGTACAAATATTTTTGGCAAATGTAATTTTACACCACTAGAACAATATGATTTAACTGAAATTAAAGGGTTAGATAATCTTTATGAAAGTGAAGGTTGCATAAGTAATTTAGAAGAAAGAGTCTCAAAAATCTTGGGATTTAAAAGTATTATTACTGCAGGAGGCTCCACATCTTGTATTCAAGCTATGCTTGCTAGTGTTTGCAACCCAGGAGATAAAATAATTGTGGATCGTAATGTGCATATTTCGGTGGTTAATAGTATAGCTTTGTTAAATTTAACCCCAATTTGGTTGTTTAGAAAACCGCAAGAAGATTGCGCATTTGGTGCCCAAATTTCTGCAGAAGATGTTAAAAAAACGTTAAATGCAAATTCTAATGTAAAGTGTGTGTTTTTAACTGGCGAAGATTATTACGGTTTGGCACCAAATATTCTAGAAATTTCGAAGGTGTGTTTGGAACATAATGTATATCTGTTAGTAGACAACGCTCATGGTGCTTATTATAGCTTTTTAAACAAACATCCAATGCAGCTTGGAGCGTCTATGTGCTGCGATTCTTGGCATAAAACTTTACAAGCGTTAACTGGTGCAGCAGTGTTGCTTATGCAAGATGATTTTGATACACATTTTGTAAAAAAGCGGATGCAGATTTTTTCGTCATCTAGTCCAAGTTATCTTGTTCTGCTTTCTATGGACATTTGTGCAGATTATTTATATAAAGAATTTGAAACAGACTTTAAAACATTTATAGAGAGAATTACCGAATTTAAATGTGAAATTAAAAGGTTAGGCTTTGATATTTTAAACGATAACGAAGCAAGTGTTATGAAACTTACTATTAGCGGGCTTAAGATGGGAATAAACGGAATTGATTTGGCAGGTATTTTAAGAGATAATTGTATTGAACCAGAGTATGTAGATTATAATTGTGTTGTGTTGCTAGTTAATATGTTTAACAGACCGCAGGATTTTGAGAGACTGAGAAAAAGTTTGCAGAATATTCAAAAAAAAGCTCAATTGCCGGGAATTAGTTATTGCTTAACGCATGAACCGGAAGTGGCTTGTAGTATAAGAACGGCGATGTTTGCAGAAAGTAGAAAAGTTAGCATAAAAAAAAGCGAGGGTTGTATTGCCGGGCAAATATTACCTAAATGCCCGCCGTGTGTACCAGTTATTATGCCAGGGGAAGTAATCTCTGAAGATGTGGTTTCTATTTTAGACTCATGTGGTTATAAGTTTATAGATATTATTGAAGAAGAGGGGGCTTTGATATGAAATTGATTATGGCAATTGTGTCTAGTGATGATGGCTCAAAGGTGATTAATGCTTTAACGAATTCTGGGTTTGCTGTAACTAAACTTTCTACAACAGGTGGCTTTTTAGCAG
The DNA here is from genome assembly GCA_017414435.1 of Oscillospiraceae bacterium. GTDB lineage: Bacteria > Bacillota > Clostridia > Oscillospirales > Ruminococcaceae > RGIG1955. The sequence continues at coordinate 97,131 of JAFQMN010000009.1, forward strand.
CGGGGAATACAACGCTATTAGTTGGAGTTGAGGATCTAAAGGTTGATGAAGTGTTAGAAATAATTAAATCTAAAAGCAAAAAGAGAGATAAAATGGTTCCAGCTTCAGCTTCTTATGGGGCAGGAGTTTACACGGCTTTTCCGATTGATATTAAAGTAGGAGGAGCCATTGTATTTGTTTTAGATGTTGACAGATTTGAGAAAATTTAAAAGGTTTTGAGGTTTTTTAAATTGACGGAAGTATTTTATGAACAAATAAAGAAAGAAAAAGTGTTTAATTTATGGTGCGGTGCTAAAAATAAAAGCCATGCTATTTTAATTTTAGGTGATGCCATAAAGTGTTTAGCAGCAGCCGAAGTTGCTTTAGCGGAACTAATGGGTGCACAGTTTTTAAGCTATGATTTAAAAATGAAGCCACATACTGATATTGACATTATTGAAGAGGGAACAGAAACAATTACTGTGGACATGATTAGAAATTTAAAGCTTTCTGCAGGTAAAAAAGCATGTTTATTGCCTTATAGAATATGTATAATTAACGGTGCGGATCGTATGAATATTCAAGCGCAAAATGCACTGCTAAAACTTTTGGAGGAGCCGCCCACAGATACTAAATTTATTTTTACTGCGCGGAGTAAGAACGCTTTTTTAAAAACGCTTCTTTCACGGTTAATAAAAATTAATCTTGCACCGATTTCGCCATTTGAATGTAAGCAAATTATTATTGATAGATTTAAAGTAGAACCTAAAGAGGCAGAAGAATTAAGCAATATTTTTGATGGCTTATTTAGTGAGGCTATTGAGTGCTTGACTAAAGAAGATAATATGAAATTGCTCAAATTAGCAGAGCAAATTGAAAAAGACATTGAATCGAGCAATTTTTATTCTTTAGCTGCTAAATTGGATAATAATATATTAAACCAAGAGGATTTTGCACGATTTTTGCGTTATTTAAAGTGTATATTAATGTATAAGTTTAAATCTAATAAAAAGATGGATAATATAAATGAAATTTTTGATGCAATAAACATCACGTTAGAACATTTGGAAAGAAATGCGAATTTTGGCTTAGCAGTAAGTTATTTTATTGTACTACTTTTGCAGGGAAAGATGGCGAGGTGATTTTAAGATTGGAAATTTTAGGTGTTAAAGCAGGAACTTATGACGAGATATCATATTATAAGTCTGTAAAGCAGACGAATATTGGGGATATAGTTTGCTTGAGGGATGGAAATAGTTTTAAATATGCTAAAATAGTAGTAAAAAAGCAAGTAATTGACGGAAATAAAGCAATGCATTTGCCCGCAATATTAAGAGTGATTAATAATAAAGATAAATTGGTTATGAAAAACACGGAAAAATTGGTTCAAAAAGCACTTAAACGCTGTGAGCAACTCATTAAAAAAAGCAATTTGCCTATGCATTTATTAGATGCATCTTATAGCTATAAAGAAAATAAAGTAACTATATTTTTTAAAGCCAATGAGCGAGTGGATTTTAGATTGCTTGTTAGAGAGTTGGTTAGTGTTTTGCGATTAAGAATAGAGTTTAGACAAGTGAGCCCCAGAATACAAGCTAAGTATATGGGAAATTTGGGATTATGCGGTTATGAGGTTTGCTGTAAGAGGTTTTTGCATGATTTTGAGCCAATTTCGGTTAAAAAGATTAGAAGTCAGATGCCATTTCTTAATATGGGTAAAATTTCCGGGGCATGTGGTCGCTTAATGTGTTGTTTTAAATTTGAACCACTTTTAGATGATCAAGATTTATTAGCAACAGAAATGGTAGGAGAAGCGCTTTCTGTGCAGCCAGAAGAGAGTATGCCTGAAACAATTGAATTGCAAATAGAGGAAAGCAAAAAGACACGAAGTGTGGAAATGAACGAAGCACAAGATGTTAGAACACCAAAAATGAGAAAGATGAAGAAATACACGAGAAGCAGAGAAAGAATAAAGAAAAACAATAAAAATATTAATAAGGATCCAGCTAAGCTACCAAAGAAGAAAAGTTCGAGAAGAGATAACACTCACAAAAGAGGTTGAAAAAATGCAAATAAAAGATACGATAAAAACATTATGTGAAGCTTGCGGAATTGCTGGTCAGGAATCTACCGTTGCAAGTTTGATTAAAAAAGAAATAGCAAAATGTTGTGAATGCAAGATAGATAATATCGGCAATGTGATTGCGTTTAAAAAAGGGAGAAAAGTACCCAAACATAAAATCATGTTAGTAGCGCATATGGATGAAGTGGGCTTTTTAGTTAGCAATATAGAAAATGACGGTTTGCTAAAGCTAGTTAAAGTAGGAAGCATTGACGCAAATATTTTAGTGGGGCAAACATTTTTAGTAGCGGCTAAAAAGAAATTTTTACCGGGAGTTGTTGGGACTAAACCGGTGCATCTTCAGAATAAAGATGAACGTTGCAGAGAGATTGATATGTCTAGTTTGATGTTAGATATTGGCTGCAGAACAAAAGAGGAAGTAGAAAAATTAGTAGACATTGGAACGTCGGTATATTTTTCATCAAAATTTGAAGAATTTGGTGAGGGATTAATAAAATCTAAAGCGTTGGACGATAGAGTGGGCTGCGCAATTTTAATTGAACTACTTAAAACTTTTGATGAGTGTGATTTTTATGCGGTGTTTAGCGCAATGGAAGAAGTAGGTGGTAGAGGAGTAAGAATAGCTGCCGAAGCTATAAAGCCAGATATTGCAATTGTTGTAGAATGCACAACGGCAGCCGACACACCTATTGTTAGTGAGTATGGAAAAGTCTGCTGTGTGAATATGGGGCCGGCAATAAGTTTTATGGATAATGGTACAGTATATGATCAAGAGCTTGTAGAACTCGCTTTTAAAGAGGCAGAGCATAATAATTTGAAGGTGCAATATAAAAAAGCAGTTTGTGGGAACAATGATGCAGCAGGTTTACACTCAGCATGTACAGGAGTGAAAACGTTAGCAATTAGTGTGCCGACGAGATATTTACATTCGCAGGCTAGTGTGGCAAGTATGTTAGATATTGAGGAAACCGTTATGTTATTAAAGTTGATTATGCAGAGTTTTGTGACAGGAGGCAAGTAGATTTGGCTAATTTTAGTTTAGCGCGTTTAGCAGAAGATGTTAAACGTGAACTTACAGGTATTTTACGAGATGTGAAAGATTATAGGGTGAAAGATGTAATGGTAAATATTATAAGAGTGGAATTAACCAGTGATCTTTCATATGCAAAAGTATTTATTAGTTCCATGCGTGGAACAGAAGAAACTAAGCTGGCAACGGAAGGTTTGAAAAATGCAAAAGGGTTTATTAGAAAAGAATTAAATTCAAGGGTACAGATGCGCAGATCACCGGAACTTATTTTTATTGCAGATACATCAGCAGAATATAGTGCCAGAATAAATGATAAGTTAAATAAGATATTTGAAGGAAACAAAGTAGGATGAATAAAGAAAAAATTATAACCGTTGTAGATGTATTAAAAAAGATCAACAATGCAGTTATTATAACACACAAAAGTCCGGATGCAGATACATTAGGTTCTGCAGTGGCTTTATGTTTGGCGTTAAGAAAGTTAGGGAAATATGCTAATATTGTTGTAGAAGAAGAGATATCACCACGAATTGAATTTTTATTGGAAGGCTATGAAAATTTAAATTTTAAACCGCAGCATGTGATTAGTGTGGATATTTCTAGCAATAGTTTAATTCCAGAATCGGCACCTAAGAAGATTGATATTTGTATAGACCATCATACTACAAATAATATTGTAGCAGCTTATAAATTAGTTATGGAAGATGCAGCAGCAACAGGGGAGATAGTTTTTGAGATAATTAAAGAAATGGGGATTCCTCTATGCAAAACCATGGCAAAATGCCTTTATGCAGCTATTGCTTCGGATACAGGATGTTTTAGATATTCTAATACAACTAAAAAGTCGCATTTAATTACCGCAGAACTTATGGATTATTTGAAAGATTTTGCAAAAGTGAACCAAAAGATGTTTGAATATGAATCTATAAAGGATTTTAAACTTAAACAGATGATTTTTGCAAACACTGAATTTCTTTACAATGGAACATTAGCAATTGCAGAGGTTTCTAAAGATATGCTTGATGAGTTGGGGATTACATTAGAGCAAGTGGATGTGGCAATTGTTTCGGAATTGGTTAAGATTGAAGGAGTTAAAGTAAGTGCCTTATTGAAGGAAAAAGACGATGGAGTGAAGGTTTCGTTGAGAACAGCAGAGGGGTACAATGCGGCGGAGATTGCAGCTGTGTGGGGCGGCGGAGGACATAAAAGAGCAAGTGGCTGCATGTTTGAAGAACCGTTGCAGGTTGCTAAGCAAAAAATTATTGATGACTTAAAAATCGTTTTATTTGAGGGAAATAATGGAGATTAATGCTGTAATTGGTATAAATAAGCCGAAAGGATTTACGTCGTTTGATGTGGTGGCTAAGTTAAGAAAAGTGTTAAAAACAAAAAAAATTGGGCATGCTGGGACCCTAGATCCAATGGCAACCGGAGTTTTACCAATATTAGTTGGTAAAGCAACTAAGTTGTGTGACCTTATTTGTGATAACTATAAAGAATATATTGCAGATTTTAAGTTGGGCGTATTGACAGATACATTAGATATAACAGGGAAAATGTTATTAACTTCTGAGGTGCGTGTGACTGAACTTGATATAGAAAATGCTCTGCAGAAATATTTAGGCGAGCTTTATCAAACAGTTCCTATGTATTCAGCGGTTAAAATTAATGGCCAAAAGCTGTATAATCTGGCACGCAAGGGTCAGGAAGTAGAGAGGCCGAAAAAGTTAGTTAAGATTAGCAAGCTTGAGCTAAAAAATTACGATACTCAAACTAAAGAGGGTAGGATAATAGTTGGTTGCTCGAGGGGAACATATGTTCGGTCTTTAATTGATGATTTAGGAAAAGACCTTGGCTGTTATGCAACAATGATAAATCTTTGCCGGATAAAAAGTTGTGGAATTGATATTGCAGAAACAGTGACGTTAGGTGAATTAGAAGAGACAGTAAATGAAGGAAAGCTGAAAGATATCTTAATTCATATGGATTACTTTTTAAAAGAATATAGGAAATATAATTTGAATTTGCATGAAAAAGAAAAATTTTTACATGGAGTAATTTTACCAATTGCTGATTCTAAATTTAAAGATCAGGAATTATTACGAGTTTATTATAGTGGGCAGTTTTTAGGCTTGGCAAAAGTAGATATGGGAAACCAAAAACTAAAAATTGTTAAGCTATTAATCTCTTAATTTTGTTATTTTATGGAGTTGAAGAATGTTTGTTTGATAAAAAACAAGTAGCTGCTCTTGGCTTTTTTGACGGAGTTCATTTAGGGCATCAACGGATTTTGTTAGAAACAAAAAAAGCTTGCGCAAACGGTGCAGAGCCTTGTGTTTTTACATATAGAATAAAAAATAAAATGCCAAATTCTAAAAATGGCAAGGCTATGTTAACAACATATGAAGAAAAAGTTAATAAAATTAAAAAATTAGGCATTAATTGTATTTTTGCACCTTATTTTGAAGAGTTTGCAGACCTAACCGCAGATGAGTTTGTTGAGAAATTTTTAGTGGATATAGTCAATGCGGAGGCAGTGGTTTGTGGAGAAAATTTTAAGTTTGGTAAAAACAGATCATATGATGTTGCTGATCTAAGAAGAGTATGCAAGAACTATGATATTAAAGTTATTAGTGTGCCGTTATTAAAAATTGGACATCAAATAATTAGTTCAAGTTTAATTAGAAACTTAATAAAAGAAGGCAACGAAACATTAGCATTTAGGTTATTAGATATTGCTACAGGGAAGGAGAAGGACTTTTGAATATTTTAATTGTTGGTTGCGGTGGCACGGGTGCTCAACTTGCAAACTCTTTGTTTAAGCAAGGGCATGCTGTTTCTGTTGTGGATAGGAACGAAGCGAGTTTTGAGCGGTTAGATGCTAACTTTGCAGGAATGTTAACCGTGGGGGTACCAATTGATATGTCTGTTTTAAAGAAAGCAGGCATAGAACAATGCGATGCAGTTGTGGCAGTAACGAGTGATGATAATATTAATGCAATGGTAGCTCAAATGGCAAAAGAAATTTTAAAAGTAGATAAAGTGCTAGCTAGAATTCAAGACCCTTTGCGCAGCGGAGTTTTTGCAAGTTTAGGGTTTGATACGATTTCTACAACAAGTTTAGTGGTGAACGAGATTGAGGCTCGCTTAATGGAAGCAAGTGTAGATGATGGACTACGACAAAGCTTTGAACGCTCTAGGTTTAAGTTTATAGCTTTAAAAATAAATGAAAAACATACAAATTTAGATTATTTGAAATTACGCTATGAAGAAGAAGGACAACTTATAGGAATAGCACACAATGATGGCAGTATTTTATTACTTAAAGACATAGGAAAATATAAGCTGAAGCCGAATGACAGATTATTATTTTTACAAACATTAGAATAAAAAGTGTGGTGATTAATTTGGATAATTTAAAATTAGAAGAACTTCGTAAAGAGGTAAAATCTTGCAATGCATGCGAACTATGTAAAACGCGAACAAACACGGTATTTGGAATGGGAACAATAAACACCGATTTATTATTTGTGGGCGAAGCGCCAGGGCGTACAGAAGATGAGCAGGGACTGCCATTTGTGGGCCGTTCTGGTCAGCTTTTAGATAAAATGCTTGCAGCTGTTGATTTATTTAGAGATAAAAATATATTTATAACAAATATAATTAAATGCAGACCGCCTAACAATGCAGACCCTACACCAGATCAGCAAAAAGCATGCAGGAAGTTTTTAGATAAACAAATAGAATTAATAGATCCTAAATTAATTGTGTGTGTGGGCAGAATTGCAGCCATGAGTTTAATTAGTCCTAATTTTAGGGTAACTAAAGATCATGGCCAGTTTTTTCAAATTAATAACAGATATATTGTTGGTACATTTCATCCAGCAGCATTGTTAAGAGACCCTGGAAAGAAAGAAGAAGCATTTAAAGATTTTTTGAGAATTAACAATTTTGTAGCAACTTTACATACTTCATAGAATATTCAATTTTTTTCATAGCGTTATGAATATGGCGGCATATTGTAGATTTATTAACCGAATATTTTTGTGCAATTTGTTCCATATTATATTCATCATAATAATATAACTGTAGTATATTTTTTTGTTTTTCTGTTAATTCATTTTTAATTGCACACTTAAGAATTTTTTTAAGGTTGTTAACCAATTTGGTATTACTTTCACCATATTCTTCAAGAGATTTTTGGTAAGTTATCTGCTCAATCCATTTATCATTATAAAGAGATATTTTTGTTGCCATCTTACACCTCCATAATAGCATTTCTTGAGCAATAAATATCTATACTGTTTGCAGTGCTAATTAATTCTCTTATCTCTGTATAAAGGCAGGTAATTCTGCGCCTTAATGTAGATTGCTCTTTGTTGTTGGCTTGTTTGTATTGCTCGGTTAGCAATGCTACACGGTCGCGTAAATTTGCAGCAGCTTCAAGATATTCATTTTTTAATTTTAATATAGACATATCAACTCCACCTTTGTATGAATTTAATATCACAAGCTAATTACGTGTGATACAATTAATATTTTAACACATTTAGTGTTATATGTCAACAAAATACACAAAAATCAGCTGTTTACACATAAATATATATTTAATTTATAAGAATTTTAACAATTGCCAAGTTAAGCAAATTATGGTATTATTTAAAGGAGCAAATATATTATTTATTAAGAAGAAAGAAGGAAGATAATGTTTAGCACAAGGCTAAAGATTTTGCGCCAACAATACGGGTTGACTCAAAGTCAGCTAGCAAAGCAACTGGGAGTTTCAACAAGTACAATAGGTATGTATGAACAAGGCAGACGTGAACCAGATCACAAAACACTATTAGTTATTTGCAAGTTATTTGGCATCTCAACAGATTATCTTTTAGGTTCGGAAGAAACAGTATCTAGTTATGAAAACAATGATTTTAATAAAATTATAGATGGTTTTGAACGCACGCTACTGGAGCAAGAAGGCTTAATGTTTAATGGAGTGGTGCTTGAACATGATGATGTGAGAAAGATTGTAGATGCTATGAAAATAGGCGCTGAAATGGCTACACGTAGTTCTGCTAATAAAAGGAGCAAGAGTTCGGGAGAAAATGTTTAAGAATGGAATTAGCTGCTTTACAAAATATTAAGGATACAGTAGGTAAATTAGTTGAAAAATATGAGACAGCAGATCCTTGGATTTTATGTGAAAGATTGGATATAATAGTATTAATATCAGATCTACCAGTGGGTGTGAAGGGATTTTATCAGTTGATTAAAGGAAGGCAAATAATACATATTAGCCGATGGGTAAGTAATACTCAAATGAAGCTAGTATGCGCACATGAACTTGCTCATGCAATTTTACACAAAAATCAAAACATATGCCATAGAGTTGGTAATGCCAAGATGGAAGAAGAAGCGGAGTATTTTAAGCATTATCTATTAAGGTTAGAAGTTAATGAAGTTAGTAAATGGTCAAGAGAAGATATTTCTAATTTTACACATCTTTCGGAAGATATGATAATTTTAGATTTTTAAATACATTTGTGAGAGAAGGAATATTGTTTATGAAGACATCAAAATTTTGTATGGCTTTTGTATGTTTATCTGCATTATTGTTTTTAACAAGTTGTTCTACAAAAAAACAAACATCCTGGCCAGATGCAAAAATCAAAGAAAAACCATATTATAACACAGAGCAATACCAACCTAACAACTGGGAAGCAGATACTTTATGGCCCCAAAAAATAAAAATGTTAAGTGACACTAAGATTCCAAGTTTTGATAATTTGCAGGAGTTAGAGAAAGAATATGTGCTAAATTTAGCGCGTTATTTGCAATCAATGTCTCCAGAAGGATTTTTATATGACGAAAAGAAGCAAAAGTATATTATTAGTGAAGCAGATGTTCAATATTTTGCTAAAGATCTGCTTGGAATTGACAGCTTTGGCTATAAAGAATCAGATGAATACAATGAAAAAGATGCAACATATGAATGCACAGAATACCCAAGTTATGGCTTTGTAAATAGAACGTACGACAATAAAAGAATAGAAAAGTTATCAGACTCTATATGGAAATTTTCAGTTGACGTGAGAGAAAATAATGAGAATAATCAAGAATTTATAACCGAAATTTACACTGTGCAAGATGATGCAAATGGTTATAGGATGCTTTCTGTAAAAAGAATAGATTCAGAAGGTAAAGAAGTAACAAGTGATTTTAAGGAAGATGTTGCCAAGACCTAGGAAAATAAGAATTATTATGATATAATATATAGTAAGAAAACCAATTATAATCAAGGAACAAAGATAGTTCTAAATTGGTTGAGGAAGTGAATTAATGCTGCAGTTAGAAGATCTAAAAGTGAGAACTGCTAATCTGGCAAATGATTTTTTAGAATTGGAAAAAATTGTTGGGTATAATAATTTAAAAAAAGATTTACAAGCAGCAGAAGCTGAGGCAGCAGACCCTTGTTTTTGGGATGATAAGTCAAGATCGCAATATGTGCTTTGTAATATTAAAACGCTAAAATATAAGATAAAAGGTTTTGAAACCTTAAAAGAAAAACAAGAAGAGCTGGAGGTACTACTAGAGATTGTTGAAGAGAGCCAAACGGAGGCAAATTTAGTAGAATTTTTGCAGCATATAAAAACTCAAGAGAAGCTTTTAAACAAATTTAAACTAGAAATGTTCTTTGTGGGGAAATATGACCGCAATAATGCAATTTTAACATTTCATGCGGGTGCAGGTGGAACAGAAGCCGAAGACTGGGTAGAAATGCTTTATCGTATGTATTCTATGTGGTGCGCAGACCACGAATTTAAAATTAAAGTGCTAAATTATTTGTCTGGTGAGGAATGTGGAATTAAATCAGCATCTGTTTTAGTGCAAGGTTTAAATGCTTATGGCTTTTTAAAATCAGAGATGGGTGTACACAGATTAGTGAGAATATCACCGTTTGACGCATCGGGCAGACGGCACACATCGTTTGCTTCTTTAGAAGTAATACCAGAATTAGAAGAGTCGTTAGAGATAAAAATATTAGATTCTGATTTAAAAATAGACACATTTAGAGCAAGCGGTGCAGGTGGCCAACACGTTAATAAAACGGAATCTGCGGTTAGAATAACTCATATAAAAACCGGGATTGTGGTAGCTTGCCAAAATGAACGCAGCCAACATCAAAATAAAGAAATGGCGATGCGTATATTGGCTTCTAAATTAATAAAAATAAAAGAAAGAGAGCATTTAGAGCATATAGAAGATATAAAAGGGAACCAAGCAGAGATAGCATGGGGCTCCCAGATGCGTTCTTATGTGTTTATGCCGTATACTTTAGTTAAAGATCATCGTACTGGGTATGAAACAGGCAATATTTCTGCGGTGATGAATGGGGACTTGGATGATTTTATTATGGCATATTTAAAACAAAACATAGCTAATTAAGAGGTGAAAATCAATTTGAACAAGTTTGAAGGTCAAAAGTGCCAAATGTGTGGGGAAGAACTTAAAGAGAGGGAATTAGTGGTGGTTTGTCCGGAATGCGGAGCACCATACCACAAAGAGTGCTTTAAAAATAATAATGAATGTATTTTTATAGAAAAACATGGTAAAGCAGATTGTTATGCTCCAGATAATAATACAGAAATTGTTACATGCAGTAACTGTGGCAAAAACAACCCTAAGGGCAGAGCGTTTTGTGAGTTTTGCAATAAGCAATTAAATAGCAAAGAGTCTACAACTGCGGCTCAAATTTTGAACAATTTAGATTTAAGAACAAAGCCGACTGCTAATTCAAATGAAGTGGCAGCAGATGAAGAAAAATTAATTGATACGTTTATTATATTTAATACTAACTATTTTAAAAAAGCGTTTAAAGGTCAAAAAAAATTCAATTATGGCGCATTTATTTGTCCAGTTTTTTATTATTTTTATAGAAAAATGTACGCAGCAGGTAGTGCATTTTTTGTAGCGATTTTAATGTTGATTTATATGATATGCAAACAATTGAAAGACTTTTGTTTAATTTTAATGCCTAAAATGGAATCTTTAGGGGCAAATTTAGACGAATTTAGCACATTCAGTCAATTATTGGAGTTTATGAAAGTAAATATTTTTAGTAATTTAAACAATATTGACTTTATTAATTTGAAAAGGAAAGCTAATATTATACTGTTTTTTTTGTTATTAATTTTAATTATGATGGTTTTTTCTGGGTTTTTAGCTAATGAAATTTACAAAAATCATGTATATAATCAAATTGATAAATGCCGAAAAATTTCAAATGAGAATTATCAAAAATTAATACCAATTATTGGCGGAGTTAGCTTATGGTCAGCAATTTTGGCGTTTATAAGTTTTATATTTTGTGCTTTATATATTTTTCAGTATTTTTTTATAATTTAAATATAATTGAGTGAATAAAAAGAAATGGAGTTTGGCTTAATGAAAAAATTTAGAAGACTTTTAGTGTTTAGTTTAGTGATTACTTTAATTAGTACATGTTTTAGTGGTTGTAAACCTAAAAAGAGTGAATATGATGAAGAAGAAGCAGAAATTAGTACGGAACTTACAGAAGATATGATAGAAAGACCGATTCTGCAACCAAAGTTAAAAGAGGCAATGGAAACATATGAAGATGCCGTTGGTTGGATAAATATTCCGGGAACTAATATAGATTATCCAGTTATGCAAAGCCAAAAAGATTATACTCCTGCAGCAGGCAGTGAAGGGTTTTATTACTCTAGGCATTCAGAAGACAAAAAATACCGTCTGGAGGGTAGCATATTTACATTCAAAGAATGCAATTTTGAATCCAGAAAAAAACTTTCGCGTAACACAGTTATAATGGGGCACAACATGTGGGATGACACTGCAACGCGCACAATGTTTTCTCAGTTATTGAAATATTTTGAGATTAATTTCGCAAATGAGCATCCATATATATTTTTATCTTTGCCTGAACAAGATTTAGTATTTCAGATTTTTGCGGTTTATATAACAGAGGTGCCTTTTAGAAAATATAGCCCTAAAGTAGCATTTAATTATTATTCCTCAGATTATATGAATTCGGATGGCACAACGGTTAAAGGTGGAGATGGTTCACTACCGGTGAATATTCCTAAAGGTAAAAAATATAGTTATGCACAAGTTGTTGCGGCAGAAGCTAAGAAGAGATCACTTTACAATTACCCAGTACAAGTTGGCAAAAACAGTAAAATAATCACACTTTCTACCTGCACATACAAATACGGCAAAACGGATTCTAAAAACTGTAAAACAGTAGAATTTGTAGTTCAAGGCAAGTTACTTCCTGCATCAAAAAAATTAGCAGATAAAGCTTATTTAACTAAAAATGAAAATCCAAAACCGCCGCAGGGTCTGCCAGAACCTTCTGATTTTGTTTATGAGTGTGAGGGTGAATTAATTACAGAAGAAGACGGCAAGGTTGTAACTGTAGAAGAAGACAAAGACAAAGAAAAAACAGCAGCATAGTTAAGGTAAAAAGGCAACAGGAAGTGAGAACAATAGGAAACGAAACAAGATCAAATTTTATAAATATTACCATTACTTTGGGAATATTAAATTTAACAATCATTTTAATTGCATTGCTTTTCAATTTTTTTAGTGTTTCAATTGTTTTAGGCTTATTTTTAGGGGATATTGTTTCGTTTTTTAATTTTTTGGCACTTACAATTTCAGCTTACAAAGCAGTGCAAAAACCGGACTTACTTGCCAGGCGTTATATGCGCAAGAGCTATGTAATACGTTACTTTGTTTTTGGTTTAGTTTTTATATTAGTAATTAAATACAAAATTATTTGTAGTTGGGCTTTTTTTATTCCAATGTTAGGCCCAAAACTATATTTTGTATTGATATATAATATTATTAATAGAAAGGGGGGAAGATGATGGAAATTACGGGGGCAAAGATTTTATTTACAATTCCTATTTTAGGTGGGATTAAAGTTAGCGAAACAATTGTAAACACTTGGCTTGTAATTGTATTTTTGTTTGTGCTAATTAAAATTTTCACATGGCGGATAGAAAAAATACCGAACGGGAAGCAAGCCTTGGCAGAAAAATTTGTACTTTTTATAGAAAATTTAGTAAAAGAAAATACAGGTAAAACAGGAAATAAATTTGCAGCTTATGTTGGTACATCTTTTTTGCTTTCTATTATGTGTAGCCTTTCTAGTTTAGTAGGACTTAGGCCGCCAACAGCAGATTTAGCAACTACTCTTAGTTGGGCAGCTATAGTATTTTTTATAATTCAAATTAGCAAGATTCGTACACTTGGTATTAAAGGTTATTTAAAAAGTTTTTTGTCTCCAGCGTTTATTATGTTGCCATTCAATATAATAGGAGAAGTAGCAGTACCAATTTCTATGGCAATTCGTCATTTTTGTAACATTTTTGTTGGCTGCGTAATAGGTTCATTAATGGGTGTATTTTTAACATTTTTAAGCACGGCAGTTTTAGGCAATTTGGGGGTTAGTGTACCAATTTTCAAAGTAGGTTTGCCAGCAATTTTATCACTCTATTTTGATCTATTTGGCAGTTTTATACAAGCATTTGTGTTTATTATGTTAACTATGGTATTTGTAGGTCAGGCTATAGAAACAGAAGAATAAAAAATAAAATTTAGGAGGATTTAGTTATGGAAAGAGCTATAGTATTAGCGGCATGTGCAATAGGGGCAGGGATTTCGATGATTGCAGGTTTAGGCCCGGGGATAGGAGAAGGCTATGCAGCAGGCCAGGCAGTGGCAGCAGTTGGCAGGCAGCCGGAGGCAAGGTCGGCAATAACTAGCACATTGGTTTTGGGTTGTGCTTTGGCAGAAACCACAGGCTTATATGCTTTGGTAATTGCTATTCTTTTAATTTTTTCATTTCCCGGCAGATATGGATTTTAACCAGCATAACAATATTCATATCCTAGAAGGGAGGAATTAACTTGACGAACGACATAGTCTCTTTTTCTGTACCAGATATTGTTTTTACATGGCTTAATTTGCTGGTTATATTCTTAATAGTTAAAAAGTTTTTATTCAAACCAATTAAAGGAATAATAGAAAAACGCCAAAAGGAAGTTAAAGATATGTATTTAAGGGCCGAACAAGCAGAAAAGAAAGCACAAAACTTAGAAGCACAATACACAGAACTATTAACAAAAGCGCGCCTTGAAGCAGCAGAAATTGTGAAAAATGCAACGGAAGCTGCGCAAAGTAAAGCAGATACTATTGTTGAGCAAGCTAAAGTTAAAGCTATGGAATTACTTGAAAAGACACAGGCTCAGATCCAACGTGAAAAAGATGAATCTTTAAGAGAAGCTTTTAATAAAGTGTCTGATGTTGTGTTAATTACGGCATCTAAATTAATAGAAAAAGAGATGACAATGGAGGACCATAAAGAGATAATAGAAAAAATATTAAATGATGTAAAAACAGAAGTTAGATAATTTTTGTTTTTACCTTGTAAAGAATGGTGGAAAACTATGAATAATACAATATTTTTTCGATATGCCAATTCACTTTTTGAACTAGCAAAAGAAGCTGAAAGCTGTGATGAAATTTACAATCAACTAAATATTTTATGCGCTATTTTTGAGAATAATAACGATATAAAAAAGTTTTTTGCTAATTTTTCGATTTCTAAAGAAGAAAAATTTAAATTAATAGATCAAGATTTTGGTACGGATTTTGATGTCTATATAATTAATTTTTTAAAACTATTAATTGACAAATATAGAATTCAATTTTTACCTAAAATTTTTAAAGAGTTTAAAACATTATACAATGAATATCGAAATATAAAAGAGGTTACAGTGATATCAGCGATAAAGCTTACAGCAGATGAAAAAATCAGAATTGCGAATATTATTCAAGCTAAATTAAATATGGCAATTGATCTAGTTGAGATTGTTAACCCTGCGCTTATTGGTGGGCTGGTTATAAAGTATGACGATAAAATGCTTGATGCTAGTTTGAAAGGCAAATTTAAAAATTTAAAGAAAAAACTTACAGTTTAGAAATACGAGGGGGAAAAAGGTTGGTGAGAAAATGCAATTAAATTCCGATGAAATAGCTAATATTATAAAGGATCAAATTAAAAACTATTCCGAAAAATTATCGTTTTTAGATGTAGGAAAAGTAATAAGCGTAGGCGATGAAATAGCAAATATATATGGTTTAGAAGATTGTATGTCTGGCGAGTTATTAGAGTTTGAAGATGGCACAAATGCAATGGCTTTGAACCTAGAAGAAGACACAATTGGAGCAATTATTTTAGGCTCATGTGATAATATAAAAGAGGGAGCAACAGTAAAAAGAACAGGACGTATAGTGTCTGTGCCAGTTGGAGAAGAATTAATTGGCCGTGTAGTAAATGCTTTGGGGCAACCAATAGATGGTGCAGGGCCGGTTGATTCAAAGCAGTGGCGCAATATAGAAAATAAAGCTGCAGGAATTATAGAAAGGGACCCAGTAGATACTCCATTACAAACGGGAATTACAGCAATAGATGCGATGATACCAATAGGTCGTGGGCAGCGTGAACTAATTATTGGAGATCGACAA
The DNA here is from genome assembly GCA_017414435.1 of Oscillospiraceae bacterium. Lineage (GTDB taxonomy): Bacteria > Bacillota > Clostridia > Oscillospirales > Ruminococcaceae > RGIG1955. The sequence goes on from JAFQMN010000009.1 coordinate 112,796, forward strand.
ACAGGAAAAACCACGATAGGAATAGATACGATTATAAACCAAAAGGGAAAAAACATGATTTGTATCTATGTTGCGATTGGGCAAAAGAATTCCACAGTTGCACAGGTTGTAGAAACTTTACGTAGCAATGGAGCGCTAGATTACACAATTGTAGTTAACGCTTCAGCTTCAGAATCAAGCGCGTTGCAATATATTGCACCGTATTCAGGTTGTGCAATGGCAGAATATTTTATGGAACAGGGCAAGGATGTTTTATGTGTTTACGATGATCTTTCTAAACATGCAGTAGCATATAGAGCTATTTCTTTGCTGCTTAAAAGGCCGCCAGGCAGAGAAGCATACCCAGGCGATGTGTTTTATCTTCATTCTAGGCTACTTGAACGTGCGGCAAAGCTTAGCGCTGCAAAAGGTGGAGGATCAATTACAGCGTTACCAATTATTGAAACACAAGCGGGAGATATATCTGCATATATTCCTACAAACGTTATATCTATTACGGACGGGCAGATTTTTTTAGAATCCGAATTATTTATGTCTGGCATAAGACCTGCAATTAACCCGGGGCTTTCGGTCTCTAGGGTTGGAGGTAAAGCACAGATAAAAGCTATGAAAAAACTTTCTGGTCCGCTAAAACTTTTATATTCGCAGTTCACAGAGCTTAAAGCATTTACTCAATTTGGCACAGATCTTGATGAGGCAACAAAACGCCAGATTGTTCAGGGTGAACGAATAGTTGAAGTGCTAAAACAGCAAAATAATTCGCCGATCGATGTTGCTTGCCAGGTTATACTTGTTTACGCAGCAGTAAATCATCTTTTAAAAGATATTGAGTTAAGAGATGTTGCAAATTTTAAAAATGGACTCATTGAGTATGCTACGATAAATAAAACAGAGTTGTTAAACCAGATAAAAGCAGATGGAATAACTGAGGATGTAGCTGATGCTATAGAAAGAACAATATCTGAATATAAAAATATGTTTTTAGCGAGTAAATAGGTAGAACTAGTTTAGAAGAAGGTGAAACAATTTGGCGCAGAACATGAAGGATATAAAGAGGCGCATTAAAAGTGTTGAAAGCACAATGAAAATTACAAACGCCATGAAGCTGGTTTCTGCATCTAAGTTAAGAAAAGCAAAGCTACGGTTTAATCAGGTTGCGCCATTTTTTGCAGGAATTAGAAAGAACATGTTAGATATAGCCAAAGATACCGATATTCGTACTTTAAAATATGTTCAAAAGAATGCAAGCGAAAAAGAGCTTTTTATTGTAATTGGTGGCGACCGTGGTCTTGCAGGTGGCTACAACATAAACATCTTCAAAAAAGTTTTAGAAGAAACAAAAGGTAAGAATGTTGTAGTTTTGCCAATTGGCAAGGTGGCAGTAGACTACTTTAAAAAGAATAAATTTGAGCTTTTAGGTAGCTATGAAAATATCGGAGAGAACATCACGATAGAAAAAGCTTATCATATGGCTACAAAAATTTTGTATCATTATAATAGATCAGAAATTGGCAAAATAAAACTAGCTTATACTGCTTTCATTTCAACACTTTCGCAAGAACCAGAGATAAAAAAAGTACTTCCACTTAAATTCGATGAAGTGGATGAATTAAAAACAAAAAAAACAGCAGTAAACTACGATCCATCGCCGGCAGTGGTATTTGAATCGATTGTGCCGCAGTATTTTGCTGGCATGCTTTTTGGTGCTATTGTTGAATCCTTTGCAGCAGAACAATCGGCACGCAGCAACGCTATGGATTCGGCAACAAACAATGCAAAAGATATCATTGCAGATTTGTCTCTTGTATATAACAGAATTCGTCAAGCAGCAATTACTAATGAGATTATAGAGATTGTCTCTGGCAATGCGGCAAAGGAATAACAGAGGGGGTAACTATTAATGGCAAATATGGGCAAAGTAACACAAATTATTGGCCCAGTTGTAGATATTCATTTTTCAAAAGAGCATCTACCAAATTTGCTGGGTGCAGTTGAGATTGAGAATAATGGTGAAAAAATAATTTTAGAGGTAGCTCAGCATATTGGAGATGACACAGTTAGATGTGTGGCAATGAGCTCAACAGATGGTCTAAAGAGAGGAATGGATGCAAAGGACCTGGAAAGTCCAATTACAGTACCGGTAGGGCCAGAAACATTAGGCAGAGTTTTTAATCTATTGGGAGAGCCAATAGATAATAAACCTGCACCACAAGCAAAAGAGCGTTGGGCTATTCATGCAAAGGCGCCAAAATTTAAAGACCAGCAAACAAGCGTAGAAATTTTAGAAACAGGTATCAAAGTAATAGATTTAATGGTTCCTTATACAAAAGGTGGTAAAATTGGTCTGTTTGGTGGCGCTGGTGTAGGTAAAACGGTACTTATTATGGAGCTTATAAATAACATAGCAAAAGAACATGGCGGCATTTCTGTTTTTGCGGGTGTTGGCGAAAGAACAAGAGAAGGCAACGAACTTTATAACGATATGGTAGATTCCGGTGTTATTTCTAAAACAGCTATGGTGTACGGTCAGATGAATGAGCCACCAGGTGCTAGAATGCGTGTAGGGCTTTCTGGGCTTACTATGGCAGAATATTTTAGAGACAAACAGAACCAAGATGTTTTATTTTTTATAGATAATATTTTTAGATTTACACAAGCTGGTTCAGAGGTTTCGGCATTGCTTGGCAGAATGCCTTCTGCAGTTGGATATCAGCCAACGCTTGCCACAGAAATGGGCGAGCTGCAAGAAAGAATTACATCAACAAAGAATGGTTCTATAACATCAGTGCAGGCAGTCTATGTGCCAGCAGATGATATTACAGACCCGGCACCGGCAACAACTTTTGCACATCTCGATGCTACAACAGTTCTTTCTCGGCAGATCGCATCGCTAGGGCTTTATCCAGCAGTTGATCCACTGGCGTCAAGCTCTAGAGTTTTAGCAGTAGAAACAGTTGGACAAGAACATTATGATGTAGCACGAGGAGTACAACAAACATTACAAAGATATAAAGACCTGCAAGATATTATTGCAATTTTGGGTATGGATGAGCTTTCTGATGAAGATAAACTCACAGTTTCACGCGCAAGAAAAATTCAAAGATTTCTTTCACAACCATTTTCTGTTGCAGAAGCTTATACTGGCATGAGTGGAAAATATGTACCTATAAAAGAGACTATTCGTGGCTTTAAAGAAATTTTAGAAGGCAAACATGATGAATTACCGGAATCAGCATTCCTATTTGTAGGTAGTGTCGATGAAGCTGTAGAGAAGGCAAAGCAAGAGAAAGAAAAGGATGTGTAGCACATATGGCGGATTTCCATTTAAAAATAATTACGCCTACAAAAACAATTTATGATGGCAGAGCTAAAAGTGTTTTAATGCGAACAACAGAGGGTGATGTTTGCATATTAGCAAACCACGAAAACTATGTAGCACCTTTAAGTGTGGGTTTATTAAAATTCGAAACAGAAGATGGCAAAGTTCGTTTCGGTGCTTCATCTTATGGTTTTGTTAATGTTTCTGGTGGGCAAGTTTGCGCTTTTGTAATGACATTTGAATTTGCGGAAGATATAGATGTAATGCGAGCTAAGAATAGTATGGAAGAAGCGAGGCTTGCTATTGCAGAAGGATTAATTCAAGGAGATGAATTAAAGGAAGCCAAGGCGCGTTACGAACGTTGTAAGTCTAGAATAGAAGTTGCAAAGTTAATTAAAAAATAAAAAATGTAATTATAGAAAAACCACCTGTTTAACAGGTGGTTTTTTGTTATTTAATAAGTATTTGCAATTTTTTAAATAGCGTTTTATGCCTTACAATATTCAGAAATAGCATTGCTTACAAACAAGGCAGTACCATCGCCGCCAACATTATCGATATTTGCTTTTAACTCGCTACTTTGAACATACATCTCCCCAAGAAAAGCTAATATTTCTTTTGTGCAGTTATAAAAATGTTCAGTTATGTAATTTTGAAGTTGCTGCACTTGAGTTTGCACTTCAACAGAAGAAATGTCTTTATTACGCAGTTTACCAAATTTAGCAAAGATCTGCATAAATCTAGATGCTATCAATTCATTTTCTTCTCTGGTTTTGTTGCTTGCTTTTTTAATAAACTCGCTGTATTGAGAGGTATTACCCCACTCAGCTTTTGTGCGTTTTGCATATTCTTGAATTTCACTTGTATTAAATGCTTTAAAATCCATTACAATTCCACCCTTTTTCTTTATTTCACGAGCGAATTTGATAAGATTATCCAAGCGTTCTTTTCTTAGGGTTAGTAGTTTTATTTGCTGATTAAGAGCTTTGGTTTTATCAAAATTAGGGCTTGACATCATTATTTTTATTTCTTTTAAAGGAAATTTTAATTCACGAAATAGAAGTATTTGTTGCAATTGCTCTAAAGCTGTATCGTCATACAGCCTGTAACCTGATTCGGTTCGTTTTGTTGCTTTTAGTAACCCGATATTATCGTAATATTGCAGAGTGCGTATACTCACTCCAGATACCTTACTTACTTCGTTGATTTTTTTCATATCAAGCTCCTCCCTCGTGTAGTTTTAGTATAAACTATTACGTAAGGTTGGAGTCAACACCAAAACGAAAAAACGTGAACATCTACAAAATTTTACTTTATTTATTATACAATTTTACAACAAAAAGAGCACGTAAAAATATTCAAAAAAATTAAAACAATTCCTCACCCAGAAGTCGCAACGGTTTTATTTTGATTTGTTGTGTTTACCCCTTGAGTTATAACTGGGTTATTTATAGGATTTATAGCTGGAGCAGCAGTATTCGTGGTTTGAGCTGCTGCATTTGCATTTTGTGCTATAGAATCATCGGTAGCCTCTTGAGAAACGTGATTGCCTGGGCAAGTTGCAGGTACATTTTGTTTACGATATATACCATAAGAACAATCTGAGCAGGTTGGGGAGGCAAGCAAACCAGTTTTATTACAGTATTTATGTGGAACAATATTAGCTTCATCTTTTAAAAAGTCAGCTTTAGGCAGATCTTTATGCACGTCTTCCATAACTTCTCGCCAAATATTAGTTGGGGGATAATTAGGCCATAGATTATGCATTTCATGAGGAATATCATAGCCAACCCAAACACCTGCCGTGTAGTATGGTGTAGAACCAACAAACCAAACATCTTTATCATCCGAGGTAGTACCTGTTTTGCCAGCAACAGCAAAATTGTTTAATTTAGCAGCACGCCCAGTACCATTTGTAACAACACCTTGAAGAAGTTTGTTCATAACTATTGAAGTAGATTTAGAAATAACGCGTTGCGGAGCATCTGTATTTTCTAAAACAACTTTGCCATGGCTGTCTAAAACTTTGTAATAGGCGTGAGGTTGATTATACATTCCACCGTTAGCAAAGATTTGATATGCCGAGGTAAGCTCTAACACAGTAACACCATCGGTTAAAGCACCAAGCGCCATACTGGCAAGGTTTTTGTCTGTAAATATTTTATTATTTATAGTTTTGCTTTCTACAAGAGAATCTACATGCAGTTTATTTTTCATAAAGTTAAAACAACTCTCTGCGCCCAGCATATCACAAACATTCACGGCAACAGCGTTAGATGATTGAGAAATTGCTCCAGGCAAAAGCATGTTGCCATGATAATAGCCATATGCATTTTTGGGCCAATCTTTATCATTCAATTTATGATGAGGAGAGTCTTTAACTAAAGAAGAATAATGAAGGGCATTTTTTTCTACCGCTAAAGCATACACAGCAACGGGTTTAATAGCAGAGCCAGGTTGACGTTTTGTATCGGTTGCGCGGTTAAGCCCACGGTTAATTGTTTTAGGACCTCTGCCGCCAACAATACCAACAATATGGCCGTTATTGTCTAACACTACCATAGCAGATTGAACATCACCTTTACCGCCAGAGACACGAGAGAACGCAGATGAATTTTCAAATTTATCTTGCAATATATTTTGAACATGCTCATCCATAGTTGAATAAATACGATAACCACCGCTATAAATCTGTTTTGTGGCATATTGGCGAGTGTACCCGTATTTTTCAACAAGGCTGTTTATTACGTCGTTTATTAAATAATCCACAAAATAACTGTTAATAGCTGTATTTTTTGTGCGAGGGTTATTGCGATCACTTACTGTAAGTTCACCAGAGATTGCTTCGTCGTATTCATCTTTTGTAATAAAATTGAATTCCAACATCTTAGCTAATATATATTCACGACGAGTTTTATTGTTTTCAGGATGGGTAAATAGGTCGTAACGAACAGGATATTTTGTTATTGCTACTATTGCCACAGCCTCTTTCAAGGTTAAATCTTTTGCATGTTTGTTAAAGTAAAGATTAGCAGCTGCTTCTATTCCGTTTGTGTTGTTGCCAAAATATACAACATTAAGATAAGCTTCTAAAATTTCTTCTTTGGTAGCTTGTTTTTCAAGGTAGAGGGCAGAGATCATCTCACGCAGTTTGCGTGTAGCTTGAACTTTATTATCCCCGGTAATATTTTTAATCAGTTGCTGTGTAATTGTTGAACCACCTTGCCGCCCGCCACCAAAGTGAAACATTTCATTTAAGAATGCAAAGATAGTTCGTTTAAAATCAACACCATGATGATGCATAAAACGTTGATCTTCAACAGCAATAGCAGCGTTACCAACATAGCTTGGTATTTCATCAAGGTTCACCCATATCCGATTTTCTACACTATGGATTCGTTCAACTTCATATGGTTGATTTTGCTTGTCGTTGGCATAGATTATAGTGGTATAGTTAAGATTTAAATTAGAAATATCTATATTAGGACGATTTTTAACCATACTTGCTATAAAGAAAGTAAGAACCATACCTATTATACAACAAACAATAACCCCCATGCAGAACATGACGGCTATGGCCTTTATTAATTTTTGTTTAAATTGCTTTGATTTAGCACGAAATTTTACCATTCTATATTCATCCTACTTAACTTTTTAATATTTATTATTATACATCTTATTTTTAATTTTTACAAGAGCAATTATACTATTTTTGCAATTTTGAGGTGTGTTTAAAATAAAGTTATATAAAGTTGCATACAAATATACAACTTTAAGATTAATTTCAGATTGGAATTGAACATTGTTGTTCAAAAAAATTAAAAGGAGAGAGTTAAATATGAGAGTTTCTTTTACAGGAATTGGAGAAACAGTAGTAACATTTGAATCCGATAAAAAACTTGAAGTAGGAACATTAGTTAATGTTGCTGAAAGTGGTAAAGTGGCCGCAGCTAAAGAGAATGAGAAGTTTGTTGGAATTGTTGTGAACGCAACTGAACATGAGGCAAGTGTGCAGATTAAAGGTTATGTTAAAGTAAAATTCGAAGGGACGATTGAAGCAAATGCACTGGGCTGTTGTAATATGTGTTTAGGGAAGGAAGGAAAGTTAAAATTAAGTGACAAAGGAAGGGAAGTTCTATTGTTAGATGTTAATACTGAAAATAGTGAAATTGGGATTTTTATGTAGAAGAGGATATGTTTATGGAAAATAATATAATGATGCAAAATATTGATTCGGATTTAGAATTGATTAATAAACTTACTCGCAGACCGCTTAAAGCAGAAGAAGTATATACATTTAATGTGGTACTATGTGATAATGACCTCGATCGTGACTTTGAAGTGTTTGATTTAAAATGCTTATATGAATTAAAAGAACTGTTTTTAGGAAAAACAGGTATATTTGATCATGATCCAAAAGGAAGTAATCAAACATCTCGTATATATTTTACAGAAGTTGTGCGCGATCCAATAAAAAAAACAAAGCTAGGGCAGGATTATTATATGCTAAAAGCTAAGGCATATATGATTAGAAATGAAAAAAATAAGGACTTAATTGAAGAGATAGATGGTGGAATAAAAAAAGAAGTAAGTATTGGCTGTAGCGTTTCTTGTGTTAAATGTTCAATATGTGGATGCAACACAAAAAAAGAGAAGTGCGAACATGTTTTGGGGAATAGATATATTATAAACGGAGAAGAACAATTATGCTATCATGTTTTAGAAAATGCCAGTGACGCTTATGAATGGTCTTTTGTAGCAGTGCCAGCTCAAAGGCAGGCAGGAGTAGTAAAAAGTATAAGAAAAAAGTTTACAGATTCGTACGAAACTAATAATTTTGGCAACGAAGACCAAACACAGTTAAATAAGTGCTTGGAATATATTTCGCAGCTAGAATCAATTGTAGGCGAGTTTGAAGAGGAATTAAGATCACAAGTAAAAAAATCATTTGCAGTTTTACAACCGGAGTTAAAACTTTCTACAATAAAAAGTATGGTAGAAAAATTAAATGTTGCAGAATTAAAAGAGATAAAAAAAGTACAAGATGAAAAGATGGGCAAGAATGTTATAATTCAAGCAGAAGGAGCAGAAACATCAAAAGATACAGACTTAACCAAATTTTCAATTTAAAGGGAGGACATTTATTATGGAATGTTATAAAAGTGTAAAGTTAGATAAAGACATGTATAGAGTAGCGAATAAAAGTTTTTCAGAAGTTCTAGAAAGCTATGATAGTTCAAGTAACTATAGAGAAAGTTCACTTGCAAATATAGATGCATTTCAGCGTCAGTTAAAGCGGTTCGATATAAGAGTAGGACGGAACAATTCAGATGAGGTAGAGAAATTTTTCAGAAGTGCACAAACGGCCACATTATTTCCAGAATATGTTTTGCGTGCAGTAAAATCTGGCACAGATGTAGTTAATACACTTAATGAAATAATTGCAGTTAAAACAAAAATAGACAGTATGGATTATCGTGCAATATATTTTGAACAAGATGATGAGCCTACGGTTATTGGGGAAGGAGCATCAATTCCTAGCGTTAATATAAAATTAAAAGAAAATTTAGTGACATTAAAAAAGACAGGTCGGATGTTGGTAGTAGATTATGAAACTATTAAGAATAGAAAGATAGAAGTATTTACAATTGCATTAAAACAGATTGGTTATAAAATTGCGGAACAACAACTAAAAAGTGCCATAGATATTTTAATAAATGGTGATGGCAACTTTAAACCAGATGTAAAAACAATAAGTGGTGGTTTAAAGTTTGAAGATCTAATAGATTTATGGAACAGTTTTACTGAATATAAAATGAACACAGTGTTAATTTCTCCTAACATGGCCAAAAAGATGCTAGGCCTTAAAGAAATTTTTAATCCATACAACGGTTTAAAATTTGAATTAACAGGCCAAGTAGATACTCTCATGGGAGCGAGATTATTAAAATCCAAATTTATACCAGATGATGTAATTATTGCTCTGGATAAAAATTTTGCTTTAGAGATGGTATGTTGTGGAGATATTCAAGTTGATTATGATAAATTAATCGATAGACAACTTAAACGTTCGACAATTACTTCAACTTATGGTTTTACCAGAATTTGTGAAGATGCAGTTAAGATTTTAAAATTTTCCGAATAGTAAAGTAAACACAAAAAATCCCCTTGAATAGGGGATTTTTTACTTATATATAAAATAGAAATTTTTTTTTATTTGTAACTTATTTTGTAGAATATAGAACTTAACAGAATTTATTATATAACAACAAATAAATTCAAACATGCTAATATTAATTACAAGATTGGTAAATTTATACAAATAAGTTAACATAAATTACATAATTGACAAGCTAATTCCAATATGTTAGCATTAATATAAACGTATAATTTAGCGCAAAAGTACATAAAGGGAGAAGATTCTAATGACAGCAGGAGAACTGGCGGTTATAACTAAAGCGAAGGATGTTTGCAATTATATTATAACAGTTACAGATAAATCCCCTAAAAAATTTCGTTTTACCTTAATTGGGCGTATGCAAAATTATGCTCTAGATATTATAGAAGGAATGATTATGGCAAATGAAGTTTACGTTACAGAAAAAGGACGAAGTATTAATGTAGAAGCATTAAAAGAGAGGCAAAAATTGCAAAGGAATGTGCTTACAAACATAAAACTATTGGCATATGTATCGCAACTTTCTATGGAGCAAAAATGCATATTACCAAAACAATATGAGCAGATTACAGAAAAGCTCTATACATGCCAAAACCTCTTGGGCGCCTGGATTAAAAGCGATTTGAAAAGGTTTGGCAAATAATATCGGTATATCACACGTTTAATGTGTAGATATATAGGGATATGGTTGCATGGTTCTGGTTGCGTTCTCCGAACGCGAGCAATAGCAACAATGCGCTGAATGCTAATACTGGCAACTATGTGAATAACAACAATGTCAACAATAGCAATAGGTGCGTCCCCGCATGGCCTTAACGTCTGATGATGTTTTTAAGGAAAAACATCCGGTGAAGCTAATCATGAATTTGCTTCTTAACCTTAAGGCAAAGGAACCATATTCCTTTTTGACTGCAAACTAAACTGAATTTGTGTGGATTTATTTTTCGGTTTTGTTAAGCAGCAGAAAAATACATACCGCCGGAAGGAAAAATGTATAAAGGAAATACTGTGAAGAAGATACTTTTGGACTGTGGCGCAAGCCCCGGCGGCTAGCGGAAATGGTAAAATAGGAAATAGTTAAAAACAAAGGGGAGTATTACAATTGTATGAAAAATTAACAGATTTTGCGAGTATTTATCAGGCATATAGAAAAACAGCAAAAGGGAAACATAATGAAAACGAGGTAGTACGTTACGAAACGAATTTGCATATGCAATTATGGCGCTTAAAAGAAAGAATAGAAAATAAGACGATAAAAATTGGTGGTTACCATAAATTTATGGTGTTCGATCCTAAAAAACGAGAGATCCAAGCACTAAGCTTTTCAGATAGAGTATTTCAACATTTACTATGTGATAAAGTGTTAATGCCATATTTTGAACCTAAACTAATTTATGATAATGCTGCATGCAGAAAAAATAAGGGCACACATTTTGCTCAAAACCGCTTTTCTAGCTTTTTAAGAGATCACTATAAAAAATATGGTAGTAAAGGCTATATTCTAAAATTCGACATCAAAGGCTATTTTAACTCTATACACCATAAAGTGCTGAAAGAAAAACTTAAAAATTTTCCAGATAAAGACGTTAAAAAACTTCTCTATTATATTATAGATAGCTACGAAAATGAACCAGAACGCGGTATACCCATGGGAAATCAATCTAGTCAATGGTTTGCACTTTATTATCTAGACTGTCTGGATAGAACTATAAAAGAAAAATTGCATATCAAATATTATATCAGGTATATGGATGATGGAGTGCTATTACACCAAGATAAAGAGTATTTGAAAAAATGCCTAGCAATTATAAAAGAGCAAGCAGCTAAAGATAAACTTGAATTTAATAAAAAAACACAAATTTTCCCATTATGCCAAGGGGTAGATTTTTTGGGGTTTCACTTTTATCTTACAGATACCGGCAAAGTTATAAAAAAACTTAGAACATCTAATAAAAAACGATTCAAAAGACGCCTTAAACGGTTTGAAAGGCAATATGCAAAAGGTCAAATCTCTTATGAAGAAATAAAAAGAAGTCTTGCTAGCTACCAAGGTCATCTAAAGCACGGTCATACATATAAACTTAGGAAACATGTAATCTCTAATATAAAATTTACACAAAAATCAAACAAAAACGAAACAGAAAATAGCTTTTAGAAAAGCTATTTTTTTATATTTTAAAATATTAACAAATATCTCTCATATTGAGAGATATTTGTTAATTCAAATTAGCAATAATCACACTCTTGGTAAGCGTACGTTGTAAGTGTAACTAGCTGACTCCCCACCACTAGAGCTTTTAGTAGTGCTACTACTTTGTCCTGAAGATTGCCCACTAGATCCACTAGACCTGCTAGTTGTACTAGTATGTGTAGTAGTTGATGCACTACTGCTTGGACTCGAAGATTTTCTAGTACTACTTGAGCTAGTCTTACCATTGCTACCGTTAGCAAAAGCCATTTGACTGCACAAAAGTACAAATATGCTTGCAACCGAGCAACATACACTCCTTTTACATTTTTTTAACATTAATATCCACTCCTAACATTATTTTGTTTATAAAATCGTACAAAACAGGTAGCAAAGCAATAAAACGACTACGCTACCTGTTTTTGGGGAAGTAAATGATTAATAAAGGAAATAGTAAACTAATTATACAGCAAATTGGAAACAATGTAAATACATGGCAATAAATTTTTCGACAAATTAAATTTTAAAAAATAAACTATTCCTTTTCTCATAATGAAAAGCAAATAAAAAATAATTTATTTTTTATTTGCTTTTTTGTATTTTAATATTAAAAAGTGCATTTATTGTAATTTTTTACTCAAATAGTAACCGGTATACGATTTTGGATTTTTAGCCACCTCTTCTGGAGTTCCTTCACAAACAATTTCACCACCAAAATCTCCACCTTCTGGCCCTAAATCAATGATATAATCAGCATTTTTAATAACATCTAAATTATGTTCTACAGTTATAACTGTGCTGCCTGCATCAACAAGCTTGTGCAGAACTAAGATTAGTTTATCAACATCTGCAAAGTGTAGACCGGTGGTAGGTTCATCTAACAAATACAAATTTGACCCGGGGGATTGTTTGCTAAGCTGAGCCCCCAGTTTAACTCGCTGAGCTTCTCCACCAGAAAGTGTTGTAGAAGACTGACCGAGCTTTATATAGCCTAGACCAATTTCATATAAACTTTTTAATTTTCGTTTAATTTTAGGGATATTATCAAAGAAGATTACAGCTTCTTCTATTGTCATATCGAGTACATCAGCGATATTTTTATTTTTGTATCTAACATTTAAAGTTTCTCTGTTATAGCGAGCTCCACCACAAACTTCGCAGGGCATAAAAACATCCGGCAAAAAGTGCATTTCAATTCTAAGCATACCGTCACCAGCACAAGCTTCGCAACGGCCACCAGCCACATTAAAAGAGAATCGCCCAGCACTGTAACCTTTAGCTTTAGCTTCTGGCAGACTAGCGAATAATTCTCTAATATCAGAAAAAACAGAGGTATAAGTAGCAGGGTTAGAACGAGGGGTTCTGCCAATCGGGCTTTGATCTATATTAATAAGCCTTGCGATATTTTCTTTACCAATAATTGCTTCGTGCTTACCAGGTATAGCATTTCCTTTACTCAGAGCACGATAAAGAATTTGGTTGATGAGAGTACTTTTACCGGAGCCAGAAACCCCAGTAACCACAATAAGTTTTCCAAGAGGAAAGCGAACATCTATATTCTTTAGGTTATTTTCAGCAGCACCTTTAATCTCCAAGAATTTGCCATTACCGGCACGTCGAGTTTTTGGTACAGCAATTTGTTTCTTTCCACTTAAATAAAGCCCGGTTAAAGACTCACTATTATTCTTTATAGTTTCAATACAACCTTCACAAACAATTTTACCACCATGAACGCCGGCACCTGGCCCAATATCAACAATATAATCTGCAGCATACATAATATCTTCATCGTGCTCAACAACAATCACAGTGTTGCCAATATCGCGTAAATTTTTAAGAGTAGCAATTAATCGGTCATTGTCACGCTGATGTAAACCAATACTTGGTTCATCTAAAATATAAAGCACGCCCATCAACCCAGCACCAATTTGAGTAGCCAAACGCAATCGTTGACTTTCTCCGCCCGAGATTGTTGTGGCACTGCGAGAAAGAGCAAGATAAGAAAGCCCAACTTTATTAAGGAATTCCAAGCGACCTTTTATTTCTTTTAAAATATCATTTGCTATTTTTTGTTCTTTTAAATTTAACTGCAGACTTTTAATAAAATTCAGTTCCTTGTCAATCGGCATGCTACAAAATTCATGTATATTTTTGCCACCAACTGTAACGGCTAACACTTCTGGCTTTAACCGCTTACCGTTGCATTCAGGGCAGGTAACATTGCACATATATTTTTTCAATTCTTCTTTCATAGCTTCACTAGCTGTTTCTCTAAATCTGCGTTCTAAATTATTTATAACACCTTCAAACTTAGCTTTAAAAGGCACATCTGTTTTGCCAACTCTTCTAATATACTCCAACTTTTCATCTGTGCCGTAAAATAAAGCATGCACCCCATCTTTTGGAATATCGCAAAAAGGCGTATCCAGAGTAAATCCATAATGACGTGCGATACCTTCAAAAAACATCTCCGCAAAAGACCCACTAGAACAATACCAACCGGAAGCTTTTATAGCATTGCAAGAGAGTGAAAGCGATTTGTTTGGCACAATCAATTCCGGATCAACAACCTCTAAAGATCCTAATCCCATGCAATGAGAACAAGCCCCGTACGGACTGTTAAATGAAAACATTCTAGGCTCCAAATCTTCCAAATTTACACCATGTTCCGGGCAGGCATAATTCTGAGAAAATAACACATCGCCGATACCATCTACATTCACAACAGAAATCCCATTGCCAAGTTTAAATGCAACTTCCAAAGATTCCGAAAGCCGACCCTTTTGTTCTTCTTTTGCAACCAAACGGTCAACAATAACTTCAATATCATGCTTTTTTGTTTTTTCAAGAGCTATATTATCTCCCAGCTCAAACATGGTACCGTCAACTCGCACACGAATATAACCACTGGCTTCTAACTTTTCCAGAGCTTTTTTATGTGTACCTTTTTCTGCTTTGGCAATAGGAGCTAAAATTTGCACCTTTAAACCGTTATATAAACTTAAAATACTATCAACAACCTGATCAATTGTTTGCTGAACAATCTCTCGGCCACAAATAGGGCAGTGCGCAATGCCGATACGAGCATAAAGAAGCCTTAAATAGTCATATATTTCTGTAATTGTACCAACTGTAGACCTAGGATTGTGCGATGTGGTTTTCTGATCAATTGAAATAGCAGGAGAAAGCCCTTCAATGCTTTCAACGTCAGGTTTTTCAGCTTGCCCTAAAAACTGTCTGGCATAAGAAGAAAGACTTTCTATATAACGCCTTTGCCCCTCCGCATAAATAGTATCAAAAGCCAAAGTAGATTTACCGGAGCCAGAAACACCGGTAAACACAATCAGTTTATTGCGAGGTATTTTCAAACTAACATTCTTCAGATTATTATTTTTTGCACCAGTTATAACTATATTCTTTTGTTGCATTTAAAAGCTACCTCCTGAGCATGTTAATTTAATTTTGTATTTCTGAATTCTAAAATTAATATTAAAAAGCATCTTCAACAAGAATCGGCTCTCCGAATTCAATAGCATGCTTTGCTTTTTTTCCAAGTAAAGCAGACCAAAATTTGGGGCAGGCGCCATCACCAGGCCGAACAATTTTTATATTATCAGCACTTAACATTTCACCTGCTGCAATGTCTTTAGCAGCAAAAATAGACCTTCTCCTTTTTGCTTCACGTTCCTCTAGATTTGTACGTTTATAGGTTTTAGTGCCTTTAATCTGGCACGTATTGTTCACAGCATCAACCATAGCTTTAAACTCTGCAGGCTCCATAGAAAATTCACTATCCGGGTTTTTTATTGCTCTCGAAAGACAAAAATGTTTTTCTATTACACAAGCACCAAGAGTCACGGCAACAACATCTGCTAAATGCCCCATCGAGTGATCAGAGAAACCAACAGGGCAGCCAAAACGCTCAATCATGTCTGGAATAACAGCTAGATTCATATCTTCAAAATTAGCCGGATATTCGCTGCAACATTTTAACAAAATAACATCTTTATTGTTGTGTTTTTCGCAAGCGGCTAAAGCTTCTGTTATTTCATTCACAGTACCCATACCGCAAGACATAATTATCGGTTTGCCGTGGCTAGCCACATATTCAATCAGAGGAATATCTGTTAGTTCGTAAGAGGCGATTTTGTAAAATTCAACACCTAAATCTTCCAAAAAATCCACTGCAGAGTTATCAAACGGTGTAGATAAAAAATCTAAGCCCAACTCTTCGCATCTTTGCTTTATAATAGGTTGCCAATCCCATGGCATGCTGGCTTCTTTGTATAATTCATAAAGAGTCATTCCATCCCACAAACCGCCTTTAACTTTAAAATAATCCTTGTTGCAGTTTAATGTCAAAGTATCTGCAGTGTACGTTTGTAACTTAACACAATCCGCACCAGAATCTTTAGCAGCTTCAACAATCTTTAAAGCGGTTTCTAAACTCCCGGCATGGTTAGCAGACATTTCGGCAATAAAATAAACACCATGTTTAATTTTTTCTTTTAAATTCAAAAAAATCAACTCTTTTCTACTTTAAAATTCTAATTCCAACTGCTTGTCACTTTTAAGAGATTTCTTCAAGCCTTCAAAACGATCTATATGGGCATTTAGTTGTTCAAGCTTAGGGTTTTCATTCAAAAATTCTAAAACATCTGCCGTACTAAAATCATCTGCTCGGTTTAAACTTGCAAAGTGTTTATATACTTCTAAAATCAGTTGATAATCTTCCAAATGATCTAACGTTAAACGTTTATGTACAACACCTTCAAAATCAAATGCAAGCTTTTTTATATTATAATCTTCCGGATGATTTTTAACATATAAAGTAACATGCTCACGCTCAGAACTAAGGCGAGCTTTTTTCCAGATTTGCTTTAAAACATCAAAACTAATAACTTCAGCATCCAACCCAACAGGGAAGGAGGCACTATCAGTGCAAGCGTAATCTGTTTTTTCATCTACCAATTCAATCAAATCGTCTATATACTTACAATCAATTAACGGGCAATCAGCAGTGATTCGTATTACATATTTTGGCAAGAGGAGTTTTGCCGCTTGAAAATACCGATCCAAAACATCTAGTTCAGAGCCAACAAACACACGAATACCACGGCTTGCACAGAGCTCTATCAAAGGCAGATTGTTGCGGTCTATAGATGTTGCAACAATAACATCGTCAATTTTTTTACTAGCTTTCACACGCTCAACAACACGCTCAATTACGGTTTTACCAACTAAATCTTTTAAGACTTTGCCGGGCAACCTAGAAGAGCCACAACGTGCTTGGATTATTGCCAAATATTTCATTTTCTTTGCCTCCCACAGAGATTTACATAAATTTCAATTACAAAAAACTTGCCCTTAAGCTGCAGATAGCCAAAGACAAGTTTAAACCAGGGAATTAATATGTAATTTTACAAACTAGATTTAGCTTTTTTGATAAGTTCTGTAAATGCTTTTGGGTCAGCAATAGCAATTTCCGAAAGCATTTTACGATTAAGTTCAATACCGGCTTTTTTCAATCCATTCATAAAGGTAGAATAATTAATATCATTAAGTCTGCAAGCGGCAGAGATACGTACAATCCACAGTTTTCTAAAATCACGTTTTCTGTTTTTACGCCCAATATAAGCATATTGCCCAGATTTCATAACAGCTTGTTTTGCGGTTCTAAACTGTTTACTTTTTGCACCATAAAAACCTTTTGCCAGCTTCAAAACTTTTTTTCTTCTTTTGTGGGCCATAATACCGCCCTTAACTCTTGCCATAATATTTGTCCTCCTAAATTAAATTCTTACAAACGATCAAAAGTTACTTGTATGGTATTAAAAGCGAGATAGCTTTTACGTTAGTTTTATCGGCATATGTAGCTTTTCTCAAGCGTCTTTTACGGTGCCTAGATTTTTTTGTTAAAATATGAGACCTATTTGCCGTTGACCTTTTAACATGGTTGTTTTTGGTAAATTTAAAACGCTTACTAGCACTTTTGTTAGTTTTCAATTTAAATTTTGCCATACTAAAATCTCCTTTAACTTTTTTATATTTTTTATTTACTGTTTCTTGCTGTTAAAAACATCAGCATATTTCTACTATCTAACCTAGGAGCTTTTTCAATTGCTCCAAATTCAGCACAAGCGTCTGCAAATTTTTGTAAAAGATCTTCACCCAACTTAGTATGCATCATTTCACGGCCTCTAAACCTTAAAACCACTTTAACCTTGTTGCCGGCTTGCAAGAACCGCTTAGCATGATTAACTTTAGTTTCCAAGTCATTTTCTCCAATTCCCATAGAGAGCCGAATTTCTTTAATTTCTATAACTTTTTGCTTTTTTTTGGCTTCCCGTTCTTTTTTACGCATTTCAAAACAATACTTACCATAATCCATAATGCGGCAAACAGGTGGCTGAGCATTGGGTACAATTTTAACTAAATCTAAATTCATTTTAGCAGCTAAACTTTGAGCTTCCTCAATACTCATAATAGATTCGCCAAGATCTTTTACTCCAACTACTCTAACCTCACTGTCTTTGATCTCTTCATTGATCTGCAGTTCTTTTGCGCTAATAGCAAAACACCTCCAAAGAATTTATAAATTAAAAAAACAAAAAAGAAGAACGTAAGTTAAGTTTACACTTAAGTTCACGCTCAATAAAATAAATGTTTTTAATTTATTTATACATTTAATCTAAAAAGCTGAACCTGCTCACAAAGGTAAAACCCTGCATAACAGGTGAGAACTTAACTGTTTCTCTTTTAGCCGCTTTATATAATATCACAATTTAATTTAAATGTCAAGTACCGAATCACAGTTGATTGTTAAAAGTTCAGATGATATACTAAATATTATTAGTTCAACTTAAATACAGAGGTGTTCTTTTTGGCAAACAGACTACAATTACTTTATAAAAAGGCAAAAAATCTTCCAACATTGCCAGGCGTTTATATCATGCGAGACCAACAAAAAAACATAATATATATCGGCAAAGCAAAAATTTTACGTAATAGAGTATCTAGCTACTTTTCTGCTGCCCAAAAACATTCAGCTAAAATAGAGAGAATGATTGAATTAGTAGAGGACTTTGATTTTATCGTAACAAACAGTGAATTTGAGGCATTAATTTTAGAATGTAGTTTAATTAAACAGAATAAGCCTAAATATAACACAATGTTACGTGACGATAAAGGCTATTCATTTATAGAGATTCAGCAATCCAAAATTTCATGGAATAAGATCTTGGCAGTAAAGAATAAAAAAGAAGATGAGAACCTGTATATTGGCCCGTTCATTTCCGGAGCAGCGGTATCATCCCTTGTAGAGAGTGTAAACTTGGCATTTAAACTACCAACCTGTAAAAAGCAACTGCTAAAAACAAAATATTCACGTCCATGTCTTAACTACTATATTGAACGCTGCTCTGCACCATGTGCCCATAAAATTAGTGAAGCAGAATATGAAGAACGACTAAAAAACGCACAAAAAACAATAAAAAACGGCAAAAAGCAAATTATTGCAGAGATGAATAAAGATATGGCAATAGCGGCGAAACAACTTAACTTTGAAAAGGCCGCAACACTCAGAGATACAATAAAGTTGCTCGAAAAAATGAAAGATGAACAGCATGTTGTACTTAATACAAAAATCAACTGCGATGCATTTGCGTTTTTCACTCAAAAAGAAAAAACATACACATCAATGATAAAATTTGAATCTGGCAAATTAACTCAAAGCCGAAATATGATTATCAACGGCGAATTTGACGAACAAACAGTTGGGCATATGTTAGTTCAATATTATTCTTTTAAACACCTGCCAACGGAATATATTGTGCTAAATAAAATCTTCGAAGATCTGCCTTTAGTGCTTAAATTTCTAGCACAAAAAAATCCGCAATTTAAAGGTGCTGTGATTGTTGAGAATAAAAAAATATACACACAAAACGGAGAAAAAAAGCTAAGCGCAATAAAAAATTGGCTATCCATTTATAACCTGGCACTCCAGAATGCAAAACAAGGAGCATTAAAAAAGAGTGTGAATGCAGTTAGTGTAATACAAAAACTGCAGAATTTACTAAAATTAAACAGTGAACCAAAACTTATAGAGATTTTTGACATTTCCAATTTTTCTGATTCCGTTATTGTGGGTTCCATGGTAACATTTAGAGATGGCGAACCGGATAAAAGTAAGTATCGAAAATTTAAAATTAAAAGTTTATCATACCAAAATGACTATGGCAGTATGCGCGAAGTGCTGTTTCGAAGATTTAAAAATAATATAGAACAAAAAAAAGGTTTTGAACAAACGCCTAACTTGATCCTCATCGATGGCGGCAAACAACATCTTAAGGTAGCAGAAGAAACCATGCTTAAGTTTAATCTGGCAACAGATGTTGCTTCACTGGTAAAAGATGAACATCATAAAACAAGAGCGATCATCTTTAAGGGCAAAGAAATTCAAATTGAAGACAGTGAGTTGTTTAATTTTATCACCAGAATGCAAGATGAAGCCCATAGATTTGCTATCACTTATGCCAGAAACCTTCATAAACGTTACTCATTTGAACAATAAAAAGCGTATAACCATTTAACACATAAACAAACATAGTAATAAGTTTTAAACTCTTGCAATTTTAGCGTAGTTAGAATATAATAAAGGGTAATAAAAAGCTCAAATAGGGAGAAAAAGAGATGGATAACAATAAAAAGAAGATTCCAATTGATATTTTTATCATTTCCATATTATTTGCAATAGCCGGTTCAGTTTCAATTTCTGTTATATCTACGGTAAATATTTTCAACAATAAATTCAAGAACGTTTCTAAATATAAACAGATATCTGCCAAAATTTATGAACTTGATGAAATTGTCAAAAATAAATACAATGGAACAATTGATGACAATAAACTAAACGATGAACTAAGATTAGGTTATATGAATGGTATAGCAGACAAAAATTCAAGATACATAACAAAGGATGAATATATAAAAATAAAAAAAGGGCAACAAGGGCAAAAAGCGTTGTTTGGTGCAGAACTAATTGCAGATGGTGGCTATATTAAAGTAAAAAAATATTATAACAAAAGCTTTAACGAAACCAACGAACTAGAACCCGGTGACCTAATTATAAACATAAACGGCGAGGATATTACAACAGAAAATGTAAAAGAACATCTAACAAACTTATGGCAGCTAGAAGGTAAGGCAGTAGATATAACAATAAGACGTGGGGTTAACGATATAAATAAAAACATAGTGGTCAGATGCGTAGATATTTTACCAGTCGAATCAGAGAGCTTTGATAATATTGGATATATAAAATTTCAATCATTTAATAACAGAGCCGCAAATGATTTTGAGAAACAACTAGAAAACATTTTAAAAGAGGAAGACGCCGTTATTTTTGATGTACGTGGAGTATCATCTGGCGATGTTGAATGCGCAGCCAAAATGTTACAATTTGTCTTACCACAAGGCTTAATTGTATCATCTGTTAATAAAGATAATACATCAGAGAACCTTTTTTATTCTTCTGGCAAAAAAGAGCTTAAAAAGCCGGCTGTTGTTTTAGCAGATAACGAAACAGCAGGTGCAGCAGAACTCTTTGTTGCGGCTCTAAAAAGCTATAATAAAGCATTGTTTGTGGGGGCGCAAACAACAGGCAGAGGAGCAATACAAGAGACTTTTGAGCTAAAAGATGGTTCAGCTGTTGAATTAACCACCGCTGAATTTTTACCTCCAAATGGAATAAGCTTTCATGAAAAAGGGCTCGTTCCTGATGTTTCGGTAGAGTCGATGCCAGTGCAAGATATTGGCGAACAATCCACTTTTAGCCAAAGCGATTTACAACTATTAAAAGCTATAGAAATATTAAAAAATATCTTAGAAAATAATACAACAAAGTAACAAAAAATAACCCCTGGTGCACCCAGAGGTTATTTTTATATGTCAAATTAGAGTTTAATTAATCTAAAGGTTCCCAACTTCTGCAGGAACTAAAGGTACTAGTTCTTCAGCGGCTTCTTTTTCAACTGTGTCATCACTTTCCTCAACTTCAGAAGAGAGACTCTCACTATCATCCAAACTAGAATCTGCGGAAGGCTGTTGCACAACATCTTGTAGTTCAGTTGGAGCAGGCGGTTCAATTTTTTGCTCCGTGGTGGGCTTGTTGCTTAATGGAGTAAGCTCTTCAGAAGTAGTTTCTTTAATTTCATCTGTAACATTATTATATGGTGTATCCAATTCATTTAAAGCAGACTTTGTATCCGGTTCAGATTCCAAGGCAGAATCTTGCAAGGGTTTTTCTTCTGAATCGGTTAACGTTCCAGAATGAGTTTCGGTTTTTTGCACAGAGCTTTCTGAGTCTTTAATTTGCAAACATTCAACACTGTTAGGAGAAATATCCGGCTCTTCTATTTGATCGTTTATTTCAAATAACATAGAGATATCAACATCATCTTTCGAAGAAAATTGACCTTGGTACACACCCACTATATAAAAAGAGGCAACAGTTTTACCAGATAGATTAGTAAAAACAGGGTATTGCTGAGGGAACTCAGCAAGATTACAAATCCATTTAACACCATTTGAATATTCATTAAACCAAGCAATTTGCGAATCAGAATTAGCAATACCAAGGGCTAAATTGTTACCACCGTGGCATAAATCCTCTCTGTTCACAATATTATATTTTTCACTGTTGTTTATAAACTTATTAATGTATATTTGAATAGATTGCATAGAGTTATTTTTAATCTTTATTGGAGTGGATTTAAAAGCTATTATATTTTCAGAAGCAGAAGAGATATCCGAAAATTCATTAAACAAACAAAAATCGGAACCAACGCCAGCAATTTCAATATCATTTTCTTCAATCGGCAATTTCCCTAAAGAGGAGCAAAGATTAATAGAAAATGCTTTATTGCTGGCTGCAACCTGACGAATAGGGTAATTAGTTAAAGAAACCAATTCAAAGCAGGCAACCAAAGCTAAAAATATGTTTAAAATTCGCCACTTTGTCATTAGCAACATCCCTTTCACAATCAAATACACCTAAATTATATCATAAAGACAAAACAAATTCAACAAAATAGATAAAAATAATTGCAATTAAATCAAAAAATTAAGTTATAACTATTGACAAAATATAAAGTCACCTGCTACTTTATTTAATAAAGGAATGCTTTTCTTTTTACAGTGTGATATAATAAAAAAATATATAATTTACAAGGAATGATATTGTTTGGATGAAGATTTAATATATTGGCTTTGGTTAAACGAACTAACTGCATTTAAAAAGCGCACTATTCTTAAAGCAGTCAAAAAATTTGGCACAGCCAAAAGAGTGTTTCAAAAACTACACACATTACACTTAAATGGTAAACTTGAAAAAATAATTAAAGGCAATATTAATTTTAGCTTAAAAAAAGCAGAAAACATTTTAAATGAATGCCAAAAATATAATTACTCAATAATAAAATATAGCGATAAAATATACCCAACAAACTTAAAATACATATATTCACCACCAATTACTCTGTTTGCAAAAGGCAAAATAGAAATTTTAAACAGGCTCAAAAACACAGGTAGCATTTGCGTTGTAGGCTCTAGAAAAACCACAGAATATGGCGAACAAATAACAAAAAGCCTGATAAAAGACCTAGTTAAGGCAGGCATAATAATCATAAGTGGTTTTGCGGTGGGCATAGATGCTGTTGCACATAGAACCGCATTAAAAGAGGGAGGAGCAACTATCGCGGTGCTAGGTTGCGGCTTAAATATTAATTATCCACTTAAAAATAACGAACTAAAAGAAGAAATGCTTAATAGCAATGGCTTGTTTTTATCAGAATATCCGCCTAACCAAGAAGCAACACGCTTCACATTCCCGGTCAGGAATAGAATATTAGCGGGCATTAGCGATGCAGTTTTAGTCACAGAAGCCGGAGCTAAAAGCGGTTCACTAATCACAGCGGGTTTTGCTTTAGAACAAAGCAAGGATGTATTTGTAGTACCGCATAATATAGGTATTAAAGAAGCGGAAGGCTCTAATAAACTTTTAAAAGATGGCGCACTTATGGTGTTAGAGGCAAACGATATTTTACTTGAATTACAGAAAAAATATGCTACAATAGAGTTAACAGATTCTAATCTGCAAAAAACATTATATGAACAACAATATGAACAACAAAACAATCAAAATACTAAAAAAGTGCAAATAAAAGAATCTGTAGATTTAAATTTGCTAAGTAAAAACGCTAAAAAATTTTATAATAGCCTAGAGGCAGAAGAAAAAGAACTTGAATATTTGGTTCAAAAATCCGGTCTGGCACTAAGTGATGCTTTGGTGGCAGTCACAGAACTTGAACTTTTAGGAGCAATAAAAACACTTCCAGGCCCTAAATATAGCAAATAATATTTAATTTATGGAGAGACTAGAATATGAAGAATTTAATTATCGTTGAATCACCGGCAAAAGCCAAAACAATTCAAAAATATTTAAAAGATAAATATAAAGTTGTGGCATCGTTTGGGCATGTCAGGGACCTGCCCAAAAGTAGATTAAACGTGGATATTAAGAACGATTTCAAACCAACATATGCAACAATCAAAGCCAGACGAGAGCTACTAAAAAGCTTAAAAGAAGAAGTGAAAAAAGGCAAAAAAGTACTGCTTGCAACAGACCCAGACCGCGAGGGCGAAGCAATTTCTTGGCATCTGGCACAGGTATTAAAATTAGATCTTAAAGATAAAAACCGAGTAACATTTAATGAAATCACACAAAATGGAGTTAAAACAGGCATCAATAACCCGCGTGAGATTGATATGAATTTAGTCAACGCACAACAAGCCAGAAGAATTTTAGATAGAATAGTCGGTTATAAAATCAGTCCGCTGCTGTGGAAAAAGGTCAGAAGAGGGCTTTCTGCCGGAAGAGTGCAGTCGGTAGCGGTTAAGATAATCGTTGACCGCGAAAAACAGATTAGAGAGTTTGTGCCAAAAGAGTATTGGACGATTGAATCAATTTTGAGCAAACAAAAGGGCAAAAAACAATTTAATGCTCAACTCAGCTTAATTAACGGCAAAAAGGCGGATATTTCCACAAAAGATGTGGCAGAAAAAATTGTTAAAGAACTTAAACATTCCGATTTTATTGTAGAGAATATAAAAAATAGCACAAAAAAAAGAACAGCTCCGGTACCATATATAACATCCACAATGCAGCAGGATGCTTATAATAAAATATCTTTTTCGTCCAAAAAAACCATGAAGGTAGCGCAGGAACTGTACGAAGGGGTTAACACAAAACTTTACGGCACTCAAGGTCTTATAACCTATATGAGAACAGACTCTTTAAGAATTTCAGAAGAAGCTAAAACAGCAGCTAACGAATATATTAAAAAAACCTATGGTGAACAATATGTAGGCTACGAAAAAAAACTCAAAAAAAATACCAATGTTCAAGATGCACATGAGGCCATCAGACCAACAAACCTAAACATTTTGCCAGAATCCGTAGAGCAAGACTTAACAAAAGACCAGTATAAACTTTACAAATTAATTTGGGAAAGATTTGTAGCAAGCCGAATGGCAGATGCGGTTTATAATATTACCTCGGCAGAAATTAAAGCAGGAACTTATACTTTTTCCGCGTCTGGCAGCAGGGTGAGCTTTTTGGGCTACACAGCGGTTTATAAGAACAATAAAGAACAAGATGAACAAAAAGAATTACCAGAACTAGAAGTAGGCGAAAAACTTAGCGTCAAAAAAATAGAGCCGCTGCAACACTTTACCCAACCACCTGCCAGATTCACAGAGGCATCTTTAATCAAAGCACTAGAAGAAAAAGGCATCGGCAGACCTAGTACATATGCACCTACAATTTCAACAATCATGGCGCGGGAATATGTAATCAAAGAGGGTAAAAGCTTAAAACCAACAGATTTGGGAGAGATTATAAACGGAATACTTGAGGAGTACTTCAAAAATATTGTAGATGAAAATTTCACAGCCAATATGGAAACAGGCCTAGATTCAATCAGCTTAGGCAAACTAGATATGGTCGCGCTGCTTAAGGAATTTTATGGCGATTTCGAAAAAACACTAAAGAACGCAGAAGAGAATATGGATCCGCAAAAAATAGAGGTACCGAGTGAACAAACCGATGAGATTTGTGAGGTTTGTGGAGCCCATATGAAGGTAAAATTCGGCAAATTTGGCAAGTTTTTAGCATGCGAAAGATATCCAGAATGCACGAATACAAAAAAATTCGTTAAGCCGAGCGCGGGAATATGTAATAAATGTGGCGGCAAGATTTTAATAAAAAAATCAAAAACAGGCCGCACATATTACGGATGTGAAAACAATCCAACCTGCGATTTCATGACATGGGATATTCCAATTGCAGATGCTTGCCCAAAATGCGGAGCAACGCTGTTCAGAACAAAAGGAAAGAATCATAAAATAATCTGCCGAGCAGAAAATTGCGGTTATATAAAAGAGGGTAACAATGAATAAAGTAACAGTAATTGGCGCAGGTCTTGCGGGCTGTGAGGCGGCACTCGCACTGGCTAAGTACAATATTCCGGTAGACTTAATAGATATCAAGCCCAAAAACTTCACTCCAGCACATAAAAATCCAAATTTTGCCGAATTAGTTTGCTCTAATTCACTCAAATCTCAAAGGCTAGAAACCGCATCTGGCCTGTTAAAAGCAGAGATGAAAATACTTGGTTCAGTAGTCATAGAGGCAGCAGAGGCAACAAAAGTACCGGCAGGCGATGCACTGGCCGTAGAGCGCGATAACTTTTCGGAATATATTAGTGATAAAATTCGCCAAAATAAAAATATTAATATCATCACCAAAGAGGTAACAGAAATCCCACAAGACGATGGCTTTTACATAATAGCAACCGGGCCACTCACAAGTAACAGTTTAGCTAAAAACATAGAGGCATTTTTCGGCAATAAAACTTTGAGCTTTTTCGATGCAGCAGCCCCAATTGTAGATGGCGAAAGCCTAGACTATAACAAAGTTTTCTGGGCATCACGTTATGGCAGAGGCGAAGCAGATTATCTTAACAGCTGCTTAACTAAAGCGGAGTACGACCAATTTTATAATGAACTAATCAGCGCAGAAACTGTAAAGCTAAAAGACTTCGAACAAACTGAGTTTAAAGTATTTTCGGGCTGCATGCCGGTAGAAACCATAGCTAAAAGCGGGTATAATTCTTTGCGTTTTGGCCCACTAAAACCGGTGGGTATTTCAGATCATAATAGCACAGAAAAACCATTTGCCGTGGTACAACTGCGAAAAGAAAATAACGAAGGCACACTGTTTAACTTAGTGGGCTTTCAAACAAACCTTAAATGGAGCGAACAAAAAAGGGTATTCAGGCTCATTCCAGGGCTAAAGGAAGCAGAATTCATGCGCTATGGGGTCATGCACCGCAACACATTTATAAATAGCCCAAAACTGCTAGATAATTGCTTCAGAAGTCGCAAACATAAAAATTTGTTTTTTGCTGGGCAACTCACGGGAGTGGAGGGCTATTTAGAATCGGCAGCAAGCGGTCTTTTTGTCGGTTTAAACCTGGCAAAGATGCTGTGTGGCAAAAAGCTCCAACCATTAGAGCCTTGCAGTATGATAGGAGCACTTGCAAACTATATAAGCTGCGAGGCTAATGCGAACAACTTTCAACCAATGAACAGCAACATGGGCATTTTGCCGCCACTTGCAGAGAGGGTAAAAAATAAACAAGAAAGATATAAACAACTTGCTAACTTGGCAATAGACGCAGTAAAAAGGTGGAGAAATAATGAAATATAAATATAAGAAAAAACAAAACTTTAAAATATGGTTAATTATTGCAGTGCTCACACTGCTACTCACTTCGATAAAGATAATAAATAAACCCAACAACACAGTAAAACAACAAACAAAAAGTATAAACAAACAAAAAACTGTAGCGTTAAACAAGCCTAAACATACAATTAAACCGCGAAATAAAGATACAATACAACAAAAAAATATACCTGTCACGCAGTTTTACGACCCTCTTAATTGGTCCTCACATAGCACACAAATAAAAGAGGCATTAAGAACTGGCGAAGCAATCGAGATTAAAAGTATGCGAGAGGTTTTAAAGTCAGCTAATCGCAATGCAGATTTTTCGGGCATGGTGTATAAGGTCAAACTCTCAAATGGTTTAGAGGCGGTTTTTAAAACAACAGAAGAGGGCAATCTAACAAAAGACCGTATGGAAGAGGCAGCTTACGACATTTCAGTAGCAACAGGCATAGCTTTTGTGCCGCCCACAGTCCATAGAGCCCTAACAGCTGACTTTAATAAAACAGGCCACACACAAACAAAAGCAGGGTTTTTGAGCCTTTTTGTAAGAACCCAAA
The DNA here is from genome assembly GCA_017414435.1 of Oscillospiraceae bacterium. Classification (GTDB taxonomy): domain Bacteria; phylum Bacillota; class Clostridia; order Oscillospirales; family Ruminococcaceae; genus RGIG1955. The sequence goes on from JAFQMN010000009.1 coordinate 140,888, forward strand.
CAGATTTAATTTCGCTGAGTAAAACAAGATTTGATGAATTGCTGGAACGTTCAGGTAAAGAACGGGTAGCTAACTTTAAGATATTTAATTTTGTTTTTGGTAATTGGGACGTAGGACCTCATAACATGCTAATTTCCGAATATAAAAGAGGAAACAACATAGATTACTTCCCAATTTCAATAGATAACGAAGGAATAGCGAATATCCAAAAAGTAGAATATGGCGAGATCCCATTTGTAAAATTCTTCGGAACAAACTCTTCAATCCCAAAAGCCGAATTCCCATTTGATGAGGCAAAACTAAGTGATACTGCGGCAAAACAAGAGGTTTCAAATAAACTCGGATTTTATCCACCAGGTCGAACGCATAACTATATAATTTGGAACGGTTGCTACTGGGCCCAATTTTTCGATTCTTATTGGGGCTCCCCTAAAGATATAGTAGATTTGCTTTACACAAACTATTTGCCACCCAAAACAAAAATAGCCTTAAAAAACCTCTCTAAAGAGCAACTTTTTAAAATCTTTGGCAAAACAGAACAGACTGCGTCTGAACATTTAAAAGAGATAGTAGCAGGAATTTTAAAAAGAAGAGATATGCTGCTTACAGAATTTGCATGATTCAAATAATATTATACAAAGCGCACAAATTGCCGCAATAAAATCAAGCTCATTTTATACATTAAGCAGAAATTTAAAATATATATTGCTTTTTTTAACGCATAATGATATAATATATTTGTACAAAGTACATATTCTATATAATATAATTTTTATTGAGGAGGTCTTTGTTTTATGAATAAAGGAAATATAAAGTTATCGTTAGTTAGTTTTGTTTTCGCTGCCACGGTTTTAGGCAATAACATGCAAGTTGGTGCTTCGGGGTATGTCAAATCGCTTTCGGGGGGGTAAATACTCTCAGTGCTAGCGTTTCCAAGAACGTTACTAATCTGTCTGCAGAGGAGTTAACATCCAAAAAGGTATCACTTCAATCAGGCGGTGCGTATGGCATCAATATAAAAGATTTATACCTTTCAAATTCACCTAGCGTAGAGCTTAAAATAAGCCCGCTAACAAGCAGCAAAGCAACCCCATATTTTATAGTCAAAAGTAATAAAAGCCTGTTCAATGCTTTACAAATGCAGGTTGATAGTAAAAATAAAAAGATAAGCATAAAAATGAAGAATAAAAATAAACAATATAAAGTATCTGAGTTTGTTATTGAGGTATATGCACCGGTTAAAGCCATTAGTTGTGAAGGAGAGTATAACGTTGATGTAACAAGCAGTTCAATTTCTAGTTTTTCTCTGCAAAGCGAAGGCAAAATAATAGGTACTCTTAATATTAGCGCATCCAATTCAATTAACATTGGTTCTGAAGGAGAAGTCAACTTAAAATTAAATGGCTCCACAGATAAATTAAAGTGCCAGCTAGAAGGCGAGAGCGAATTAAAATTAAGCGGTTCGGCAAGCAAATTAACATATCAACTAGAAGGAGAAGGCACTTTAAATGCGGCATCATTTAAAACTCATGATTGCAAACTAAATTTAGAGGGTGAAGGAACCGTTTCTGTATATGTAGATAAATCTTTTAAAGCGAGTGCGGAGGGCGAATGGGTGTGTTCTTACGCTGGCAACCCCAAGAACGTTGCCATAGATCGAGAAGGCGAGTGTGTATTTAAAAAGTTATAAAAATCAAAGAATAAAAAAAACAGTTTATGAGTATTTGTTTCATTTTGGAGCAAATACTCATAATTTATTTAAACAAACACAAATTTTGCTTGACGGCATAAGAATCTGGTGGTATATTAAAAATATAAAAGTTAAATATTTTGGCAAATTAATTACGGAGGTAAAGAAAAATGGAATATAATTTTAAAGCGATTGAAAAAAAATGGCAAGATTTTTGGTACACTTCTAATTTATTTGCCGCACAGAATAACACCAAACTGCCTAAATATTACCCGTTGGTAGAGTTCCCATACCCTTCTGGAGCAGGCTTGCATGTGGGCCACCCCAGGTCATATATCGCATTAGATATTGTGGCACGCAAACGAAGAATGCAGGGCTTTAACGTGCTTTACTGCATGGGTTGGGACGCATTTGGCCTGCCAACTGAAAACTATGCCATCAAAAATAAAATACACCCCAAACTGGTCAATAAACGTAATGTAGCACACTTTAAAGAACAAATAAAAAGCTTGGGGCTTTCGTTTGATTGGAGCCGTGAGATAGATACCACAGACGAAAAATATTACCGCTTTACACAATGGATCTTTTTGCAACTGTTTAAACATGGCCTTGCCTATAAAGGGGAGACCACAGTTAACTGGTGCACAAAATGCAAGGTAGTGCTGGCAAACGAAGAGGTAGTTAACGGCTGCTGCGAACGTTGCTCTGGCCCGGTTGTCAAAAAAAATAAAAGCCAATGGATGCTAAAGATTACCGAATACGCCCAAAGATTATTAGATGATTTAGAACTAGTCGATTACCCGCAAAAGGTAAAGACTTCGCAGATCAACTGGATTGGCCGTTCCGAAGGCGCAGAGATTAAATTTAAAACCACAATAGGCGACGAGCTAGAGGTATACACCACAAGACCAGACACAATCTTTGGCGCAACCTATATGGTCATTGCACCGGAACATAAATTAATACAAAAATGGCTGCCACATTGCAAAAATGCGCAACAGGTAAAAGAATATATTAAGGAATCAGCAACAAAATCAGACCTAGAAAGAACAGACCTGGTCAAAGAAAAAACCGGAGTAAAGCTCGAAGGGATAATGGGCATCAACCCAGCAACCAATCAAGAGATCCCAATTTTCATCGCAGACTATGTGCTGGTTTCATATGGCACAGGCGTAATCATGGCGGTCCCGGCGCATGATGAGCGTGACTGGGAATTTGCTAAAAAATATAATCTGCCAATCATCCCGGTAATTTCGGGTGGTCAAACTAACCAAGAGCCATACACAGCAACAAATTCAGGCCAGCTCATCAATTCCGGCTTTTTAAATGGCAAAAACGTTGCAGAAGCTAAAGAGGCAATAATCAACTGGCTAAAAGAGGAAGGCATTGGCAATAAAAAAGTCAACTTTAAGTTAAGGGACTGGATATTTTCACGCCAAAGATATTGGGGCGAACCAATCCCGATAGTGCACTGTAAAGATTGTGGCTGCGTACCTTTAAACGAAACCGATCTGCCGCTAAGATTACCAGAGATAGAATCATATGAACAAACCGATACAGGCGAATCACCACTTTCTAAAATAGAGGAATGGGTAAACTGTAAATGCCCAAAATGCGGCAAACCAGCACAAAGAGAAACAGATACAATGCCACAGTGGGCTGGTTCTTCGTGGTACTTTTTGCGCTATTGCGATCCACATAACCAAAATGAAATCGCATCAAAAGAAATGTTAAAATATTGGCTGCCAGTAGATTGGTATAACGGTGGAATGGAACATACAACATTGCACCTGCTTTATTCAAGATTTTGGCATAAATTTTTGTACGATATTGGTGTGGTACCAACAGTAGAGCCTTATAAAAAGCGCACGAGCCATGGTATGATCTTAGGTGCAAATAACGAGAAGATGAGTAAATCTAGAGGCAATGTAATCAACCCAGATGAGGTTATAGCTCAATACGGAGCAGATACAATGCGGCTTTACGAAATGTTTATCGGAGATTTCGAAACTGCAGCGCCATGGAATACCGATTCAATAAAGGGTTGCAAACGGTTTTTAGACCGGGTGTTCAACCTGCAAGATATAATTACACAAAAAGCAGATAACTTTTCAAAAGAGCTGGAGGTTAAGTTTAATAAAGCAATAAAAAAAATCTCACAAGATATCGAAACACTTAAGTTTAACACAGCAATAGCAACACTCATGAGCTTGCTTGGTGATATTTATAGAAATAAAGGCTTAAATACATTTGAGCTAAAGATATTTTTGCAGTTACTTTGCGTGTTTGCACCACACATTGCAGAAGAAATCTGGAGCATTCAAAAATTCGAAAGCTTGGCATGCAAACAAACTTGGCCACAGTTTAATGAAGATCTATGTAAAGAAGAAACTGTTGAAATAGCAGTGCAAATAAACGGAAAAATCAAAGCAAGAATAGAGATCCCAGCGGACTCTACACAAGAGGAGGCATTAGCAGAGGCAAAAAAAATAGATACTGTAAAACAAATTTTAAATACAGCGCAGATCAAAAAAGAGATCTATGTTAAAGGTAGACTCATAAATTTTGTACTAGAAAACTAATATTTTGGTTGTAAATATTTTAGAGAGGTTAATTTATGAGCAGCAAAATAAAATTAAAGCAGAGCAAAATATATCCAATATTTATGATATTTCTAACAATTATCCTAACAATTGGAATAGTGTGGATTCTTCCGGAAGATTGGAAGACGGTAATTGCGGTAGTAACGATCATGGATTATTTTAACGTTCGCAAAAAAAGTGTTCCAACAGAGGATATTGAAACAAAGCTTAAAAAGTTAGACTCATTGCATCAACAAAATTTAATTACCCGAGAGGAATTTAATAAAAAGAGAGTAGAATTATTAGAGAAACTGCAATAATGTCGAACACACTTAAAAATGGAACAAAAACAAATAAATAGGCTTGCAGAAATATAAAATATGTGATATTATAAAACAATAACGGGAATTTTATGTTTTTATATATTTTTTAAGAAAAGAGGAATATAATGTGCATAAAAAAAGCCGCCCTAACCTAAAGGTGCTTTTAACGCTATTACTTTTTTGTTTTGCACTTGTGAATATTTTTAATATAATAAAACTTACACACGAAAAAGTTCAAAAAACAGCGGAACTTGAAAAAATAATTGAAAAAAAAGAAAAGCAGCAACAAACGAACCAAAAACTTTCCAAACAATCTTTGCAAGGCTTTAATAAAGAATATATAGAGCAAAAGGCAAGGGAATTGTTTAACTATGTTTATCCAGAAGAGCACATTTTCATAGATACTTCAGGGAATTCATAATAAGGAAACAGTTAATTGGCAAATATTAAGGAGGATTTGTTTTGAACGAGCCCAGCCAAGAGATATTAGAAGGTGAGGTAACTAAAATTACCCCCTATGGAGCATTTATAAAATTAGCAGATGGCAGATTCGGAATGGTGCACATTTCCGAAATTGCTTATGAATATATCAACAAAGTAGAGGACGCTTTAAAGCTAGGCGATAAAATCAAGGTGGTTTTGCTAGAGAGCCAAAAAGATAAGCTTAACTTTTCTATTAAGCGTGCACAAAAACCGCAGATGGTAGGAACTAAAAATCCATTAAATAAAGAGCGAACTAATAATGCAAATAGCATTAATAACATAAAACAGAATAAACAACCACAGTTTAAAGAACAAAACAGTCAGTCTGCAGCGGCAAAATTCGAAGACATGCTCAATAAATTCAAACAAACAAGTGATGAAAAGCTATCATCATTTAAAAAGGTGGTCAACACAAGACGTGGAACTAATAGAAAGAATTCTTCTGGTAGAAGGTAAATATGATTATTATCAAGAATATTGGCAGACCCCGCCACTTGGTGGGGTATAATGAAATACGGTTATTCGTATAAAATAAAGGTAATTTTATTTTAATTTATTTTTGATAATGATTATAAAAGGAGTAATAATTATGAACAACGAACAATTATTAGCCCTCCGGCACTCGGCATCGCATATCATGGCACAGGCAATAAAAACATTATTCCCAGATGTTAAATTTGCAATTGGTCCAGCAATAAGCACAGGCTTTTACTACGACCTCGATATGGAGCATAAACTTTCAATAGACGATTTTGCTGCAATAGAAGAAGAGATGCACAAAATTATAGCAAAAGATTATAAATTTATCAAGAATGTAATTTCCAGGCAAGAGGCATTAGATTTAATGAAAGACCAGCCGTATAAAATAGAACTAATCGAGAACTTGCCAGAAGGCGAAAACATTTATATCTACACACAAGGTGATTTCACAGACTTGTGCGCAGGTCCGCACGTTCAAAGCACAGGTTGTGTTAAAGCGTTTAAATTAATGTCAGTTGCGGGCGCATATTGGCGCGGAGACGAAAACAATAAGATGCTGCAACGTATTTACGGCACAGCGTTTGAATCTCAAGAAGAGCTAGATGAATATATACTTAGATTAGAAGAGGCAAAAAAACGCGACCATAGAAAACTAGGTGCAGAACTCGAACTTTATACTTTAATGGATGAAGGACCGGGCTTTCCGTTCTTTTTACCAAACGGAGTAATACTCAGGAACGAGCTAGAAAGTTTTTGGCGTAAAGAACATATAAAAAACGGCTATTGCGAAATTAGAACGCCAATCATGCTAAACGAGGAGTTGTGGCATTGTTCCGGCCATTGGGATCACTATAAAGATAACATGTACTTTTCACAGATAGATGAAAAAACATACGCATTAAAACCAATGAACTGCCCGGGTTCCATCTTGGTGTATAAAATGCGTCCTCGCTCATACCGCGAACTGCCACTGCGCCTTTCAGAGATGGGCATAGTGCACAGGCACGAAAATTCGGGTAACTTGCATGGCTTAATGCGGGTGCGTTGCTTCACACAAGACGATGCACATATTTATGTAGCGCAAGACCAAATAACAGATGAACTAACGAGGGTAATAAAATTAATAGATAGTATTTATCAGATTTTTGGCTTTAAATATAACATAGAACTTTCAACCCGCCCCAAAGATTCAATGGGCACCGATGAACAATGGGCAGCCGCAACAAATGGCTTAAAAGAGGCATTAACATTAAATAATTTAGAATATGAAATCAACGAAGGCGACGGTGCATTTTACGGCCCCAAAATAGATTTTCACCTTCACGATTCAATCGGTAGAGTTTGGCAGTGTGGCACAATCCAGCTAGACTTTTTAATGCCGCAGCGGTTCGAACTAGAATACGTTAAACCAGATGGCACAAAAGGCGTGCCGGTAATGATTCACCGTGTGGTTTTCGGCAGCGTAGAACGCTTTATTGGCATTTTAACCGAACATTTTGCAGCGAACTTCCCAACATGGCTTTGCCCAACACAGGTTGCGGTCCTGCCAATTTCAGAAAAACACGTTGCTTATGCGCAGCAGATCAAAGAGAAATTAGCATCAGCAGATATACGTACAAAGGTAGATACCAGCAACGAAAAATTCGGCAAAAAACTCCGCAATTCAATTCAAAATAAAATACCATATAGCATAATAGTGGGAGATAGCGAACTAAACGAGCAAAAAATCACAGTACGCGCTCGCAAAACAGAAAAACAACAAAGCATGGCATTAGAGGAATTTACAATAAAACTCCAAGAGGAGATAAAATCAAAAACAATTGAACCACAGGCAATTGTTTAAAATCGAATAATAAAAGTGGCAATAAAATCATATTTTTATTGCCACTTTTTAGTAAATATTCATAATAAAAATAATTAAGCATAAAAAGATAAAAATATTTTTCAAAAAATGGTTGACAAATATTACCAATATATGATAATATATGTTTGTAAATATTAAGTTTATAAATATTTACAAAAAATTAATAAAGGAAGTATGAAAAATGAATTTTAAAAAATGTATGTCGGTAATGTTAGCTTCAACAACAATAAGCACGGCAATTAGTGGAGCCGCATCAGCATGCCCGGGTTTGGAATTTGCTATCGATGATCAGATTTCAGCACACGAGTTAATGCGTAGACCGGCAGATGGTGCTTTATTTCCCTCTCAAAATGCTGTACCTCATATTCACGTTAATCCCATACCGGTTGGCGAAACACGTAAATTTGCGTTTTCTGTTCATAATGCCCAAACTGGTGCTAATTTTATTTATTTGGGTGGTTTGGGTCATCCTGTAAATGATACTTTTAATGATTATATAGTAACGGTTCAAGTAATCGGAGGTACCAATAATACCACCGGCCAAGCTATCGCCGCGCACGAAATCGGTGCCAATGGTAATGTTCCAGGCTTAATTAATATTTATCCTACACAAGCTGCCAACGCACTAGTAGTTGAATTTCAGGCCCAAGGTCCGTGCAATGTCAATGGAGAGATCAGGATTACATCAAATACAAGTGCTTTACAATTACGCATACCATTTGATTGTACAGTTGTTTAATAATAAAATTTGAATGTAAGATAATTATCTAACAACGTAAAAAAATAAAGGAAACTAAAGCTTAATATTAAGTGGCGCATTAAGTATGGTATGTTGTAACGCAAACATATTGGTAACAAACGCCGTAACTAACGAAGATCAAATCAGAGCAAATCTAGAGGCACAAAAAAGAGATCTTTCATGCACAATTTCAGAATTAAAGGAAGATCTGCAAAACTTGAGATCAGCTTTAGACTACCAACTACCAGAAGAGGATCCAGAAAATAGTTTAATAAAAGGCAAAACAAGAATAGCTGAAGAATGGGCTGGCAAGCCAAATGAAGCAGAGGGAAGAGAGTTAGAAGAAGCTAGCTACAAATATTATGCTATATTTAACCAGCTTAAAGATAATTTTGAATGGTACAATGTACATTTTGATGACATAAGAGAATCTATGGAAGCTTTAAGAAAGTTAAACCTAAATGTAGAACAAAACACCTTAACAAATAATTTAGAAAGACTCCAAAGTATTTGTAAACATCAAAAGGCGCTAAACGCTACATTTCTAGATGTATCATTAGCTATATCTAATGCAGAGGATCGGTTTTTAACGCACTTCAAAGCTTTTAAACAAGGTTCAAGCTCAGATAAATGCCATTCTAAAATAGTAAAAATAGAGAGAGGCATTGAGCTCATTCCCACGTTGATAGATGAAATGGGGAGCTTAACACAAGAACTCGAAACACTTTGCGAAGAGCTCTAAAATATCAATAATCTTTAAAAAATGAGTAGCATATAACAACGCTGCTCATTTTTCATGTATTTTTGGGTATAAAACAACTACTAAAACCATAACGTACCAACCTTTAACGTATTGCACTAAAATTATCAACAAAAGCAGAGTTAATCAAAAATCATCTCAAAACAACATCAAAAACGCTCAAAAATCACACTTTTTTACCCAAAAACGTCCAAAAATCCAGTATTTTTTCACATTTTTAAAGCCACAAACCCGCATAGTTAAAATGCACAAAACACCAAATTAAAAGCTTCAATAAGCCAAAAACTGCATACAACCAAAAAATGCAAAAATCTTCAATTTTCCAAAAAATACAAAAAAAATAGAGTTTTTATTATTGTAGATTTAGAACACTTAAAATTCAAAAAAAGTGGAGTTTACGGCTTTTAAATCAGAACATAGCTACACTCACGCGTAGTGGGGGTTGTGTTATTGTTAATTTTTAAAAAAGTACAAAAAAACTTAAATTTACGGCTTTATTAAAGCATTTTTTTAATTTTGTTCCACGTGGAACAAATGTTGAAAACTTTTTTGTGCGTAAAATTCCAACAAAAAAACTCCTGCGGCAAGCAGGAGTTTATACGGTTTTAAAGCCAAAAATCAGGTGTATAATTTATATAAAAACAAAGCAGCCGCAACCGCTGCATTTAACGACTCCACAGGCGCTTCCATAGGAATTTTAACGTGATATTTAATCAAATCAGCAATATCTTTAGGTAGCCCGTTTCCTTCGTTTCCAATAAATACCATAGCATTAGGCTCAAACTTAATATTCAAAAAGTTAGAACTATTTTCAGCAAGCACAGCGGCATAAGTTGCAATGCCGGCTTTGTGGCAGCGGCTAATAAAGCCGGTAACGTCATCAATTTGCATAATTTTAACTCTAAAACAAGAGCCCATAGAGGCTTTTATAACCTTGGGGCTGAAAACATCCACGGAATTTTTGGAAATAAATATATTGTTAACACCAAAAGCTTCTGCAGTTCTAATTATCGTGCCAAGATTCCCAGGGTCTTGCAGATCAATAAGCGCAATGCTTTTGCTTGGCAAATTGTTAAAATTTAAGGTTAGCTTAGGCATTTGGCAAACGCAGTATATTCCAGCAGGAGTGGTATTTTGCGATAATTTTTTTTCTAAACTCTCATCAATTAAAAACACATTACCTACTACAGAGATATTCTTAATAAAATCAGCATACTTTGCTGCAAATGCAGGTGTAATAAAACAATATAATATGTTTAATTTGCTTTTTAAAGCTTCTTGCACAAGGCGAAAACCTTCTATTACAAATTGCATGTGTTCATACCGTTGTTTTTTGTGCTTATTTAATTCACAAGCTAGCTTTATTAAGCTGTTGTTTTTACTTGTTATCTTTTTTAGATCATTCATTTTTTTTGTATCCGTCCACTTTTTTGAATTAATTATGGCATATATTTTTACATGTGTCAATAAACAAATTACCAGATATAGTTGCATAAAATAATATGGATGTGCTATAATTAATAATGATACGGTATATTATTTTAAAAGATAAAAAGGAGGAATTTATTTATGGAAAATTTAGAATCTAAAGGGGTTTTAGGCAGTTTCAAGTTATCAGAAAATGTAATTTCAACCATTGTGGCAACAGCAGCCACAGAGGTGCCAGGGGTAGCTTGCATGGCAAGCTTTGAACCAAATTTCAAGAATATTTCTACCATTAAGAATATTTTAAACAGAGATATAGCTCAAAAATCAACTAATGTAAGGTTTAACGAGGGGGCACTTAGTGTAGATTTGTGTGTAAAAGTCTTTTTTGGCAGCAATTTAAAAGAGGTAGCGCATAAGGTTCAAGAAAACGTTAAAGAAGCCATTCAGAATATGACAGGCCTTGTGGTTGCCAATGTAAATGTTACAATTGCAGGCTTGTTTATAGAAAAAGATGACGAATGTGCTTGTGGCAAAGATTGTGGTTATAAAGATGCTGATGAAGACGTGGCAGAATTAAAACAAGAAGAGGGAAAAGAATAGAAAAAATGACTCGTAAAGAAGCAAGGGAGCAGGCATTTTTAGTGCTTTTTCAGTGCAATTTTTTTGCAGATCGTGCACCAGAAGAGATTTTAGAGAATAATTTAAGAAACGGCTCTATAAAAGAGAATAAATTTACAAATCAGCTTTGCTCGGTTGTGTTTAAAAATATGGCAGAAATCAACTCTTTAATTCAAAAATACTCGTTAAACTGGGAACAAGATAGAATAACTAAGGTTTCACTCACGGCACTACGAATTGCAATTGCAGAAATTAAATACATAGAGGGTATTCCAATAAAAGTTTCGCTTAACGAAGCAATAGAACTAACAAAAAAATTTGCAAACCAAGAAGATGCTCTGTTTGTTAACGGAGTGCTAAGTGGCATGGTTAATGAATTCCCAAAAGATTAATTTTTATTGCTAGGAGATTATTTTAATGTGTGGATTTGTAGGTTTTACAGGCGGAATTTATGATATTGCAGATAAAAAGTCTGTAATAAATAAAATGCTGCAAAAAATCATTCACAGAGGCCCAGATAGCGACGGAATTTATTGCGATAACGAAGTTGCATTAGGGTTTCGTAGGCTTTCGATTATAGATTTAAGCAGCAATGGAGACCAACCAATATTTAATGAAGATGAGTCGATTTGTGTGTTGCTTAATGGGGAAATTTATAACTATGCAGAACTTAGAGCTGAGCTGGAAAAGTTAGGTCATAAATTTAGAAGCAGAACAGACACCGAGGTTTTAGTGCATGGCTATGAAGAATATGGCGAGGATCTTTTAGGCAAACTGCGCGGGATGTTTAGCTTTGTTATTTGGGAAAAGAACAAAAAAAAGCTGTTTTTAGCGCGTGATATTTTTGGAATAAAGCCGCTTTATTATGGCAGGTTAAAAGATGGCGGGGTTATCTTCGGCTCGGAGATAAAAGCTTTTTTAGAACATCCGTTGTTCGAAAAAAAATTAAATACAAAGGCACTAAAGCCATTTTTAACATTTCAATACAATCCACTGCCCGAAACTTTTTTTGAAGGTATATTCAAGCTGCTGCCGGGTCATTATGCGGTTTTAAGCCAAGGGAATATGACTATTTCTAGGTATTATAATTATGTGCTGATGGAAAAGGAGCAAAAAGAACGGGAAGCAGTTAAACAGTTGGATAAAGTAGTTACTGATTCTGTAAAGTACCACAAAATTGCAGATACACCATGTGGAGCTTTTCTTTCTGGCGGAGTGGATAGCAGCTACATTGCCTGCAAAATGAAGCCAGAACAGACGTTTTCGGTGGGGTTTAGCAATATAAATTTTGACGAAACAAAACATGCTCGTGAATTTTCTAGCATTATAGGCTCTAAAATCTACACAAAATATATAGAGCCAGCTGAATGTTTTGAAAACTTTGGCAATATCCAATATCACCTAGATGAACCCAGCGCTAATCCATCTGTTGTGCCACTTTATTTTTTGGCAAGATTAGCATCAGAACATGTAAAGGTTGTGGTTTCGGGTGAGGGCGCAGATGAGTTATTTGGTGGTTATGAAGCTTATGTAGTTTCTAAAAAGATCAAACTTTACCGTGCTTTGCTGCCTAAGTTTTTGCGAAATCTTCTTGCCAAGTTTGCAGAGGTTGCTTTAAAGGGCAATATAAGAATGTCGCTTATTAGAGGGGCAAAAACTGAAGATGAAGATTATATTGGCCATGCGTATATGTTCACCGAACGCGAGTCTGGTGCAGTTTTAAACCATAAATATAATTACGATTTTTCGGTATGCGATATTACCAATAAATATTATGCAGAGGTAGAGGGTAAAGATAGCCTTACACGTAAAATTTATTTAGATTTAAACTTGTGGCTGCCGGGAGATATACTACTTAAAGCAGATAAAATGAGTATGGCACATTCTCTTGAATTAAGAGTACCGTTTTTAGATAAACAGGTATTTGAGTTTGCAAGTACAATTCCCAGCGGTTTAAAACTCAAGAATAAGCAGACCAAATATATTTTAAGAAAAGCGGCAAGAGCAAGTATTCCAGAGGAATGGGCAAAAAGGCCTAAAAAAGGGTTCCCGGTGCCGATTGCAGTTTGGCTTAAAGATAAAAAATATTATGATAAGGTTAAGGAAGTTTTTGTTAGTAGAGAAGCATCTGAATTTTTTGAAAGCACAAAAATTATGAAATTATTAAACGACCATTACGAAGGCAGAGCGAATAATGCAAGAAAGATCTGGACTTTGTATACTTTTTTAACGTGGTATAATGAATTTTTTGCAAAGAGGTGACTTTAAAAATTGGTTGACTTTTTACCGGTGCTGTTGGGAACAGATTTAAATGTTTATGGTATGGCAAGAGCTTTTTATGAGGAATATGGCATAAAAAGTTTGGCTATTGGTGAATTACAGTTAATGCCTACTAAAAGCTCCGCAATTGTGAATACGAGAATTATTAAAAACTTTAGCCAGGTAGATGCTTTTTTAGCTGGTCTTAAAGAAATTGCGGCTGAGTTTAAATCTAAGTTTTCCAAGTTGTTGTTAATCGCCTGTGGAGATACATATGTTAAACTTGTGATCAATAATAAAAAAAGCCTAGAGCAAGATTTTGTTGTGCCTTATATTGATGCGAAAATATTTGAAAGATTAGCAGAAAAAGAAGCTTTTTATTCCACGTGTGAAGAATATGGGTTAGATTTCCCCAAAACTTTTATTATTAGTAAACAGAATAAAGATTCAATAGATTTGCCTTTTTTGTTCCCGGTGGCATTAAAGCCAAGCAACAGTATGGAGTGGTTAAATTGCAGCTTTAGCGGTAAAAAAAAGGCTTTTATAATAAAAGACCGCAAAGAGTTCGATGCGATTATAAAAAAAGTGTATAATTCTTCTTACACCAACAATATGATAGCGCAAGAATTTATACCTGGCGATGATACAAATATGCGGGTGCTTAACTGCTATGTAGGTAAAGATAGCAAGGTTAAACTTATGTGCTTAGGGCAACCACTGCTAGAAGATAAAGCACCTGGTACCGTTGGGAATTATTTAGCGATTGTGAATAGCTATAACGAAGAAATTTGCTTAAAAATAAAAAATTTTTTAGAAAAGATTAAATATACAGGTTTTGCAAACTTTGATATGAAATATGATGCCCGAGATGGTAAATTTAAGTTGTTTGAAATAAATTTACGCCAAGGCAGAAGCAGTTTCTTTGTTACAGGCAGTGGGTATAATCTGGCAAAATATGTTGTGGAAGATCGGATTTTGGGTAATGATTTAGATTTTTGTATTGCTGATTGTGAACATTTGTGGTTGGGGTTTCCTAAACATTTGTTATTTAAATGCCTGAGTGAAGAGCATATAGAATATGTTAAAAGTCTTATTAAACAAGAGAAGGTATGCACAACTTTATTTTATAAAAAAGATCGCAATATAAGGAAGTTTTTGAACGACATAAGGTTTTTTATAACTTACTATAGAACATTTAAGAAATATTTTAGAACCAATGGGAGAAAAGATAAATGAAGGACTTTTTAGGTGTAGTTGGTGGTATAGGGCCATTAGCTACAACATATTTTATGAAGAAAATAATAAATTTTACCAGCGCCATTAACGACCAAGATCACATTAATATGATAGTGCTTAACCATGCAGAAATACCGGATAGAACAGCATATATTTTAGATAAAACAAATAGTAATCCTTATCCGTATCTTTTAGAGGACTGTTTAATGCTGCAAGAAGCCGGGGCAAAGCTGATTGCAATCCCTTGCAATACGTCACATTATTTTTTGCCGCAGTTAAAACAAAAAGTTAAAGTTCCAATTGTGGATATGCAAAAAGAAACCGCAAAAGCTTTAAAAAAACTGGGGCTACAAAAAGTGGGTGTTATGGCCACAAGTGGCACAGTGGCAACAGGACTTTTTCAAAATGCTTTAAGGGCAGAGGGAATAGATTGTTTTTTGCCGCCAAATTCAGTGCAGAGTAAAATTATGGATATTATATACAGTAATATTAAAGCAGGTGTTATGCCAAGCCGAGCTGAATTTAATGAGGTTAGCAATTACTTTTGGCAGAATGATTGTGAGGCGATTATTTTAGGTTGCACCGAGCTTTCTATGCTAAAAGAGATTTTTGAACTAAAAGACAACTTTGTGGATGCTCTTGATATTGCAGTAAGTTTTGTGGTTTCTTTTTTTAATAAGCCAAAATGTAACGAAAAAAATACACTGAATTTTTTAATTTAAACTCAAAAAAGCGGGAAGGTAAAAGTTATTATGCAAGATGCAAAAACGGAAATACTAAAATTAAGAGATGAAATAAAGAGGCATAATTATCTCTACTATGTGCTAGATGCGCCAGAAATTAGCGACTTTGAATATGACAGGTTAATGCAGCGTTTAAGAGATTTAGAAGCAGAAAATCCCGATATGTTCGACAAAACATCTCCTACACTTGTTGTTGGCGGAGTGGCGCTTAATAAATTTGAACATGTTACTCATAAGCGCCAGATGAACAGCTTGAGAGATGTGTTTGATATAAACAGTGTATTTGAATTCTGCAGCAAGATACAAGAAGAATTTGGCTATAGCACAGATTTTGTTGTTGAACCGAAAATTGATGGACTTTCGGTTGCTCTAAGTTATAAGAATGGAGTATTGGTTAAGGCTGCCACAAGAGGAGATGGTTTTGTTGGAGAAGATGTTACAGAAAATATTAAAACAATTAAATCTATTCCTTTAACAATTCCTTGTGACGCAAAAGAATTAATTGTGCGCGGAGAAGTTTATATGCCCAATTTAGTGTTTACAAATTTAATTGAGGAACAAAAAAAATCGGGCGAAGCTGAGTTTAAAAATGCTCGCAATGCGGCAGCAGGCTCTTTGCGGCAAAAAGACCCGAAGATTGCAAAAGCCAGAAAACTCGAGATTTTTATATTCAATTTGCAATATGCCGATGGAATTAGTTTTGAGAGCCATTTTGAGTCTATAGAATGGCTAAAAAGTATGGGATTTGCAACAATTGCTGTTTCTGAATGTTTGAAAGATTTGCAGCAGATTGAAGCGAATATAGAGAGAATAAGGCAAGAATCCAACCAATATGGGTTTGGAATAGACGGTGCAGTGGTTAAAGTAGATAATCTTAGATTACGTGACCGTTTAGGAAAAACATCAAAGTACCCTAAATGGGCGGTTGCTTTTAAATACCAACCAGAAGAAGCACAAACTAAAATAAAAAATATTGAAGTTAATGTAGGGCGCACGGGCGTTATTACTCCTGTGGCGGTTTTTGACCCAGTTTTAATTTCAGGCTCTATGATTAGCAGGGCAGTTTTGCATAATCAGGAGCTTATAAGAAGCAAGAAAATAAATATCGGGAGTAATATTATTGTTAGAAAAGCTGGCGATATTATACCAGAAGTAGTGGGAGTTGTTGGGGAATCTGAGGGATATTTTGTGTTACCGGAATATTGCCCGTCTTGCGGTAGCAAATTGTTTGAAGATGGCTGCGAGAAACGATGCTTTAATTCAAATTGTCCTGCGCAACTTTCTAGGGCAATTGAGCATTTTGCATCGCGCGATGCTATGAATATTGAAAGCTTAGGCCCGGCAATTATTGAAAGATTAATTGATGCAAAATTGCTCTTTAGTGTTGCGGATATTTATTATTTAACTGAACAAGATCTTTTAATGCTGGAACGTTTTGGCAAGAAATCTGCAACTAATATTATAAATTCAATTAATAGATCTAAAGAGTCGGGGTTGGCAAGACTTTTATATGCTTTGGGAATTAGAAATATTGGTAAAAGAGCCGCTTTAGATTTAGCTAAGGAATTTAAAGATATAGAAAAGTTATTTGAAGCCAAACAGTTTGAGGTGGCAGCTATTGATGGTTTTGGAGAGGTTATGGCGGAATCTGTGGTAGACTATTTTACTTTAGAACAGACCAGGCAATGTGTTGAAAGACTAAAGCAGGCAGGGGTGTTGACTATTCAAAAAGATACAGGCCAAATAAAAAAATTAGATGGCTTAACCTTTGTGATAACAGGCCATTTTGAAAACTTTAGCAGGCAGGAGTTGCAAGAAAAACTGGTTAAATTAGGGGCAAATGTTTCTGGTAGTGTATCTAAAAAAACGAATTGGCTGTTGGTTGGCGCAGAGCCTGGAAGTAAGTTAAAAAAAGCGCAAGAGTTGGGAGTTAGTATTATTTTAGAAGAGAAAATTATGGATTTATTATCTGAATTAGGAGTGAAAGAGGATGAGTTTTAACCTTGAGCATGTTGGAAAGCTCGCTAAATTTGTTTTAACAGAAGAAGAGATTAAGAAGTTTGATGGTCAAATTAAAGAGATACTTGAATTAATTGAAATATTACCAGATGTGCCGCAAAATGGCGAAAACCGGGTAAATATTAACCAAAGATGTGGGTTAAGAGAAGATATTGAAACCAGTTCTATTAGTATTGATGAGGTGCTTAGCAATGCGCCGCAAAAAAAAGCAGGTTGCTTTGTTGCACCAAGTTTAAGATAGGAGGCGGGGAATAGGTGAAATTAAACGAGCTGGCAGCTACAAAGCTTATGGAATTACTGAGAAATAAAGAATGCAGCGCGCTAGAGATAATTGAAGATACTTTTAGGGAGATAGAAAGAAAAGAGCCAGAGATTGAAGCTTTTATTACCTTAACTAAAGAAACTGCATTTGAAAATGCGAAACGTATAGATGAAAAGATAGCATCTGGTAGTGAATTAGGAAGTTTAGCTGGGATTCCGATTGCAGTTAAGGATAATATATGCACTAAGGGAGTTAGAACAACAGCTGCTTCTAAAATATTAGAAAACTTTGTTCCAACGTATAATGCAACTGTAGTTGAAAAGTTAAACGCAGCAGATGCAATTATGGTTGGAAAAGCTAATTTAGATGAATTTGCCATGGGTTCCTCGTGTGAAACCTCTGCTTTTAAAAAAACAAAAAATCCACATAATATAGAATATGTGCCAGGAGGTTCTTCTGGTGGCTCTGCGGCTGCGGTTGCGGCGAATGAATCGGTTTTAGCATTAGGGTCAGATACTGGTGGCTCGGTTAGGTTACCTGCTAGCTTTTGCGGAGTTGTGGGGCTAAGGCCTACCTATGGTGCAATTTCGCGCTATGGTTTGTTGCCACTAGCGTCATCGTTTGATCAAGTTGGCCCGTTAGGGAGAACTGTTGCTGATGTTGAGTTGTTATTTAATGTAATTTCTGGTAGAGATCCAAAAGACTCTACAACGGTGAATTTTAAAACTAAAAACAACTCAGATTTTGATGTCAAAAACCTTAAAGTAGGAGTGCCAGAAGAGTATTTTGGCAATTTTATAGATGAAGAAGTTAAAAAATCCGTGCTTAAGATGATTGAGTTTTTTAAGAAGAGTGGAGCGCAGATAAAAAAAGTAAATGTTCCTCATATGGAATATATGTTGCCAATTTATTCTGTTGTGTTAACTATAGAGGCGGCATCTAATTTGGCACGTTACGATGGCATGTGCTTTGGTCTTAGAGCAAAAGAGTTTAAAGATCTTGAGCAGATGTATGCAAACACACGTGAAGAGGGCTTTGGTGACGAAGTAAAGCGCAGAATTATTTTAGGCACATTTTTATCTAGTTCGGAATCTGGGAGTGCTTATATGCAAAGAGCAATTGCAGCTAAAAATGAACTGCTAAAAGCACATGACGAGTTATTTAAATTGTGTGATATATTAATTACGCCCACAGGGCCAACACAGGCATTCCGTTTGGGGGAGATATGTGACCCAATGAAGATGTATGCAATGGATTTATGTACCTTAGCACCTAGTATTTTAGGCTTCCCTGCAATAGCTGTGCCTTGTGGCAAAGGGCAGAACAATTTGCCTATAGGTGCGCAGTTGATTGGGCAACGTTATTGTGAGCAGCTTTTGTTTGAGGCAGGGAAATTTTTTGAAAGAAATTATTTATAAAGGAAGTGAGCCGAGCTTGGAGTATGATGTTGTTATTGGGTTAGAAGTTCATGTGGAACTTTCTACAAAAACTAAAATGTATTGCGGCTGCAAAAATATTTTTGGGGGAAGAGTCAACTCAAATTGTTGCGAAATCTGTTTGGGCATGCCGGGCACTTTACCAACTGTTAATAAAAAAGCAGTGGAATATGCAATTAAAGCGGGGTTAGCTTTTGATTGCACAATTAATAAAAAAACAAGTTTTGCTCGCAAGAATTATTTCTATCCAGATCTGCCTAAATCGTACCAGATTTCTCAGGCTAACTTTCCTCTTTGTGTTGGCGGATTTGTAGAGATCTTACTTGATGAAGGGCGAAAAACAAAAAAAATAAGTTTAAGGCAGATACACATGGAAGAAGATGCGGGAAAGCTGATTCACGATGAGAGTTTGGGTTTAACTTTGGTGGATTATAATCGGGCTGGAGTGCCGCTTATAGAAATTGTTTCTATGCCAGAACTTAGCAGTGCACAAGAGGTAAAAGCTTATTTAGAGACGATAAGGAATACGTTAATGTGTTTAGGTGTTAGTGATTGCCGGATGCAAGAGGGCTCTATGAGGTGCGATGTTAATGTCTCTTTAAAACCAAAGGGCAGTGAGATTTTGGGCACCAGATGCGAGATAAAAAATGTAGGTTCGTTTAATGGTGCAGTTAAGGCAGTTGAATGTGAAATTAACAGACAAAAAGATGTATTAAATGCTGGCGGGCAGATAAAGCAAATTACAATGCGCTGGGATGAAAGCAAAAATGATAATGTTATTATGCGGGAGAAAGAAAGCGCAGTTGATTACCGTTATTTTGAAGAACCGGATTTACCTATTTTAGAGATAGATGAAGCGGAAATTGAAAAAATCAAAAAAACCATTCCGGAGTTGCCAAACGCAAAATTGGCAAGGCTAATGAAAGATTATGGCATTGTTTATGCTGATGCTAATTTATTAGTTTCTAACTTAGACAAGTGTGAAATGTTTGAAAGTGTGGCTAAATTAGAAAAGTGTGCGCCAAATAAGGTTGCAAATTGGCTTTTGGGTGATGTTTCGCGTATCCTTAATGAAAAGAATATAGAGTTAAAAGATTCTAAACTGAATGTTCGGAATTTTAGTGAAATGCTTGAGCTAATTGAAGAGGGTAAGATCTCTAACACAGCAGGGAAAACGGTTTTGGAAGAGATAATGGAAAACGATATAACACCGCTAGAAGTAATAGAAAAAAATGGTCTGGTGCAGATTAATGATGAAGAGGCTCTAAAAGCTATTGCAGCAGAGGTATTGTCTACAAATCCGCAGATTAGTGAATTATATGATAAAGGCAAGACAAACATTTTAGGGTTTGCGGTAGGCCAGTGTATGAAGTTATCTAAGGGGCAGGGCAACCCGGTGATATTCCAGAAAATAGTAGCTGATTTAATTAAGAGGGGGTAGTTTTAATGGCCAGTGAAGATATGTTAAAAAGAACGGATATTTATAGAATATTTAAAGACATTGAAGAATATGATAATAAATTAGTTAAAGTTTGTGGTTGGGTAAAAACAATTAGAGCAAATAAGAATTTAGGCTTTATTGAATTAAATGATGGCTCTATGCAAAAGAATATACAAATTGTATTAGAAGCGGAAGCAATTGATAATTTTGCAGAGGTTACCAAGGAGAATGTGGGAGCTGCATTAACGGTTATTGGAGTGCTAAAAGAGACTAAGAATGCAAAACAACCATGTGAAATAAAAGCAAACAAAGTTATAATAGAAGGGCATTCCTCGGAAGCGTACCCGCTGCAGAAAAAACATCATTCGCTTGAATTTTTAAGAACAATACCTCAGCTACGAGCAAGAACGAACACGTTGAGTGCAGTTTTTAGAGTAAGATCTACAGCCGCATATGCAATACACAAGTTTTTTAATAAACGTGGCTTTGTTTATGTACATACACCAATTTTAACAGGCAGCGATTGTGAAGGGGCAGGTGAGATGTTTAGAGTAACATCTTTAGACCTTAACAATTTACCTCTTGATGAAAACAATAAAGTTGATTACTCTAAGGATATGTTTGGCAAGCCGGCAAATTTAACAGTTTCTGGCCAGCTTGAGGGTGAGTGCATGGCGATGGCTTTTGGTAAAATATACACTTTTGGGCCCACTTTTAGAGCAGAAAATTCTAATACGGCAAAACATGCTGCAGAGTTTTGGATGATTGAGCCGGAAATAGCTTTTGCTGACCTTGATGATGATATGGAATTAGCAGAAGATATGCTTAAATATGTTATAAAATATGTGTTAAAACA
This sequence comes from Oscillospiraceae bacterium, assembly GCA_017414435.1. Lineage (GTDB taxonomy): Bacteria > Bacillota > Clostridia > Oscillospirales > Ruminococcaceae > RGIG1955. The sequence goes on from JAFQMN010000009.1 coordinate 162,107, forward strand.
TTGCAGCCAAGAATTGGAATTTTTAAACGAATTTATTGACAAGAATTTAATTGAACGTTTGCAGTTTGTGTTAGAATCTGATGTGGAACGTGTTACTTACACAGAAGCTGTGGAACTTTTAAAAAAGAGCGGGCATGAATTTAACTACCCGGTAGGCTGGGGCTGCGACTTGCAAACTGAACATGAACGTTATTTAACAGAGCAAGTTTTTAAGAAGCCTATTTTTGTAACGCATTATCCTAAGGAGATAAAATCTTTTTATATGAAGTTAGATAGCGATGGCAAAACAGTAGCTGCTGTGGATATGTTGGTGCCGGGGATAGGCGAAATTATTGGTGGCAGTCAGCGTGAAGAAAATCTTGAGGTTTTAGAACGCAGAATTAATGAGTGTGGTTTAAAGAAAGCAGATTATGAATGGTATTTAGATCTGCGCAGGTTTGGTAGTGCAAAGCATGCCGGTTTTGGGTTGGGATTTGAAAGATTGATTATGTATTTAACAGGAATACCTAACATTAGAGACGTACTTTTATTCCCAAGAACAGCAGGGAGTATGGTTTAAAAAAGTTGAGTTTTTTAGGAGTTTGCTTTAAGCTAAAAGCAGGGCAAATTAAAGCTAGAGTGTTAGAAGGTGAAGATTATGCAAAAAGATACACCGGAGTTTGAGTTTAAAAACCGAATAATAGAGCCAGCGAAAAATGAAGAAGAGATGGACGATAGGGAAACAGAGTTTTCGTTGCGGCCTAAAACACTTGATGAATATATTGGGCAGGAACGCATAAAAGACAATTTAAAAATCTTTATTAATGCTGCGCAAAAACGTAAAGAAAGTTTGGACCATTGTTTGTTTTATGGTCCTCCGGGAGTTGGTAAAACAACTTTGGCTGGTATTGTTGCAAATGAGATGGGTGTTAATATTAGAATAACTTCTGGCCCGGCTATAGAAAGACCAGGGGATTTGGCATCTATTTTAACCAATTTGGGCGAAAATGATGTTTTGTTTATAGATGAAATACATAGAATGTCGCACAATATTGAAGAAATTCTTTACCCGGCAATGGAAGATTTTGGGCTTGATATTATTATTGGTAAAGGTCCCTCTGCTCGTTCTATAAGGTTAGACTTACCTAAATTCACCTTGATTGGAGCTACAACACGTGCAGGGCAACTTTCTGCACCTTTAAGAGACAGGTTTGGGGTTGTGCTTAAATTAGAACTTTATGATGTTTTGAGTTTAACTAGAATTGTTCAGCGCAGTAGTAGAATTTTAGGTATAGCCTGCGAGGAAGAAGGCGCGGCAGAGATTGCCGCCAGAAGCCGTGGAACACCTAGAATTGCAAACCGGCTTTTAAAACGTGTGAGAGACTTTGCTCAGTGTGACAATTTTAGTGTAATTACAAGAGATATAGCAGACAGAGCGCTAAAAAAACTAGAAATTGACAAGATAGGCTTAGATGAAACAGACCATAAAATACTTAAGTTGATAATTAAAAACTATGCCGGAGGGCCAGTGGGGCTTGAAACTTTAGCTGCGGCTATTGGTGAAGAAACTGTTACGATTGAAGATGTTTATGAACCGTATTTGATGCAGATAGGATTTTTATCTAGAACGCCGAGAGGCCGATGTGTTACAGACTTATGTTATAAACATTTGGGTTTTGAAAGGCCGGGAACAGATTAAGATTGTGTGTGGAGTTGGTGAATTTGGCAAAGTTATTTGGTACCGATGGAATTAGGGGCATTGCTGGAGAATGGTTATCTTCACAGATGGCGTTAGATTTTGGTTTAGCTGTTGGCACTCAAATTAAAAAGAAATGGGGGCGTGCAACGGTTGCTATTGGCAGAGACACACGGGTTTCTTCGAGCATGTTAGAAGCTGCGGTTGCTGCTGGCCTTTGCAATGCAGGGGTTGATGTTAACTTACTTGGTGTTGTTCCTACGCCTGCGGTATCTTTTGCCGTTTTGAAGGGCAAATTAAAAGGTGGAGTTATGATTTCGGCTTCTCATAATTCATTTGAATATAATGGGTTAAAAGTTTTTAAATTTGGCGGAGAAAAATATGATGACGATGAAGAATTAGAATTAGAAGCATTAATGCAAAGTAAACAATATGAATATGCAGGGAGTAAAGATATAGGCTGTATTTATGACGACCATACCACAAGAGTGGAGTATATAGACTTTATAAAAAAAAGGCTAGGGAATTTATTTAAAACATTAAGTAAAAAGCCAAAGATAGCTATAGACTGTGCAAATGGAAGTGCTAGTGCAACTGCCAGGTTTATTTTTTGTGCATTAAATGCTGAAGTTAATATACTTAACCAGGCTCCTGATGGTTTTAATATTAATGCTGGTTGTGGGTCAACAAAAATAGAAGCATTAAAACATTTTGTTGTGGATAACAGCTACGATTTAGGGCTAGCTTTTGATGGTGATGCAGACAGATGCTTGGTTGTAGATAAGAAAGGCTGTGTATTAAGTGGAGACCATATACTTTTAGCAATTGCTAAAATGTTAAAAAAAGAACAAAAGTTGAAGAGCAACACATTGGTTGTAACTAGTATGAGTAATTTAGGGTTTATTGAAGAAGCAACAAAATTAGGCTTTAATGTTGTTACTACAGACGTTGGAGATAGGTATATTTTTAAGAAGATGGTAGAAATAGGTGCTTGTTTAGGAGGCGAAGATTCTGGGCATTTAATTAGCTTGAATGATGCACGCACTGGTGATGGGCAATTAACTGCTTGTTTATTTCTTGAAGCGATAGACAAATTAGGGTTAAGCTTTGATGATTTGTATCCGCAGTTTGAAGAATACCCACAAGTTTTTAAAAGTGTGTGCGTTAAAGACAAGCAAGCAGTTTTACAAGATGCTATAGTGCAGGAGTGCATTTTTAAGATTAAAGAGACTTTAGGAGATGCTGGAAGGGTTTTAGTAAGGGCGTCTGGAACGGAGCCTTTGATTAGAATTTTAGTGGAAGGTAAAGATGAAAAGCTGTTGAATGAATCTTCTAATTGCATTGCTGAATTGATTGAAGAAAGGTTTGGTATTAATTGAAAACGTCGGATAAACTGCAGGGCTATGAATTACTCGATGCATCTTGTGGTGAGCGTTTAGAAAGATGGGGGAATCTTTATGTTGTTAGACCAGACCCGCAGGTTATATGGAAAACACCAAAAGTGTCTCCTTTTTGGGGAAAGTTAAGTGCGAAATATAATCGCTCTAAAACTGGTGGGGGCTCATGGGAGTTTTTTAAAACATTAGACGTAAAGCAAGTAGTGGAATATGAAAATTTAAAGTTTTGGGTAAAACCAATGAATTTTAAGCATATGGGGATTTTTCCGGAGCAGGCGGCAAATTGGGAAATAATAAAAAAACTAATAGAAAGCGAAAAGTGCACCCTGAAAGTTTTAAATTTATTTGGTTATACAGGTTGTGCAAGTTTAGTAGCGGCAAGTTCTGGGGCAGAGGTTTGCCATGTGGATGCCGCGAAAGGCATGGTTAGTTGGGGAAGAGAAAATGCTGAGCTTTCTGGTATGAGTGATTTGCCGATTAGGTGGATTGTAGATGATTGTGTGAAGTTTGTTAAACGGGAGATTCGCAGAGGGAATAAATATGATGCGGTTATTTTAGATCCACCCTCTTATGGGAAAGGACCAAATGGTGAAATTTGGCGATTAGAAGATAATATATATGATTTTTTAAAATTAATTACAGAAATTTTAAGTGATAATTTTTCGTTTGTTATGTTTAATCTTTATGCTGGAGGTTTAGCTGCAGGAGTTGCAGATTATTTGATGAGATTAACTATTGGAACGAAATTTAATATATCTTTAAACACAGATGAAATTGGTATAGTTGTGCAGTCATCTGGGCAGGTTTTACCTTGTGGAGTGGTTTGCATTGCAAGAAATAATATGTAAAAAAGATGTGAAATAACTTATGATAAAAATTGAAAATTTAGATTGCATGTATAAAACCAGCAATAACCAAATGGTTCAAGCATTAAAGGGTATTAATTTAACAATAAATCCAGGAGAATTTGTGGCTATTATTGGAGCTAATGGTTCGGGGAAATCTACACTTGCAAAGCATATGAATGGGATTATGTTGCCAAAGGAAGGGGATGTTTTTGTATTTGGCAAAAATACAAAAGAAGAACAAAATAATCTATTTATTAAAAAGAGTGTAGGTATGGTATTTCAGAACCCGGATAATCAGTTTGTTACCAGTGTTGTGGAAGAAGATATAGCGTTTGCTCTTGAAAATTTAGAAATACCTTTTGACGAGATGCATGAGCGGGTTCGAATGGCGCTAGAATGTGTTGGAATGTATGAATATAAAGATGCATCTATTGAATCACTTTCTGGAGGGCAGAAACAAAAAATTGCAATTGCTGGGGCAATTGTTATGCAACCTAAATTTCTGGTTTTTGACGAACCTACGTCGATGTTAGACCCGCAGAGTAGAGAAGAAATATGCTCACTTTTAAAGCGCTTGAACGAAACAATGAATATAGGGATAATTTTTATTACACAATTTATGGAAGAAGTAGCTTTAGCAAAAAGAGTTATTGTTATGAACGATGGAAAAATAGTTAAAGATATATCTCCTGGCTGCTTGTTTGAGGATATTGATTTTTTAGAGTCAATGAAGTTGAAAGCACCACAAATTACATATTTTTGTTTGGAATTAAATAAATTAGGAGAAAATATCAATCCTGGTATATTAGACCTAAAAGAATGTGCAGATGAACTTGCGGCGGCATTAAAGGGGAACAAGCTATGATACAATTCCATAATGTTACATATACATACAACTTTAATACAGATACTTGCAAAGACGCTATAAAGAACATAAATCTTAAAATCCTGCCCGGGGAATTTTTAGCTATTATAGGCCAAACTGGTTCGGGGAAATCAACTTTAGTTGAGCATATGAATGGCTTAAAGAAACCGACAGTTGGGGAAGTTTTTGTGAGTGGGCAAGATATTTGGCAAAAAAAGTTTGATATCACTAAGGTTAGGTTTAAAGTAGGATTAGTTTTTCAATATCCAGAGCATCAGATGTTTGAACAAGATGTTTTTTCTGAAATTGCTTTTGGTCTGCGCAATAATGGAATAGCAGAAACTAAGATAGAATCTTTAATTTTTGAAGCGTTGGATTTTGTAGGCTTGCCGCATGATATACTTAATAGTTCCCCTTTTGATTTCTCTGGAGGGCAGAAAAGAAAAATTGCAATTGCCAGTACAATTGCAATGCAACCAGATGTTATTATATTAGATGAACCGACAGCAGGTTTAGATCCTTACAGCAGTGAATTATTATTAAAAAAGTTTAAAGATTACAATAAAAATAAAGGCAAAACAGTTATTTTAGTTTCTCATAGCATGGAAGAAGTGGTACGATTTGCAGATAGAGTTATTGTTATGCATAACGGAGAGATTAAAATGGAAGGGGAACCTAGAAAGATTTTCACCAAAGTGGAAGAGTTAAATGAAATGGGGCTTGATGTGCCACAAATTTTAAAAGTTTTTTTGGAGTTAAGAAAACTAGGATTTCCGGCCAGAGCTGATATTTATACGGTGGAAGAAGCAAAACAAGAATTTTTTAGGCTAAAGAATCTGACAAAAGGTGGTAAAAGCTTTGTTAAATAATATGATGGTGGGGCAATTTTTTGCAGCAGATTCTATTATACATAAACTAGACCCACGTATAAAATTGCTACTTACTTTTGTTTATACTTTATTGATGTTTTTTATAGAAAGTATGTTTATCTTTACTTTTAACATACTTGCAATTATTATGGTTTATAAGTTAGCAAGAGTTCCGCTGAAAATATTAATAAAAAGTATAAAGAGAATGTTACCAATACTTTTAATTTCAGCTGGCATTAATATATTTTTAATACAAGGCGAAACTGTTTTTAAATTTTTAGGTATAAATATTACTAAACAAGGTTTGTGCATGGTAAGCACGATGATAGTTAGAATTATATGTTTAATTTCTGGAATGTTATTACTTTTGTATACAACATCACCAGCTGAATTAGTTGCGGCAATTGAAAAGATTTTAAAACCGTTAAAGATATTTAAAGTGTCGCCAGAAGAAATAGCTATAATGTTTTCTATTGCTTTACATTTTGTGCCAGTTTTATTGCTTGAAGCCGAAAGAATTATGAATGCTCAGAGAGCGCGTGGAGCGAAATTTGATTCTAAGCATTTAAAAGAAAAATTAAAAGCTTATATAACAATTGTAATCCCGCTGCTTATTTCTACCTCAAACCGCGCAAACGATTTAGCCATTGCTATGGAAAGCAGATGTTACCATGGAGGAGAAAACAGAACGCGCTTTAAAATTTTGCACTATTCTGCTTACGATTTATATGCGCTTTTAATTAGTTTGTTATATGTTTTATTATTGCTAATATTTAACAAGTTGGATTTTTTTAAAATTGTGATGTAAAAGGTTGTTTTATGAGGAATTTATTATTAAAAATATCATATAATGGCAGGAATTATCATGGGTATCAGATACAAAAAAATGCGATTACTGTGCAAGAAGTGTTGCAGCAGAGAATTGAAAAATTACTTAAGCATAAAATAGAACTTAAAGGTTGCTCTAGAACAGATACCGGAGTTCATGCTAATGAATATTTTGTAAGTTTTAAAACAGAAAACAAAATACCATGCAACAAATTGGTTTTGGGGCTAAATGCAATATTGCCAGTGGATATTGCAGTAAAATATTGTGAAGAAAAACCATTGAGTTTTCATGCTCGTTATTCTGTAAAGAGCAAGGAGTATATATATAAACTTTTAAATAATAAATACCCCGACGCAATTAATAATGGCTTGATTTATTGGTATAAGTGGCCGCTTAATGTTACAAATTTAAACAATTTAGCGCAAAGTTTTGTGGGTACGCATAATTTTAAAGGGTTTTGTGCAGAACCTAATAGACGAACAGATTTTACTAGAACAATCTTTTATTTTGATGTTTTTAAAATAGATGATATAATATATTTTAGAGTAAGTGGGAATGGATTTTTATATAAAATGGTTAGAATAATGGTAGGGACATTGATTGAATATAGCAAAAAGAACAAAACTCGAAAGGAACTTGTACAGCTAATTGAGAGCAGAAAAAGAAGTTTGACTGCAAAGCCTATGCCACCAGAGGGCTTATATTTAAATAAAGTAGTTTATTAATAGGCAGGTGATAAACTAATGGCCAAAAAAATCAGTGAATTTGAAACTATTAAGTTAAAAAGAAAACAAAAGCAAGTGTCGAAAAAAATATTTTTATTGTCAACGCTTATCCTTATATTTATGCTATGCTGGCATTTTAGGAATAATATAGCTTATGTTTCTAATATGGTCTCAATTAATTATAATAGTTTTAAAAATAACACGCAGTATCCTAAGAATATTTTAGGAGAACAACCTGTTGAATTACAAAAATTTAATAATAATGTTATGCTTATCTGCGAAAACAGCATGAACATTTATGGAGCATACCAGGCTGCTCAGATTTTTAATGTAAACCGTAATTTTTCTAATGGTGGTATTTGCCACAACAACAAAAAAATAGCGATGTTTGATTATGCAACAGGCAATCTAAATTTATATGATAAATTTAAAAATGTTTATAATGAGCAAGGCAAATGCAAGATTTATAATGTTAAAATAGCTAACAATAATTCGGTTGCTATTTTAAGTGACTCTTTGCATTATGCATCGTGTGTTCGTGTTTTAGACCCAAATAATAAGCAAATTTTTAATTGGAATTGCACGGATAGTTATGTTATTAATGCTGCATTTTCTCCAGATTCTAAGAAGATTGCGATAGTAAGCTTAAAAAGTTCAGAAGGAAATATACAATCGACAATTAGTATTTTTGATCTGAAAAGTGGTAAACTTAATAGTAGAATAAATATTTCTGATTTAATTTTTGATATAATTTACTCAACATCAGAGAAGATAGTTGCTATTACTAGAAATAGTATTTACTTTTTTAATCAAGATTTACAGCGTTTTACTACATATGACTTTAAAAATGAAGAATTGCTAAAATTTAGCTGCTCTAACAATATTATTGCTTTATGCTTTAAAAAATATTCAAATGGAGCTTCTTCGAAGATAGTAACCTTGAATTTTGCAGGAGATGTATTGGGAGAAAGCGAATTGAAAGGAGTGGTAAAATCTCTTAAAGTAGAAGGCAATAATGTAGGGACGCTGGCAGAAGATAGGATTTTTGTATTTAACAGAGATATGAAGATGAAAAAGAGTTATAAATGTAATGTACCGATTTATGATTTTTTACAGATTGGCAATAGTATGTTTTTAGTTAGCGCAAATGAACTTAATAAGGTAAAAATGTAGTTGTAATAAGTAGGGGAGAGAATGGAAAACTTACATAAAGGGCATAGGAAGCGGGTTAAAGCAAAATTTTGCAAATCTGGGTTAGGTGTTTTTGAAGAACATGAAGTTTTGGAGCTGATTTTGTTCTATGCAATACCTCAGCGCGATACAAATGAGTTGGCCCATAAGCTGATTAAAAAATTTGGATCAGTTAAAAATGTTTTAGAAGCACCATATGAATTATTAATGCAAGAAAGTGGCATAGGGGAAAGTGTTGCGTTGTTTTTAAGCTTATTCCCTGCGGTGTGGAGATATTGCCGGGCTAAAACTAACACTAAGCTAAATTTATGTGATCGTAATGGGATTATAGAAACAATGATATCAAAATTTGAAGGGAAACAAAAGGAAGAGCTTTATGTTTTATGTTTAGATGCTAAATTTGATGTAATTGCAATGGATGCTTTATTTGAAGGACAATCAGGAGCGGTGGAAGTATCTTGGGAGAAGTTGGTGCGTTATGTTGTAATAAACAATGTTTCTAGTATTGCATTGGTACACAACCACCCAAATGGAGTGCCTGTACCTTCTAGCAATGATGTATTTTTCACAAGAGAATTAATATCGATTTTAAAACCTTTAAATGTTAGAATTGAAGACCATATTATTATTTCGGGAACAAAATACATATCGATGAGAGAAATGGAGCTTTTAGATGATACTTAATAAAAACAGAACAAAAACATTAGAAACACTAAAATGGTTAATTAATTATGCAAAACAATACAAAAAATTATTTATAATAGACATTGCTCTTGCTGGTTTACGAACAGGGTTTGCGTTAATTTTACCCCAGCTTGTAAAATATACAATAAATGAGGATCTTATAAAAAATCATTTTGGAATGCTTATTTGTTGTTTAGTGGCTATTGCATTTGAACAAATAATTGAAGCTGTGATTTCGTATTTTGGAAGTGTTGTTGGGCACACAATGGGGTATTTAATTGAAACAGATTTACGGTCATATTTGTTTAAACATATTCAAAGTTTATCTTTTTCTTATTTTGATAATTGTAAAATTGGTCAGTTAGTATCACGTGTGACCAGTGATTTGAAAGATATTGCAGATGATATTCATCATTGTTCTAGCGAATTTTTAATTTTTATTTTAAAATTTGTAGGGGCATTTTGCCTTTTGATGTTTACCAATGTAGAATTTACATTAATTTTGTTTACAATTTTGCCTTTAATGTTTATCTTACTCTTTAAATTTAATAGAAAATTTTATGCTTTGCTTAAAGAAGTAAGGCACAAGCTGGGGCAGATTAATGTAAAGACCGAAAATAGTTTGCTTGGCATAAAAACAGTCCAAGCATTTGCTAACGAAGAGCTGGAAATGAGAAAATTCCAGGAGAGTAATAAAGAATATCTTTCTGCGAACATAAAATTTATAAAAACAGTGGCCAAGTTTTTTAGTTTTACATTTTTGATTTATGGCTTAATATATTTTTGTTTATCTGCTTTTGGTGCGTATTTTATAAAATTAGGTAAACTAGATGTACCTAATATGCTGGCATATTTTCTTTATATAGGCACATTAGTACAAAGCATAGGCTTAATTCCAGATTTGTTAGAAAAATTTCAAAACGGGATTACAAGTATTGTGCGTGTGAGAGAAATAAGTGAAGTTAAGCCAGAAGTTTGCGATGCTCAAAATGCCGTAGAATTGCCGGCCGTTAAAGGAAAAATTGAGTTTAAGAATGTGAGCTTCTTTTATAACAATTTAAATGAATTAGTGCTGGATGATATAAGTTTTAAAATAACTCCAGGAGAAAAGGTTGCAATTGTTGGGGTTTCTGGTGCAGGGAAGAGTACACTCTGCAACTTAATTCCAAGATTTTACGACTCTAAAAGCGGGCAAATTTTAATTGATGGTATTGATATTAAATCAGTAACGTTAAAATCTTTGCGCGAACAAATTGGAGTAATTTCTCAAGATATTTATTTGTTTGATGACAGTGTTGCAAACAATATAGCCTATGGTAAACCGAGTGCAACACAAGCAGAAATTGAAGCAGCTGCCAGATATGCTAATGCCGAAGAGTTTATTTTAAAATTGCCAAAAGGATATGATACATATGTGGGCGAGAGAGGCGAACAGCTTTCTGGCGGGCAAAAGCAAAGAATTGGAATTGCACGTGCGTTTTTAAAAAATGCAAGTATATTGATTTTAGACGAAGCGACATCTTCGCTAGATAACGAGAATGAAGCAGAGATATACCATTCTTTAGAAAGACTATGTATAAATAAGACTACAATAATTATTGCACATAGGCTAACTACAATAAAGAATGCAGACCGAATTTTTGTGTTGAGCAATAAAAAAATTGTAGAATCGGGTTCTCATGAAGATTTGATAAAAGCAAAAGGTGTATATTATGATCTTTATAATAAAGTGAAATAAACCAATTGGGTTGTATTAATTAATTAAGTGTGGTAATATATAGATATTGAAGGATGGATGACTATTTGGTGAATTTTGCAATTTTGTTAGATACACTGGTTTTAGATCTGTTTATTTATTTTGCAGTAGAAACAGCCAGGCAAGGATTTATTATTAATGTAGTTAACTCGCTCAGGTATATTATTGCTTATTTTATGGCGCTGAATTTTAGCGAGCGTTGTACGCAATATATTTATAATAATTTTATTAGTGGAAAAGCAGAGGCTATTATTACAGCTAAGTTATCTAACTTTTACAATACATTGCTTGGCATAGATGGAGCAAAAGAGCTTGAAGGAGCAGCAACTAAAATAAAGGAACAGCTCTCTTTTTTGAATTTGGATAAATTTTGGCAAAGTATAGATAGATTTACGGCAGAATCGCTTTCGAAAAACATTGCAAATAAAATAGTTTATCCGGCAGTTAAGTGTGTAGTTAGTACTATATTATTTTTTGTTATTTTAAAACTTTGCAAAATTTTGGCTACCAGATTATTATTTGCGTTTAAAGGAATTAACCGAATACCAATTGTTGGCGGGCTTAATAAAATTATGGGTATTGCGTTTGGTTTATTTAAAGCTACAATAATAACAATAATTCTAGCAGGTGTTGTAGATTTTGTTATATTATTAAGTGCAGATAATTTGGTTTGGTTAAACACTTCAATTGTAAAGAATACGCATATAGCAAAATATTTTTTAGAAGTTAGCAATATGTTTAATTTAGATTTTAGCATTTAAAAATGGATTGGAGATCAATATATGATGCTTTGTACGAGATGCAAAAAAAGGCCAGCAGTGATTTTTATGACACGTATGGATTCTGGCGAAACGATCAACGAAGGCTTGTGCATAATATGTGCAAGAGAACTTGGAATAAAACAAGTAGATGAGATTGTAAAAAAAATGGGTATGACCTACGAAGATATAGAAAATATGAATGAACAGTTAATGGAAGCAGGAGAACCGTTAAAAGATGATGAAAGTAGGGAAGAATTCGACAACGAACCGGCTAGAAAAAGCTTTTTTGGTTTAACTGGGAATATAGGGCGGCAACAAGAAAGAAATGGCAAAGATAAAACTAATCACAACAAAAAAGAACCCTCTAAACGTAAATTTTTGGATAGTTATTGTGTTAATCTGAATAAAAAAGCAAAAGAGGGCAAGGTAGATAGTGTAATTGGGCGCGAAAAAGAAGAACAAAGGATAATTCAAATTTTAAACAGAAGAACAAAAAACAATGTATGCCTAATTGGTGAACCAGGAGTTGGGAAAACTGCAATTGTTGAAGAAATTGCTCAAAAGATTGTAGATAAAAACGTGCCTTTTGGGCTGCTAAATAAAGAGATATATTTATTAGATTTAACTGCGCTTGTGGCAGGAACTCAATTTAGAGGGCAATTTGAAAGCAGAATAAAGAGTTTGGTGGATGAAGTAAAAACTGCAGGGAATATTATTTTATTTATTGATGAAGTGCATAACTTAGTTGGAACTGGTGATGCAGAAGGAACAATGAATGCGGCCAACATTTTAAAGCCGGCGCTTTCTCGCGGGGAGATACAGGTGATTGGAGCCACAACGTTTGGGGAATATAGAAAACATATAGAAAAAGATTCTGCGTTAGAAAGGCGCTTTCAGCCGATAAAGATAGACGAACCAAGTGTTAAGCAAACGATAGATATTATAAATGGAATAAAAAAATATTATGAAATTTATCATAATGTTCAGGTACCGGATTCAATTGTTACAGATATTGTTGAACTTTCTGAACGTTATATTACAGACAGGTTTTTGCCGGATAAAGCAATTGATTTATTAGACGAAGCATGTTCGAGTGTTGCTCTTAATAATGCAGATTTAGAGAAATATAAAAAAATAAAAGCAGAATATGAAGATGTTTTAGAAGCTGAAAAAAAGCTAAAAGAGAACGAAGATTCTGGTGTAGAGATCGATTATGAGCAGATGGCTAAACTTAAAGCAGAGCATCTGCAATGCGAAGAGAATTTAAAAAAGCAAGAAGAATTAGTAAAGAATATTGAAATTACAAAAGATACATTGGCAAATGTTATTGAATTATGGACGGGTGTGCCAGCGTCTAAAATTAAAGAAACTGAGCTTAGCAAGATAGGTGAGTTAAAAACAAGTCTAAAACAAGAAATTATTGGGCAAGATGAGGCAATTGATGCTTTGTGTGCAGCTGTTGTTAGGGCAAAAGTGAAAATTGTCCCTAAAGAGAAGCCGGTATCTTTAATATTTGTGGGCCCTACCGGGGTGGGGAAAACGCAACTTGCACGTTCGCTTGCACATGAATTATTTAGTGAAGCAACCGAACCGTTAATAAAGTTAGATATGTCTGAATTTATGGAAAAACATACCGTTTCTAGAATGATTGGAGCCCCGCCGGGGTATGTGGGGTATGATGAAGCTGGTCAATTAACCGAAAAAGTAAGGAGGCAGCCGTATTCTGTAATTTTGCTAGATGAAATAGAAAAAGCTCATCCGGATGTTATGAATATATTATTGCAAATTTTAGATGATGGTATGATTACAGATTCACAGGGGAGAAAAGTTTCTTTTATACATACAATTATTATTATGACATCTAATGCCGGTAGTAATATTAACGCAAATGCGCTTGGATTTGATAAAGAACAAAACACTTTTGCAAAAGAAAAAGCTAAAAAAGCACTTGCGGATTTTTTAAGGCCGGAATTTTTAGCAAGAGTTGATGAGATAATTGCTTTTAATCAGCTTACAAGTGAAGATTATTTAAAAATTACTATTAATAAACTAGAAGAACTGAAAAAGCAATTGCAGGGGCAAGGTATTACATTAAATCTGAACGAAAACGTTGCAGAATTTATTCAAAAGCAGGCATATAAAGACGCTAAAACCGGTGTGCGAGGCATTATGAGAATAATTAGAAAAGAGATAGAAGATAATATTTGCGATTATATAGTAAATAATCATCAAAAACAGTTGGCTTCTGTTATAGTTGGGGTAAAAGAAGATGCTTTAGTATTAGAATATAACTAGATTTAAGGAGAAGATATGAAGTTATTAAAATCTATAATTCTTAATATTATCGTGTTAATATCTCTATTTAATGTTGTTGTTATAGCATCTTACAAAGAACCGATAGAGATTTCTGCTAGATCTGCATGTTTTATTGATAGCGATACTGGCATGCAGCTTTTTTCTAAAGATCCACATGCAAAAATAGCTCCAGCATCCTTGGCAAAAATTGTTACAGCTTTAGTTGTTTTTGATAAAGTTTCTAATCTAGAAGAAGATGTGACGGTTCCTAGTTCTATATTTGATGAATTTGTAGGACTGAATGTCTCTAGTGTGGGCATTGTAAAAGGTGAAGTTGTTAAAGTAAAAGATTTATTGGCAGCGATGATGATAGCTTCTGCTTGTGAGGCTTCTAGTGCTTTAGCATATTATGTTTGTAATGGCAATATACCTGCCTTTGTAACCTTAATGAATAAAAAAGCAAAAGAGCTAGGGGCTAACAATACTCATTTTGTAGATGCACATGGAGTTAGTGAAGATGCTTATACAACGGCTTATGATATGTGCTTAATCTTAAGAGAAGCATTAAAGATACCAATGTTAGAAAAAATGGCAAGCATGGCAACGTATGAACTTCCAGCTACTAATATGCGGGAACAAACTACTATATATACAACAAATAGCATGTTATTATCTAGCAGCAGGTATTATTACAATAAAATAAAAGGCTTTAAAACAGGTTCTATGCCAGATTTTAAAAATTTTGCTTCTTATGCAGTGGGTGGCGATGCTAAAGTTATTGGGGTTGTGTTAGGAGCGCCAAAAAAAGAAGATGAATTTGGTATACCCGAAAACATGGCATTTTTGGAGACGCGTGATATTTTAAAGTGGATTTTTGAAAACTTTGAACGGCGCGTTATATTAAACAAAGGCGAGCTGGTAAACGAAGTGGATGTTGTAGCAAGCAGAAAAAGTGACCATGTGGGGGTTATAGCCAGTTCGGATATTTATGCGATGGTGCCAAAAGAAGTGAAAAATGAAGCTTTAAGCCGTAAATTCTCTTTGCCAGAGGTGATTGATAGTGATGTAGAAGAAGGAGAAAAATTAGGTAAAGTGGAATTTTTGTTGGAAGATAAATTAATATCTTCAGCAGATTTATTAGCTACGCAAGAAATAAAAACAAGCCGTATATATAAAGGTTTTTATATTTTAAAGCAACATAAGAGTATATTATTAGCTGTTTTGGTTTGTTTTGCAGTGATTGTTGGCTATATTTATATTGCTCGTAATAATAAATATTAAATATGAAAATTTTAGAAGAGGGGGAATTTAGATTGGACAAAACAATTTATTTTGATAATGCAGCAACGACTCAAATCTCTTCAGAGGTTTTAAACAAAATGATGCCTTATTTGACAGAGGAGTACTTTAATCCATCTAGTTTATACAGCAGGGCACAGAAAGTTAAGAATGCTATAGAAGAAGCACGTAAAAATGTAGCAGAGGCTCTTGGAGCAGATCCAAATGAAATTTATTTTACTTCTGGGGCTACAGAATCTAATAATTGGGCAATACATTCAATTGTGGAACAAAACAAGAAAAATGGCAAACAGTGCCATATTATAACAAGCAAAATTGAACATCCTTCGGTGCTAAACGTTTTTAAAAAATTAGAAAGAGATGGTTTAGAGGTTTCGTATTTAAATGTAGATGCCGAAGGGCGAGTATCTCCTGAAGAATTAGAAAAAACTATAAAAAGTAATACAGTTTTAGTTTCTGTGATGTATGCAAACAACGAAGTGGGCACGTTGCAACCTATCTCTGAATTAGGCGAAATTTGCCGTAAACACAATGTAGTTTTTCATACAGATGCAGTGCAAGCAATAGGCAATGTGAAAATTGATGTTTTACATCAAAATATAGACATGCTCTCGCTTTCTGGCCACAAATTTCATGCGCCAAAAGGTGTGGGAGCTCTTTATGTTAGGAAAGGTCTAAAAGTTGAAAATTTGTTGTTTGGTGGAGGACAAGAAAGGGGCAAGCGAGCAGGCACGGAAAATGTTGCATCAATTGTGGGTTTAGGCTGTGCAATAGCAGAAGCAACAAAGGATATTGAAGTAAAAAACAGGCATTTAAAAGAGTTAAGAGAAATGTTATTGAGTGGCATAAAAAAGATTCCGAAGGTTAAGTATAATGGTTCGCTAGAACATGGTTTAACGGGAACACTTAATTTTTCTTTTGAAGGAATTGAAGGAGAGGGTATACTTTTATTGCTCAATTCCTATGGAATTTGCTGCTCTTCGGGCTCGGCATGTACTTCGGGCTCTCTTGATCCAAGCCATGTTTTGTTAGCAATGGGGCTAGACCATGGGCTAGCGCAGAGTTCAGTTAGAATTAGTTTATCTAAATATAATACATCAGAAGAAGTAGAAAAATTTTTAGAAGTAATAAATCCAATTGTTGAACGATTAAGAAAAATGTCACCAGTTTGGAATGAAAAAATATAATAATCTGAGCAAGGGGAGAAAGGAGAGCTTTACTATGTATTCAGAAAAAGTAATGGACCATTTTATGAACCCACGTAATGTTGGCGAAATTGCAGATGCAGACGGTATTGGCGAAGTAGGGAATACTGTTTGCGGAGACATTATGAAGATGTATTTAAAAATTGAAAACAACACAATAGTTGATGTTAAATTTAAAACATTCGGTTGTGGTGCAGCAGTTGCTACAAGTTCTATGGCAACTGAACTTATTAAAGGCAAATCGATTGAGGATGCATTAAAATTAACAAACAAAGCAGTTATGGAAGCTTTGGATGGACTACCGCCGCAAAAGATTCATTGCTCGGTTTTAGCAGAACAAGCAGTAAAGTTAGCACTTACAGATTATTATAAAAAGCGCGGAATAGACCCGGAGCCTATTGTTGGAAAGATAGTTGATTGTGAAGGTTGCCATCACGGAGAAGAGAATTCTTAGAAGGAAAATAAATAGATATTTGTATATTTTATGAGAGTGAATGCTTATGTTTAAATTGAAACACTGCGAAAATAAAGCTCGGCTTGGCATTTTTGAAACAGTACATGGCACAATAGAAACACCGGCGTTTATGAATGTGGGTACTTGTGCAGCAATAAAAGGTGCTGTTTCTGCAAGTGATTTGAAAAATATAAATTGCCAAGTGATGCTGTGCAATACATATCATTTGCATGTTAGGCCGGGAGATGAGCTGGTACGTGATATGGGTGGGCTTCACAAATTTGCAGGCTGGAAAGGGCCGATTTTAACGGATAGCGGTGGATTTCAAGTGTTTTCCCTTGCTAAAATTCGTGATATAAAAGAAGAAGGAGTATTATTTTCATCTCACGTTAATGGCAAAAAAATTATGATGACACCAGAAAAAAGTATGCAGATACAATCGAATTTAGGGTCAACTATAGCAATGGCATTTGATGAATGTGTGGGGTCTCCGGCAGAGTTTGATTATGTAAAGAAGTCAGTAGAGCGAACAACCAGGTGGCTTACACGCTGCAAGGAAGAACATGAAAGGCTTAATGCAGCATACACCACAATCAACAAAAATCAGCTATTGTTTGGTATTAATCAGGGTACAATATTTCCTCAAATTAGAATTGAGCATATAAAAGCAATTGCAGATCTTGACTTGGACGGTTATGCAATTGGTGGTTTAGCTGTGGGCGAAACGCATGAAGAGATGTACCAAACGATTTCTTTAGTAGAGCCGTTTATGCCAAAAGAAAAACCGCGTTACTTAATGGGTGTTGGTACTCCAGCAAATATTATTGAAAGTGTTTTTAGAGGAGTTGACCTATTTGACTGTGTTATGCCGAGCAGAAATGCAAGGCATGGTCACTTGTTTACTAAAAATGGCGTAATTAATATATTTAATCAAAAATATACAAAAGATGAGCAACCGATAGATGTTAATTGCAATTGCCCAACCTGCCAAACAGCATCTAGGGCTTATATTAGGCATTTATTTTTAGCTAAAGAGATGCTTGGGATGAGGTTGGCAGTTTTGCATAATTTATATTTTTATAATCATTTAATGCAAGAGATTCGAGATGCAATAAAAAATGATTCTTTTGAGCAATATAGAGCAGAAAACGTTGAGAAGCTTTCTAGGAGAATATAATGTGGAGTTTGTAGTTCGTAGGTTTGAGCCAAGTGATACAAAAAGCTTGGCAAATTTAGAGAAAGAGTGTTTTTCTAGACCGTGGAGTGAAGAAAGTCTTTTAACTGAATTTAGCAAACGAAATTCGTTTTGTTTTGTGGCAATATCTTTACAGAATTCGAAGATAATTGGTTATATTGGTTGTTATTGTGTTTTAGATGAATGTTATATAACAAACTTAGCGGTTAGTTCTCTGGTTCGTGGCCAAGGGGTGGGCAGCACACTTGTGGAGAAGGTTTTAAAAGAAGCAATGCAACGGAATTTTGCATTTGTAACATTAGAAGTACGAGCTTCTAATATTGTAGCTATTAATTTATACAAACGTTTAGGGTTTAAAGAGCAAGGAATGCGAAAAGCTTATTATTCGAACCCAACAGAAGACGCAATTTTAATGACAAAATTTTTTAGATGTGGTGAGTGATATCTATGTTAGTAACAACAAGAGAGATATTAAACCAAGCGCAGAATTCTGGTTATGCTGTTGGTGCATTTAATGTTAGCAATATGGAACAGGTGCAGGCTGTGGTAGCAGCAGCAGAAAACGAAAAAGCAGCTGTAATAATTCAGGCATCGGAAAGTGCTTTAAAGTACGCGGGGCTTGAAATGCTGAGTTCAATAGTTATATGTGCGGCACAAAAAAGTCCAGTTCCAATTGCATTGCATTTAGATCATGGCACTGCATTTGAAATGGTTGAGGCATGCATAAAATCTGGCTGGACTTCGGTTATGATTGATGCTTCTGCATATGATTTTGAACTTAATATTGAAAAAACTAAAAAAGTAGTGGAAATAGCACATAGGAATAATATTTCAGTTGAAGCTGAACTTGGCCGTATTGTGGGTACAGAAGACCAAATTTCAGTGAAAGAAGGAAGCGAGCTATTTACAGATCCGGATGAGGCGGCTGAATTTGTGGAGCGAACCGGTGTAGACTCTTTGGCTATAGCTATTGGTACAGCACACGGTAAATATAAAGGGGAACCTAAATTAGATTTTGAAAGATTAAAATTGATAAAAAATTGTGTTGAAGTGCCATTAGTATTGCACGGGGCTTCTGGGGTAAGTAGTAGTGACTTGCAGCAGGCGATAAAGTTAGGAATAAATAAAATCAACATAGATACGGACCTACGGCAAGCGTTTGCAGATGGTTGTAGAGAAGCTTTTGCTAAAAATCAGCAAGAATATGACATACGTAAAATCTGTGGCTGTGCACGAAAAAAGATGTTTGAAGTGGTTAGTGAGAAGATAAGGTTATTTTCACTAAAATAATAAATGATAATAGAGGTGTTTTTAAATGTCTGGGCATTCTAAATGGAGTACAATTAAAAGAAAAAAAGAGAAAACTGACGCTCAAAGAGCAAAAATATTTACAAAAATAAGTCGTGAAATTGCAGTATGTGTGCGTGAACATGGCGGAGATCCTAACACAAATTCTAAATTAAAAGACCTTATACAGAAAGCACGTGCTAATAATATACCGGCAGATAATATTGAACGTTTAATTTCTAAAGTGTCTGGCGGGCAGGATAAAAATAATTATGAAGAAATGCTATATGAGGGTTATGGTCCGTCTGGAATAGCAGTTATGGTGAGTGCATTAACCAGTAACCGTAACCGAACTGCAGGGGACTTGCGCCATTATTTCGACAAATTTGGCGGCAATTTAGGCCAAACAGGTAGTGTGGGATTTATGTTCAAAAAAGTTGGGGCAATTACTGTTGAGCAAAAAGGTTTAAACGAAGAACAACTACTTTTAGATATTTTAGATTTAGATGTAGATGATTGGCAGATTGAAGAAGATATGGCAATTATATTTGTGGCAGAAAATAAATTAGCACAGGCGAAGGCAGAGATAAGCAAAAAATACAATGTGGTTGACGCTGATTTTGAATATAAACCGACAACAGTTGTTAATGTAACAGATGAAGAATCTTTGATTAAAATGGAAAAACTTTTAGATGCATTGGAAAATAACGATGATGTTCAAAAGGTGTGGTACAATTTAGCTGAGGATGAGAAAGATGAATAATTTGCCGGAAATAAAAATAAAAAAATTAAATACGCTAGCTAAAATTCCAACAAAAGGAACAGCAGGTAGTGCTGGTTGGGACCTTTATGCAGCTTTGCCGCAAGATGTTTTAATTAAACCAAATGAAACTAAAAAGATATCAACGGGGATTTCAATTGCAATACCCTCTTCTGAATTTGTGGGTTTAGTTTTTGCCAGAAGTGGGCTTAGCGTTTCTTTTGGAATTGCTCCGGCAAATGCAGTTGGTGTTATTGATAGTGATTATCGCGGTGAACTTGTGGTACCCTTGCACAACTATTCAACTAAAGATTATTTTGTACATCATGGAGACAGAATTGCGCAGTTTTTGCTTATGCCGGTAATTGAATTTAAATTTGCAGAGGTTCAAGAGCTAGATGATACTTTACGTGGAACAAATGGTTTTGGATCTACAGGATTAAGTTAATTAGAGGGTGAATATGACAGAAGATTTAATTGTAATAATAGATAGAATAGAATCTGATTTTGCAGTATGTGAAATACTAAATAACTGCAAGTCGGTTGATATGCCATTAACATTTTTCAATTTACCACCTAAAGAGGGCAATGTTTACCATGTTTGCAATATTTTGAATGTAGAGCAATTTATTAAAGCTTTAAAGGATGAATTGCCGATAAGGCTTTTATATGATGAAAATTTAACTAGGTTACGTAGGGAATATATTTTAAAAAAGATGAATGATATATTAAATTTGTGATAAGTGATCAATAAAGGGAAATAACTGCAGAGAAATTATAGAAGGGTTTTTAATTTAGAGTATTGTGGGGAGAAGTGATTAAGCTTTGTTTTGTAAAGTAGCAAGTATGGGAATAGTGGGCATAGATGCATTTGAAGTTTTGGCGGAGGCTGATATATCGCGAGGGTTACCGTCTTTTGATATTGTGGGCTTGCCAGACATAGGAGTAAAAGAAGCCAGAAATCGTGTTAGAGCGGGAATAAAAAATAGCGGTTTTGAATTCCCAGTTAGTAAAATAACAGTTAATTTAGCTCCAGCAGACATTAAAAAAATTGGTTCTTTTTATGATTTGCCAATTGCTTTATCAATTTTACAAGCTAGTCACCAGATCCCAGCGTTTAACGACAAAAATGCTTTTATCGGCGAACTTTCACTTTCGGGAGAGGTAAAATCTGTAAACGGGGTTTTACCGATGGTAATAAAAGCAAAGGAGTTGGGCTTTGAAAATATATTTGTACCAGAGCAAAATCTCCAAGAAGGCACAATTGTAGCTGGAATTAATGTGTTCCCAGTAAAAACACTTAGTCAATTGGCAAGTCACCTAAAAGGAAGGACTCGAATTGAGCCAGGGATGGCAAAAACATTTGAATACAAAGATGTGCAATATGACGTAGACTTTAAAGAGGTTAAAGGCCAGCTTAAAGCTAAAAGAGCAATAGAAGTTGCAGTTGCGGGTGGGCACAATATATTATTAATTGGTGTTCCCGGCGCGGGAAAGAGCATGCTTGCTAAACGTATACCATCTATATTGCCGCCTATGACATTTGAAGAAGCGGTAGAGACGACAAAAATTTATTCAATTGTTGGGAATTTGTCGCAAGACAACCCGCTTTGTTTTAATCGCCCATTTAGAGCACCACATCAAACAATTTCTTTAGCTGGGCTCACAGGTGGAGGCAGTGTGCCAATGCCGGGGGAAATTTCTTTAGCTCATAATGGGGTTTTATTTTTAGATGAGTTACCAGAGTTTGCCAGAGCAACAATAGAAGGGCTAAGGCAGCCAATGGAAGATAAAGTCATTACAATTTCTAGAGCAAAGTCTAAATTAACTTATCCAAGTTTTGTTATGGTAGTTGCAGCAATGAATCCATGCCCTTGTGGTTTTTATGGTCATCCAACAAAAAAATGCAAGTGCACACCAGGAGCGGTTGAAAAGTATTTAAGCAAGGTTTCTGGACCAATGCTCGATAGAATAGATATTCATGTTGAAGTGGCACCTGTAGAATTTTCGGATATGGCAAGTAATTCAGAGGCAGAAAGTTCAGAAGAGATTCGAGCAAGAGTTACTAAGGCCAGAAAAATACAATGGCAGCGGTTTAGAAATTTGTCTTTTAATTGCAATGCAGATATAAATGCAGCGTATATCAACAGAATTTGCAAAACCACCAAAGAAGCAGCAAATATGATACAAATGGCATTTGAAAAACTTTCATTTTCTGCGAGAGCATATAATAAAATTTTGAAAATTGCAAGGACCATTGCGGACCTTGATGAAGAGGAGATAATCAATGCTAAGCATGTAGCAGAGGCTTTGCAATATAGAAGTTTAGATAGACGGTATTGGCGTTAATTTTACAAGAAAGTTGTGATTTTTTGAGAATAATAGGAATAGATCCTGGTTATGCGATAGTTGGCTATGGAATTTTAGACTATGCAAACGGAATATTTAAAAAAGTTAAGAGCGGGGTTATATTAACAAAAGCTAAAACCCCGTTCGAAGTTCGACTGCAAAATATTTATACTGATCTCAATTTAATTTTGCAAGAAACAAAACCAGACCATATGGCAATTGAAAGGTTATATTTTACAACAAACCAAAAAACAGCAATCGATGTGGCACAAGCACGTGGAGTTATTGTGTTAACAGCCATGCAAAGCAAAATTGAAGTATTTGAGTATACGCCATTGCAAATCAAACAGGCAATTGTGGGGTACGGCAAAGCAGAAAAAAAACAGATGATCAATATGGTAGCATCAATTTTAAAATTGAAAGAAAAACCAGATATAGATGATGAAGCCGATGCACTGGCTGTGGCAGTTTGCCATGCGCATTCTTATAATCCAAACAATATTAAAATACAAGAGCAGATTAAAAAACAACTTAGGTGATTTTATGATATATAGTATTTACGGCAAATTGGTTGAAAAGGCTGAAAATTTTGTAGTTATAAATTGTAACGGCATGGGATTTTGCTGTTTTACAACAGCGAATATAATTTCTAAATTAGGCAATGTAGGCGATACAGTTAGTCTGTATACTTACCTTAATGTAAAAGAAGATTTAATGGAACTTTATGGCTTTTGCAGCAAAAAAGAGTTAACGGCTTTTAAAATGCTAATTGGAGTATCTGGAGTGGGGGCTAAATTTGCACTTGCTATTTTATCTGTTCTTTCGCCAGAGGATATTATTTTGAATATAAAGTTAGAAAACCCTAAAGCATTCACTACGGCGCATGGAGTAGGTTTAAAATTAGCACAAAGGATAATTTTGGAACTAAAAAGCAAATTAAAAGATGAAGTTTATAACACAAATGGAATTGGCTCTGCAGTTTTACCAAGTTCTAATATGCTCGAAGCGCTTAGCGCATTGCAAGCATTGGGTTATTCTCAAGCAGAGGCATCAGCGGCAATAAAAGGCTGTAATGAATCCATGGAAGTTGGAGAAATAATTAAACATAGTCTTAAAATACTTGCAAAACCCAAAAAGCAAAAATGAGGTGAAAAAATGGCAGTATATTTTGGTGTGGCAGGGAATTCAGCTAGCTTTTTTACTATGGGATATGCTCATCTTTTACAAGTGCCGGAGTATTTGAAAAAATTTGAACTAGATGCCTATGAATATCAATGTGGGCATGGAGTGCGGCTTTCTGAACAAAAGGCAAAAGAGTTTAAAAAGCTTGCAAATGATGCCGAGCTTAAATTATCTGTGCATTCACCATACTATATTTCTTTATCTAGTATAGAGGAAGCGAAACGTGAAAGAAGTGTGGAATATATACTGCAAACGGCAACTTTGGCAGAGAATATAGGAGCAAAACGCATAGTGGTGCATTCAGGGTCTGCTGGCAAGATTTCAAGGCACGAGGCCTTAGAACTAGCAAAAAGCACTTTAAAGAAGTCTGTTTTAAAACTAAAAGCGGAGGGGCTAAATCACATAAATATTTGCCCAGAAACTATGGGCAAAGTCAATCAGTTGGGCACACTAGCAGAGGTTTTGGAATTATGTTTAATAGATGAATCATTTATTCCTTGTGTAGATTTTGGTCATATAAATGCTAGAGAGCAAGGGCTTCTTAAGAATAAAGAAGAGTTTTTAAATTTGTTTGGTAGCATTGAAAATAAACTAGGCACAGAGCGAATGAAACAAATTCATATTCATTTTTCCAAAATTAAGTATACAACAGGAGGAGAACAACGCCATTTAACATTTGCAGATAATATATATGGTCCAAACTATGAGGATCTTTTAGATGTGATTTTAAAAAAACACTGTGAACCGATTATAATATGTGAATCCGATGGCACACAGGCAGAGGATGCAAAAACAATGAAAACATACTACCAAAATATCAGTAAATCCTAAAAAACAATTGATACAAGTTTTTGTAGTTAAAAAGGAGGTGAACAGATTTGCAAGAAAAATATATGCACATTCTGGAATTTAATGAAGTATTAAATTCTGTAGCAGAACAAGCAGTGTATTCAGAAAGTAAAGAACAGATCTTAAAACTTGAACCCAGCACAAATTTTGAGACAGTTAAAAAACTGCTTAAAAGAACAGAAATGGCAATGATTTTATGCTTGCGCTATGGAATGCCGGACATGTTGCAGTTTGATGATATGGATATTATTTTAAAAAAAATTGAGCAAGGTGGGATAGCTTCTTTAAAAGAGCTAATTAATATTTTGCAAATGCTAAGAACGGTTAAGAATTTAAAACGTTGGTATATAGAGTTCATTCAAAAGGAGCAAGAAAAAGAACAAGAATTTAATAGAGAGTTTAATAATCTTGCAGAATTAAAAACCTTATACCACACACTTGAAGATGCCATAATTTCTGAAGAAGAACTGAGCGATAACGCTAGCCCTAATCTTTTTAATATCCGACGAGAACTCAAACAAAATGCAAATGCAATTAAAGAGGAACTGTGGCAATTTGCTAAAACACCCGAAACAAAAAAATACCTACAAGAAGGAACGGTAACCATTAAAAATGGCCGTTTTGTATTGCCGGTTAAGTCGGAGCACCAATCAAAAATAAACGGTCTGGTGCACGAAGCTTCTGCTAGCGGGTCCACTTTGTTTATAGAACCAGAAGCAGTTGTGAGTGGTAATAACAAAATAAGGTTGTTAGAAGCAGCAGAAAAAGAAGAGATCTATAAAATATTAAGGGAGCTATCTAATAAAGTATTAAAAGATTTAGAGCAGCTTAAAAACAATTGGCGTTTGATTTTATTTTTTGATATGCTTTTTGCTAAGGCAAAATATGCTATTCAAATAAACGCAATTAATCCAGAGCTAACAGAAGACAGTAAAATTAATTTGAGAGGAGCAAGGCATCCTTTGTTGCCGCAAGGGGCAGCTGTTCCTATAGATATTGTAATGCCAAAAGAGACTTCAACTTTGGTAATAACTGGGCCTAACACAGGCGGTAAAACAGTAACTTTAAAAACAGCTGGTTTGTTAGCGTTAATGGCAATGAGTGGTCTGTTAATACCGGCAAAAGAAGGTAGCACAGTTTCTGTTTTTAAAAATATTTTAGTAGATATTGGGGACGAACAGAGCATAGAACAAAACCTGTCGACTTTTTCCGGTCATATAAAAAATCTAGTGCAAATTTTAAAAATAGCTGATTCGCATAGTTTGGTTTTAGTGGATGAATTAGGTTCTGGCACAGACCCTGTAGAAGGGGCAGGACTTGCAGTTTCTATTTTGAACGAATTAAAGAGCAAGGGAGCAAAAACAATTGCAACTACACATTACTCAGAGTTGAAGATGTATGCTTTAAATACACCAAATGTGCAAAATGCATCTTGTGAATTTGATATAGAAACTTTAAAACCAACTTATAAGTTAATTTTAGGCATACCAGGTAAATCTTATGCGTTTAATATTGCAGAGCGGTTGGGTATTGAGCAAAAGATTATTGAGAATGCGAAAAAATGTATAGATGAAGGCAAGTTGAGATTTGAAGATGTAGTTAATAAGCTCAATAATACTCAACAAGAATTGCAAGAAAAAATAGACGCCAATGAAACTTTAAAAAAAGAATTAGAAATTGAACGTAATAAACTAAAGGTTATGCAAGCAGAAGTGATGCAGCAAAAAGAAGAGTTGATAGAAAAGTTTAAAGCAGAGACGGAACCAATTATTGAGTTTTTGCAAAAATCATTAAAGCACACAGCTACAGAGCTTGAAGAAATTAAAAAGGAAGGGAATATAAAGCGTTTAGAAGAACTGAGAACAAAATTTAAAACAGATATACATAGCAAACTAGGGAAAATATCTTTTAAAAATGATAAACAAAATATAAATAATGGTAAAACCCATTTTAAGAGCGGAGATACTGTGTTGGTGCTGAGCCTACATAAAGAGGGAGTACTTACATCAAACCCAGATAAAAATGGTTTTGTAAATGTAAAGCTCGGTAACATTTCGACTAAAATTTCAACTTTAGATTTAAAACTATGTAAAACGCAAAACTTAACAAACAAAATTAGCCATTTTAAAACTACAACTTCTCGGGTTTCAAGAAAAGCAGCCACGGAGCTACATCTACGAGGGTTAACAGCAGAAGAGGCAACAGCTGAATTAGATAAATTTATAGATGATGCGATAATATCTGGGCTGCATAGTATTGTTGTGGTGCATGGTAAAGGGACCGGAGTTTTAAAAAGTGCAGTTCATAACTATCTAAAATCTTCAAGAGTTGTTAAGAGCTTTAGGCTAGGCAAATACGGCGAAGGGGAAGATGGCGTTACAATTGTTGAACTTTAATTGAGTATATCTTTGCCTTTTTATAAATAATATGATACAATAAAACAATGCAATTTTTACTTGCATTTGTAAAAACATTAAAGATGGAGGGTTATATTATGGAACGAAACAAAGAATTGCTTTCGGGTTTACAAGCAATTGTTACAGGGCTTGCGCAACAGGCAGATGGGCATGTTATACAGTCCAGAATTTTTGCATCACAAGGGTTTTCAAAGCTTGCAGACAGGTATGCAGAGCATGCAGAGGAAGAGCGGGGCTATGTAAAGCAATGTATTGATAGACTTATTGATCTTGGCGGTGAGGTAAAACTTGAAGCAAAACCAGCAGCAGATGTATATAAAGACCCTGTGGATTGGCTAAAGTACGATTTGCAAGTTTCAAAGGATGGTCTGAGCTGGCTTAAAACTGTTATTAATGAAGCTAAAGATGACTATACTACATATGACATTCTTGTGGATTATTATAAAGATGAGGAAGAAGATATGTATTGGGGCGAACAACAACTGGAACAGATAGAAGTAATCGGCAAGCAGAACTGGTTGCGGCAACAACTTTAATGAGGTGATGTAATATGAACGAAAAAGAAATTATACTTAATGCTATGAAAAAAGCGGGTGAACCTTTAAGTGCAGGCAAGGTGGCAGAATTAACGGGTCTAGATAGAAAGATTGTTGATAAAACTTTTGCGGAACTAAAGGCAGAAGGAGCTATTATTTCACCAGTAAGGTGCAAATGGGAACCAGCTTCTAAATAAAAAATTACATATTTAATATAATGTTTCAAATAAAAACGTTCGTGTATTGAATTGTTCAATACACGAACGTTTTTATAAACGGCAGATGAAAATTTATATGTTCTATATTTTCGATTGATTTTATTATTGATTCACTAATTTTTGTATTGACTAAAAAAGAACAAAAGAATTCATAAAAAGTTTACATTTTTTCGGGGGGGGTATTTACAATTGGCTATAGTTTGCTATAATTTAATTATGGATTATATGGGGAAAGGAGAATTTTTGACAATTTTAGGGAAGTAAATTTTGATTGAAGGGAAGATTATTATGGGGAAGAAAAACCAAAAGCTAGCAATTATGGTGGCGTTGGTTGTTGCCAGTACATTTACCGGCTGCAGCAACAAAACGGCAGAGCAAAGTGAAAGTGTTGCAGAGGTTAAGCAAGCAAATGCCACGGAAGAGAAAAAGTATGTGAGCCACCTTACAGAAAACGGTGAAGGCATTGCAATTGTAAGAGAAAAAGACGATTGGACAGAAGATGATGATCGCAAAGAGCCTCTTACAGAGATGCTGCAATACAAGCCAGAAGATCCGTACGCTGTAGATTTGAGATCGCGTGATGTTTCTGTATTAGATTTGACAAATGAGATGGAGAATTTAAAATATGCTTCTTTTGATAGCAAAACCAAATGGCCGAGTGCAGATAAAATGCCGGCAGATTTTGATCCAGAAAAGATAATGGAAAATGGTAAGAATCCGGGGCTGGGGATTAGAGCGTTGCACGGACAAGGCATAACCGGCAAGGGTGTTGGTATTGCGATAATAGATCATCCACTTCTGGTTGACCATGCTGAATATAAAAACAACTTGAAACTTTATGAAGAAATTGGTGTAGTAGATGTTTATGATAAAGTTGAAGATGAACATGGTCCAGCAGTTGCTTCTTTGGCAGTTGGCAAAACTTGTGGTGTAGCAAAAGATGCAGATCTTTACTTTATCGGGTGCACGAAATTTAGCGATGATATAGTATGTGCTAATACATGTAAGTGTATTGATAGAATTTTAGAAATAAACGAAAAATTGCCGGCCGATAGGAAAATTAGGGTAATTTCAATTTCCAGAGGATATGAACCAGAATATAAAGATTTTGACAAATTGGAAGCAAAAATTAAAGAAGCTGAGGAAAAAGGTGTTTTTGTTTTAACGACAGGTCCAAGTGCCTTTATAAGCCAAAAGAACATTAGTTTTATGGGTTTGGATAGAATAGATCTAAATAAAGTGGAAAGCTCGGCAGATTATACCACTGCTGTATGGTATACTGGAGCCTATACAGAAAATGAAGATCTCTTTTCACCTGCCACACTTTTAGTGCCAGAAGGGAATAGAACTCATGCAAATTGCCAAGGGCAACATTTATATGGATACGATAGTGTGGGCGGTAAAAGTTGGGCAACACCATATTTTGCTGGCTGCTACGCGCTTGCTTGCCAAGTTTACCCACAAATCACACCAAACCAGTTCTTTGAACTGGCAATAAAAACAGGAGACATTTTAAACGATACGCCAGAAAACACAAGAAAAGATAAAGAAAACGCAAGAATAATAAACATGGCAAAGTTAATAGAGGAATTAAAGAAGCTTTAAGCCATATCGACACAACAAAAATAAATTTATTGACACCATCTTTTAAAAAGTGCTATTCTAGTACAAAAAGGTGGTGTTTTAATCAGCTTTATTTCTAACTATATTTGTGTGATTTTAATATTACTTGCTCACGAAAATTTAGCCATTGAGGCTACTCTTACACTTTTATATAGAATAACTTGGTTCTAGGGTATACAAAATAAATTGTACATGATTCCAGACAAAATATCAACATACTTTTTGCTGATCTATTATAGGTGAAAAGTTAGGTATTTTGGCATGTTATTTTCCGTTTATCATATATTTTTGCTATAAATAGCTAAAGGATAAGGATTGAGAGGAAAAAACAGAACACCATGTTATTTTAACACACATTTATTTCCAAAAAGATATAAAACTGTAAAAACAAATCCAATATCAATCAAAAAAATAAGGAGGAATTAACTTTGCAAACAATAAAAAGTAAAATTAGATTTGGAAAACTAGCTCCAAGTTTTGAAGAGGGTAAGGCGAACAATATTACCTTTTGCGTTACAGAAGAATGTAATTTAAGGTGCAAATATTGTTATTTAATACACAAAAATAATTTTAAAAAGATGAATTTTGAAACAGCAAAAAAAGCGGTTGATTATTTTTTAAGTGCACGTGATATATATAATGAGAAATCAGTTGTTTGGGATTTTATTGGTGGAGAACCATTCTTAGAAATTGAACTTATAGATAAGATTTGTGACTATATAAAAGAACAAATGTATTTAACCAAACATCCATGGTTTGATAACTATATGTTTAGCTTTTCATCAAACGGTTTGTTGTATAGTACAAAAGAAGTTCAAGACTACATAAAGAAAAATAATAGACATATTTCTATTGGCATTAGCGTTGATGGTAATAAAATTAAACACGATTTACAAAGGGTATACCCAGATGGAAGTGGATCGTAT
This sequence comes from Oscillospiraceae bacterium, assembly GCA_017414435.1. Classification (GTDB taxonomy): domain Bacteria; phylum Bacillota; class Clostridia; order Oscillospirales; family Ruminococcaceae; genus RGIG1955. The sequence continues at coordinate 192,302 of JAFQMN010000009.1, forward strand.
GATGATGTGGTTAAAAATGTACCTTTATGGCTTGAGCAATTTAAAGAAATGGCCAGCACTAAAGCAACATTTTCTCATGACGATCTACCATACTTAAAAGATAGCATTATTCACCTTTGGAATCTAGGAATTAAAGAGGTAGCAGCCAATGTTATTTTTGAAAATGTTTGGGATGAAAAAGATCCGGAGATTTTTGAAAATCAATTAAAGGAATTAGCTGACTATGTTATTGAGCACGAAATATGGAAAGACCCAGCCTACACAGTTAGATTTTTTGATCCTGCAACAGGATTGCCAATGTCGCCTAACCGGAACAAGAATAAATTCTGCGGTTCAGGGAAGATGGTTGCAATCGACTGTGATGGGAATCTCTTCCCTTGTATAAGATTCTCTCAGTTTTCTTTAGAAAAACAAAAAGCATTTGCAACTGGCAATGTTGAACAAGGTATTATTAAGGATAGATTAAAACCGTTTAAATATTTATCAATAGAAAAAGTTAACGATGAAGAATGCAAGAATTGCAAGGTGGCAAGTGGTTGTATGACCTGTACAGGATTTTGTTATGACGATTCTTCTTCTGGTTCTATATTCAAAAGAGCAAAATATATTTGTGAGATGCAAAAAGCCAATGTAAGAGCGATTGATTATTTTTGGGATAGAGTAAAAGAGCAATTAGGTGGTGGATTAACTCCAAGAGATGAAGAAAGGCAATCACATGAAAAAAGCTTTAATAAATATTTAGCGATATACTTAAGTGATTCAGAAATGCCTCATTGCAGATACTCTAATAAATTAAAAACAACAGATAAACCAAAAAAAATACCAGAACAAACAATAGAAGAAGCTTTGACTTTTGCTAAGGAAAATATGTTTACACCTATCTTTATTGGTTTACCACCAGAAAAATTTAAAGATTATAATTCTGTTGTTCCTGCAAAAGATGCTATTCAAAGTAATAATGAACTTGTAGTTTATAATGGTACAGTTGAAGAATATAAAAAGTCAATAATTAACATATTACATGTATACAAAAATACACTAAGTAATCTTTATGAGAATGTAAAAAAACTATTCGAAAATAATAAAGCGGTAAGAGTAAATATTATATTAAACGGTATAGAAGAGTTTAATGAAACAGATCTTAAAGTTTATGAACAGCAATTAGAGTTAGTAGCTGAATATATATTAAATTCCAAGCGCCCAATCCAGATAAACGTACTAAACGGTCTTAACTCAGAAATAGATAGTGTTAACGGCAGTGGCTGCGGTGTGCGTACATTTGCAGTAATGCCTAATGGTAAATTATATGCATGCCCAGGCTTTTACTTTGAAGATGAAAATAAAGCTATAGGGGATCTAAAAAATGGCTTTACTTTTGACTATCAAAATGAATTAGATATAAGTTTTTCTAAAGATTGCATTAATTGCCAAAACTTCCATTGTGATCATTGTATTTATGTAAATAAAAAAACCACAAATGAATATAGTATTTCTCCGGATATACAATGTAAAATAAGCGATATTGAGCATAAAATTGGAGATAAACTAATAAAGAATTTAAAAATAAAAAGAGCAAAAGAAGAGGAGGCAATGAATAATCTATGAGCGAAACCAAAATTATTGCAACAGTTAAAGAATATGAAAGAGATAAAATATACAGATTAAACAGAAGATTAGATGGGCTTTATGAACTATTAGAAACAATAGATAATACAAAAATAAACTTTGAAAATCCAGAAAAGATGAGAGAATATGTTAAAGAAGATATTGTGGATTGCAAAAACCGAATACAAAAATGGTGGAATATTATAGGAGAAAAATATAATTTACCAGAAGGGGAGAATTTTTCTGTTATATTTGCGAGTGGAGATATTGTAGAAAGCTAAATTTTATATAATTATTAATATTTGTAGGGGGCTTATTTGAAAACGTATTTTAACAAACTAAAATCTTTATTTAAAAATTATGTATTTATAGCCAAAGTAGTTTATCAATCTAATAAATGGGTTTTTATTGTTGCTATTTTATCTACATTAATTCTTGGTATGATACCTGTACTTCAATCGTTATCTTTTAAAAATATAATTGCAATTACCGAAGAATCGTATAAAGTGGGAGCAGATACTACTTTTTATTCAACGTTACTAATATATATCCTTTTTTACGTATGTATGCTAATACTTAAGGATCTAATTTTAGATTGCCGGATAGTAATTTACCGAATGGCTGGTCTTAGTTTAACATATAATATGCAAACAAAGATTATAGAAAAATTAAAAAATATTGAGTATTATATGTTTTATAGACCAAGTTTTCAGAATTTGTACGTGCTGGTTTTAAAAAGCAGTGATAATGAACCGCTAAATATTATATACTCCACACTATTTATTCTTTCTATGGGTATTAATTTAATAAGCTTTATTAGCGTTTTAGCTTATTTTAATGTTTGGATACTACTCTTGCTTACTGTAGCGTTTTTACCAAGTATTATTGTTAAGTTTAAAATACAAAAAGAAAATGTAAAGGTTTGGGACCAACAAGCTCAAAATAATAGGTTTATGAATTACTTCTTTAATTTAATGACAGAAAAAGATTCAATAAAAGAAGTAAGAGAATATGAATTATATAACTACTTCAATAGAAAACGGGATAAAAAATACAAAGACAACTTATCTGCTTGGCACAATTTTAGCAAAAAAGAATTCAAACAAACTAGTTTATCGCAACTCACTTCAAAAATAGGTATTTTAATTTCTATATCATGGATTATTTTTAAAGTTGTTAAACGACAATTAAATATAGCTGATCTTGTTTTTTATGGTGAGGTAATACTTTCTATTCAAGACATATATATAGAACTTACGGATAATATAGCTTCCCATTACACTAGTATGCTATTTATGAATAAATTTTTTGAGTTTATGCAAATAGATGAGGATATTAAATGTGGAGAAATGACCCCAAAAAGAGGCTCTCATGTATTAGAATTTAAGAATGTTTGGTTTAAATATAAAGATTCAGGTAAGTATGTACTCAAAAATATTAATTGTACAATTAAAACGGGGGATAGAGTATGTATAGTTGGGCATAATGGCTGTGGAAAAACAACATTAATAAGTTTAATCCTTAGAATTTATGACCCTACTGAAGGTGAAATAATATTAGATGGCACAAATATTAAAGAATATGACATACTTAAATACCGAAAACTTTTTTGCGAAATCAACCAAGATTACACTAAATATATGTTATCCATTGATGAATGTATAGCTTTGGGAAATATAAACAGTATTAACGATTTAAAAGGAATAAAAACATCAGCAAAGCGAGCAACGGCAGATAAGTTTATTGATGAACTAAAAGACAGTTATAAAACAAATCTCACTAGGTTTTTTGACGATAATGGTACTGAACTTTCTGGTGGGCAATGGCAAAAGCTTTCCATTGCACGAGTATTTTTCTCTAATGCGGATATTTTGATTTTTGACGAACCCACATCGGCATTAGACCCTGAATCGGAAGCAAAAATATACAAAGAGATAGAAAAAGAAGAGGAAGAAAAGATTAAGATATTTATATCGCATCGTATGTATAGCTCTAAAGGTGCCACAAAAATTATAATGATGACCGATGGTAAAATTTTGGATATTGGTAACCATAAAGAACTAATGTTAAACAATAAAGAATATAAAAAAATATTTAATGCACAAGCAGAAAAATATGCAAGTAATTAGTGAAAAGGAGTAAATTTATGATGGAAAAAGAAAAAATTGGAATGTGCAGAAAGTAATATTTTTTGTCTTTTTTATAAGTGTATTTACAAACACCTCTTTACCATTTATACAAAGAGGTGTGTTATATTTATCACTGTTCCTAAGCTCTAATATCTCAAATCGCTTTGGAATATATTATCTAAGAATTTTAATGCTTAGAATTAAAGGGTTATTAGTTACTAATAGAAATGAGTTTTAGGTACATTTTAATTTATAAAAGTCGCAATTTTGAGCCATAGAGCATGTTTGCTTTTTTGGCTTTTTCCTGCTATAATAACACACAAAAAAATCAAAAAAGAAGGGGAGAATTTATGATTAATGCCAAAGGCATAATGTGGAAGAAGGTAATAGCTGTTTTTATAACAATATTATTGCAAGGTAAAATATATATGGATATAAAGGCAGTAGCGGTTGTAAAAGAAATAACGGATCAAGCAGCGATAATAATAAAGAAAGGAAATGGAACAATAAATCTCTATAAAGTAACGGATGAAAGTGGAATAATAAATTATCAGTTAACAGTAGCACCAACTGCTGGCTACAAATTAGAAAATATAAATATAGACGGGGAAAAAGTTGCAGAGATTCAAGAAGAGGGAGGCAGCTATAAGTTAGAAGGTTATAAAGAGGTAAAAGCGCAGAGAGTGCATTTTGGAAGAAATGGAGAAACAAGCCAACTATGGTGGATGGTGGGGTATCAAGAGAGTGGCTATGGTGAGAGTGGAGGCGAAGGAGCACTGGTATTGATATGTGACCCAGATCAGCCAATAGCAAACAACAAAAAATTTCTACTAAGCAACCAATATGAGTATAAAGACCTAAGTGGCAGAGACGAATGGCAGTATTATAATAAAGAGGCATATAAGCCGGGCTGGGAATGCGATTATGCAGATTTTATACCTGTAGAAGGGGAAACATTGGTATATGCAAACCACTATGGAGGAAGTGGAATAAGAAAGGGGTTAAATAGCTATTTAAAGAATAGTATAGGCGATATGAAGAGTAAATTTAGTGAAGCAGAACAAAGAATAATGAAAAAAGCAAATATATGGACGTATGACGCGAAGACAGGGAAAAATTATAAAATTAAGGATAAGTTATCTTTAGGCGCCGGAGACTACACTAATAAATATATAACAGTGGGAGCAAATAGAGTAGATAGTAGTAAGAGTAATAATGCTGGAGTAGATAATGGATTAAGAGTAGGGTTAGTTGCAAGTAATGGCCCCCAAGGAAGTCCATATATAATAACTGGGAATAAATCATTTCGTTTGCGTTCTCCATACGAGGAGTATAGTCTTTCTGCACTTGAGGCTTACCCTGGTTACTATGTAGGCATTTCTCCTGTAATCCGTAGTACTGTTGTTGTGCCAACTCTAGCATTGGACCCCGAGTATATCATCTCGGCGTCAGTGTTAGAAAACGTGCAATCTACCGGGAGCCAATTGAAACGGAACCTTGATGCACAGAAGGATGTAGTGTACTTTCGAGTTACAGGCGGAACCAAAATAAATTCAACTGCTATAATTATAGGAGATAAGATTAACATAACAAAAGGGTCAGAAAGCGATAGTATTTACCTATGTATTCAAGGAGCAGAAGATGATGGAGATGGAGATTGGTGCTATACAAAAGAAATAACCGGCGATTGTGAAGTTAAAGTCTCTGAGATTGGCATAGAAGATGTTACAGATTTTAATAACTGTTGTATTTGGTTAGAAATGAAAGATAACAATACAAATTTGATCTATGCAAAAAAAGTGGCAACTTCTGCAGTGCCTAAACTAAACAGCTATATAGGATATAAGTGAATTAAATACAAGTAGTACAATATATGGTTTATACTGTAAAAGTATAGAAAGTTATCCAAATTCTCAAAAACCTGTTTTAAAAGATTTCTCGTGTAGCCTAAAATATGGCAAAAAATATTTAGTACTCGGAGAAAGCGGGAGTGGTAAAACAACTTTTTTAAAGTTAATCTTAGGTGCAATAAAACCTTTAAGTGGGCAAATTTTCTTTAATGGGAATATCCATATTGAGGATCCTGTAGCGCAAAGATTGATTTGTTTGGTTCCACAAGAAATATTTGTGTTTAATGATAGTATAAAAAATAATATTGATTTGCTAAACGAACAAGAAGAAAGTGCAGTTGCAGAGATAATAAAGACTGTACAACTTAATTCATTAGTAGAGTCAAGGAAAACAGGATTGAATGGCATAATTGGCGATGAAATTTGCCAGATTTCTGGCGGAGAGAAAGCAAGACTTGCATTAGCTAGAGCAATGATCAGCCCTGCACCTATTTTATTGATTGATGAGATATTAGCATCTTTAGACCCCAAGACATCATATGAAATAGAGCGGTTAATTCTTTCAATAGAGAATAAACTAGTGGTTCATATATCACATAAATCATCAGATAAACTGAAACATAAGTATGACGATATACTTGATTTCTCTAGATTTACGGTAAACAAATACTAGTGTTCATTTGCATATAGAACTTTTAAAAATTTAAAGGGAAACAAGTATATTTAGTTATAAAAAAAGAGATGCACAAAAGATTGCGATAATTTGCGCGGCTAAAAATATTAGGTGGTTCGACAAAAATGGGGGGGGTATTGACATTATTATTTGTGTATTATATACTAAAAATACAAAATAAGCCTTCAATAGTAAATATCTAAATTTTGTGATTATATGAATATGAAATTACACTTAACTATAAAATGGGAGAAACAAAACATAAAACGGGAGTGTTAGTTCTCATTCAAACTTAAATTATATATAAGATAAGAACTAATTTTTTATTTAGAGATTTAATGTGCTTTTATTAATTAGGTCCGTGGTATTAAATTAGAGAATAAACTAGGATGATTTTCTCATAAACCCATTTTAGTTTGTAGTAGTTATTTTAAGAAGGGAGGAATGTGTATACGAATGGTATGTAAGAGTAATAGTGTAAGGAGGGAGTAGGAAAAAAAGTACCACATTTACATTGGGTTTTTGTAATTTGTATGTTATCCTATATATTTTAACACTATAATTCACAGTTTGGAGGAGAAAAATTATGAAAAAAATTAAAAAAACATTGAGCGCAATATTATTTTTAACATGTATTATAGGAACAAATTCGATACTTACATTTGCTTACACCGATGGGGATAGAGAGGTTAAGTATTATGATTTTAGTTTTGGAAGTGGTGAAGGAGCAACCTCTTCTTCTTCATCTATGAAAAGACTGTATGATAGAGAATGGGTTGTTACAGTTGAGAGCAGAGCTAATAACAAATATGCAATTACATATGCAATGGTAGATAATAATGGAACGGAATGGGAAAATGCATTGGTAAGTAATGTAGCTAAAAGCAGTGGAACAGGGAATTTTGGTGGAACTTATTATAGCTCTAAAACAATAGGGAAGAAATTGTACCTCGGTGGAGCAATTGATCCTAGGGACATAAATGCCAGAGTGACCTCAAGCGGGCAATGGAGCACAGATGCTCATAAATAATAATACATAGTTTATTTATCATAATGGAAAATAAGGCGCCTATTTCTCCATTATGTGAGGAGTAATTTATGAAAAGAATGTTTGTTATTACTATTTCTTGTCTTGTATGTTTTTGCTCATGTGCAGAGCCCCCAAGAAGTAGAAAGATTGATGGTATTGTTGTTGCAGACGATGTGTCTGAAAACAGGGATGTGGATAATAATTATGAGGATTTTGCATCAAGAAATATGCGGATCCTTTTAGATAGTAAAAAGCATGTTACGTCATATTTTGAAGATGATGTCAAAAATAACAAATGGATTATAGATGCAGATGTTATTACAGACAATGTAACTCGAGTTTCATCTTATAAGTATGTTGTTAAAAATATTACAGATAACATTCGAAAAAAAATATTTGAAAATATTTTTGGTAAAAAATCATCAGAGATCAAATATGATGAAATAAGTGAGATATATGAACTAAAATTATCTGAAACTATTGGAGATTATTGGTCATATGAAATCAGTTACTCAAATGGAGGGAAGACAATTCCAGGTGAGCAAATTTTTATTTTGGAGTATAGATATCCAGATTTAAACCCATTTAAAGAGAATCTTGTTCAAGAATTTAATGAAGAAAAATATCCAATCTCGCTTAAAGAAGCAACTTTGAAATGTGATAAAATTGTAAATAATATATTCAATAGTAGTGAATATTCACTTGAAGATGTATATGCATATGGAACAAATGGTAGACGTCCATATTTTAAAATTGTATATAAAAAGTACCTAGATGGAATGCCAGTTACTTCATATAATGATTTATGTTTTTTGTATGATAAAGATGGGATTGAAAAAATATCTGGTTCTGTTTATTTAACGGAAGAAATAAATTCTCCAATTTCAATTCATAATGTTGATTTTGCAATTGAAGTTCTTAAAAAGAATGTAAAATTTAGTGAATTTGAAGATAATAAAGTATGTATTGAAAAAATAAAATTAGAATACTTAGCCAGAATAACTGACGACAATGATATTATTATTGAACCAATTTGGAGATTTTATATCGGCAATAATGAGCAGGATATTTGTAATAATAAAAATGCTATTCTTGCAGTAACTGCCGTTGACGGTGAATTTATTTTAGAAAAAAGGGGAAGTACAATTTGACAGAATCATTAAAAATGAGAATAAAAAACACATTGTTTTCACCTTTTATGGTTGTTAGTGTTTTGCTTGGACTCTTGTTTTTGCTTCGTGGAAAGGTGCTTAGTGTTATAAGCTACAACTGTCGATACAATGCACATCTTTCTTTTAAAGATGTGGGAGATATGTTTTTGCAAGACATCCACACAGCACACGTAATAAGTGGATATGATGTTTTTGCTCCTATATTTGCTGTATTACCATCTGCCACAATTTTCTGCGATGATTTCAATAGTGGTTATATAAAATGGATACTTAATAGATCTTCAAGGAAAAGATACATAAAAGAAATAATGCTATGTTCATCTGTGGGAGGCAGTTTAGCAATTTTTTTGCCGTCATTATTGTCAGGGTTATTTTACTTAATAAATGGAAAGTTAAATTTTTATGATGATGACCTAAGTTTTTTGTTTTTGGGGGAAACGGTTTATGCAAATTTTCAGTATGTTTGGAACGGTATAGCTATGTTCTTATTTTTACTAGCTATTAGTTTATTGTTTGGTGCTTTTTGGTCTAATGTAGGTTTATTAGTGTCTATTCTTACAACAAATAAATATTTAACTTTAGTAATGCCGTTTGCATTATATTTTATAATACATCTTATATTATATAGAACAGGTGGTCTATTATTTAGCCCTATGAACGTACTTATGCCAAGCGCTTCGTTTATTCCATTTATTTCCTTTCCTGTGGTTTATCAAGGCATATTGCTTTTTTTAATTATATTAGTTTGTAAAAGATTATTCAAGGAGAAACTACAGAATGTTTAAAGTTTGTTTTTTACAAATAAGAAGTATGTTTTTTTCATACAGATTCTACATTGCAATAATTATAGGTGTTATAATTCAATGTATAAACAACACTCCGCTATATGAATTTTCTGTTACAATGAAGGAACCTCTCAATTTTTTAGAAGGATTTATTTATTTTTCAGCAGATAAGTACTCTATTTCTGCAGCATTTTTGGGAATTATATTAGCTGTTTCTGAAATTCCTTTTCTATCTAATATAGAAAGTTATGTTATGACAAGAATTACCGTGAAAAAATGGTCGTATGGAAAGATATTATATATTTTTCTTTCGTGCATATTTTATTATTTTATGATACTAATTGGCAGTGCTATTTTTTTATCGAGTAATTCTTTTATTTCTAATTCTTGGAGTAAACTTTTCTATAAGATATCAAGTGAAGGAAACATTCTAAGTTATAACTTATATTTTCCTTATAAATATGTACTTCGAATCTCTCCATTAATTGCAGCTTTTTGTTCTTTTATACTAAATGTGCTATACGCATTTACAATGTGCCTTCTGTTATTTATGCTTTGCTTACTTTTCCGTAGAAAATCAGCTTATATAACTACAATGATGTTACATATCATTTCATATATGATTCTTATTTTGTTTAAATCTCCAATTTATTACAAAGCTTCGCTTTTGGGGCAAAGTATGATAGTATATCATTCAATAGATGGACATCGCGCTGATATGCTCTGGACTATAAACGAATCATTGTTTCTATTTTTAATAGTAGATGTGTTATTAATTATAGGGATTAATAAAAGCGTAAAGAAGTATGGTCCTAAAACTGCTATAGGGATGGCGTAAAATGAGGCTAAAAAAATATGAAATAAGATACTTGTGCATAACCACCGTGATATCTTTTCTATGGGTAGTAATGCTTTCATATTTGTCACAATCTAAAGATATTAATCAAATATTAGGTAATTTTTCTCCGAGCAAGAGTTTGAAATTAGATGTGCAACACATTATGCAATGGAATTTAGCTGTACTGTTCCCAACATTAATAGCAAACAATTATTTTATTAAAGAAATGGGAAACATAAGGTATTATACCATGGTTAGATCAAAACGAATTAAAGACTGGTATAGTTATAGAAGTTTTTTTATTTGCATAATTTGTATATTCTATATTTTAACAGTAATTGTTTATACATTTGGAAGCCATAATTCGCATATTGCAAAAGATTTTGAATGCCTATTTTCATTTTGCTTTCACACTTTAATTATGGCTTTTTTCTCGGTGTTAATTTATATACATTATAAAAAAGAAATCAAATTCATAATACTTTTTTACTTATTTATTGAAGGTATTTTATTGGTTTTAGGGCACTTTGTACCACAACTTGGATATTGGTTTTTACCCTATTTGGGGATGTCAGCCAATGTCGTTCGTGGCACTTTTGAATGTGAATATATTTTATTTAAGGCGGTTATTATAATAACTATTTTATTTACAGGAGCTTTCGCAGCAAGAAGATCGCTAATAAAGGCTATGTGAGGTAGTAAATTATGAATCAGATTATTTTAGAACATGTTACAAAGAAGTTTAAGAATATCGTAGCGCTTAATGACATTAATGCAGAATTCCACGATGGAAAAATTTATGGGATTATTGGGAGGAATGGCTCAGGGAAGACGGTTTTATTAAAAGCTATTTGCGGCTTAACTAGAATAGATGCTGGAACTGTAACCATATCTGGCAAGGTAATTGGCAATGAAATTGATTTCCCTGAAAATGTCGGAATTATTATTGAAAATCCAGGGTTTTTGCCTAGTTATAGCGCATATAACAATTTGAAATATCTTGCATCATTAAGAAATAAAATTGGAGATACAGAGATTAAAGATACAATGAATTTAGTTGGAATTGATCCTGATAATAAGCAACATGTCGGGAAATTTTCTCTTGGCATGAAACAAAGGCTTGGCTTAGCACAAGCAATCATGGAAAATCCTGATATACTAATTTTAGATGAACCTATGAATGGCCTTGATAAAAATGGTGTTGTTGATGTTAGGAAGATAATACTCGACTATAAACAACCGAATAAAATTGTCATTTTGGTTTCTCATAATTCAGAAGACATTAAAACCTTGTGTGACTTCGTATATGAAATGGATCAAGGACAACTGAACGAAATTGACCACTACAGCGTTGACGAAAGCAGGCAAGTTGATTAAAATAGGGCGAACAGCATCTGGAATAAAGAAGGTTATTCCAGTCAACTTTAGACCGGGGTAGATGCCAGTAGCCACAGCAGGCAGTTCAGCATTAGCATTAGAAGCAGTACCACAGATGATAATAGAGAATGTGGAGGAGGCAAAACAAGCTCTAGGCATATTGAGAAGCACATTGATGCAGGCAGGGAAAGTAGCAGGCAGCGGTGCAGTGGCAGGAGGAGGCGGTTCCAGCTTAGCACACGATATTGGCTCTACTTCTTCTACTACTACACCTCAATATATACCTAGAGGGTGCTTATTTTTTATAAGTATCCTAACAAACACCTCTTTACCATTTATACAAAGAGGTGTTTTATATTTATCACTATTCCTAAGCTCTAATATCTCAAATTGCTCAGGGTTATACTTATCTAAAAACGTTATTGGTACCCTATTACCCCTGCAAAGTCACAAGGAATATCTGCAACTTTACTCACTTCTATTGCAT
>JAFQMN010000002.1 GCA_017414435.1 Oscillospiraceae bacterium
CAGCAGACTTTTTCTATATAAACTATATAGCATCTACAACTATTTCTTCTGATTCATCTGAAGAGATACTAATCAGCTCATCATCGCTATCGGGGTCTTCTTTATACAAAACAGTGTAAACAATCTCGTCTTTACCATGATTAAATATATCTACAATAGTTCCACTGTATTCTTGATCGTTTTGCTTGAAAACCAAGCCATCTCCTTCACAAACTTGTTTTTCACCGTTTTGTGTTTTTATATTAAATACCCCACCCATAGCGTTCACTCCTATGCTCATAGTGAATATTAGTAAGAATACAAGTAAATTACGTTTAAATTTCATTGCATCCACTCTCCTTTTTATTTTTTCTTTTCTTCCTTTTGGTAAATTGTAACACATCTAGGATAACTTAAAAGTACGATCTCATTGTCTGCTGTTTCTACTTCAATTTTTTTATATTCCCAAGATGTTAATACTGTTTGTTTTTCTAAAGCAATACCAGGGACTTCAATAACTACAGTGTATGTATCACCATAGTATTTGTCCTTTTGTGTCTTTATATCTTTTTTTATATTTTGTCGTCCCGTAACGCTACAAATTTGGGACTTAGCAATAGCTTGTCTAATTCTAGCTTCAAAAAATCCCGAATCTTCATTTATATAACCAAGAGAAGTCCAAATTTCATGAGCTTTATCCATCCCAGCTGATGCATCTTTTCTCAAAAAATGGTATTGATTAAGAGAATAAGTATTCAATTTTTCTGCTATTCCTGTTGCTAATTCAGGATTCTGCCATGGAATGTACGGGTCTATAATAACTGCCTTACTTTTTTTGGCTTTGTCTCCGCCTTTTCCAGATGTACACTCTTCTTCTTGAGGCAACTCTTCTTTTGAAACTATAGTTGGCTTTATAGTTAATTGTATAATTGGTTCTCGTAAAAAAGATATTCTCGTTTGCAAATCACCAATGCCCCGCTGGAATTTGATAATGTCTGCCACGGGTCCTTCTTTTAGTTTTATTTCTTCTCTTAATCGCACTCTACGATCTAAACTTCTACTCAGATAATCGGGCATTGTAATATATGACATATTCATAACAGCTTGCCTTACCTTTGAAAAGCAAATGATGTGCTCTATTGAATGTTCTATATTATCTGGTGCAATTGATGCTAGAGTGGTTAGGCCCTGTTCTACATCTCCCAGTAAGTCAAATAAATTTTCTTTAACAAGACCAATCCGGCTCTTACATAAAGCTTGAATTTCAGATGCTTTTTTATGTTCTTCTATTTCTGCCTTATGGAATTCGTTAATAGCTTCTTTACTTACTTCGATTTCTTTATCCAATTCATCTAATTTAGCAAACACTTCTCCTTGAGCCTGGAACAATAGAGGCATAACTTTTTCTGCTAATCGTCCTTTTACTTTTTCTAATTCTTCACGTAGTTTATTATATCCAGCCTCATCTTCAAGTGGAATACCTGCAGAACCAAGCATTTTTTTGTACATATCCAAAACTCCTCCTGTGCTTTTCTCATGCACAACTTCACTTTCTGGAGTAGCTCTTGTTAGTCCTAAAAATTCTTGTAATTTCTCCCCTATTGCTTCTTCGCTTGGAGCACTAGGGTTCCAAAATTTGTTAAACTCAACATCCCCTATTTTACCTCTTAAATTATTTAAGTTTTTCGCTATGTCATTTGTATACTTTTCTATTGCATTCATATCATTGTAGCAACCACCGTATAATAAGCAAACAAAATGTAATGGTGGCATCCCCATCTCCCCTGAAATTTTTTCTAAAGCTGCATACACTCCTGCCATTGCCGGGGAGCCACAGGCAAATACGATATTTATGTTATTAATTAAAATAAATGATAAAGTAAATATAGAAATTAAAGAATGTTTAATCAAATTTTTTATTCTCATATTGCTTTTCCCCCCTTCTAAGTTATATTACTGTACTAACTATATATATATTGATTATGCAAAAACTCTATTAATTGGTATACAAAATGTTTATGAACTATATATCTTCCATATTATACCATAAAAGACACATTTTGTCAAGATAGATAAAAAGCCTTCATATATAGTGAATCTAAATTAAGGCACTAATATAGCCTAGGAAACCCCCAGGCTATATAGTAAAATAATTAAAGACTATTCGTCAGCTTCCAGTACGTTTACTAACGAGATCTTGTTAATATTTGATAACCCTGTACCTAACGTCTTTTTATCCTTCTCCTCTACTACCACTTTAGCAACTTCTAAGTCATCTTTTTTCTTCTCAAACTCAGATAAACTTTCTATTTTCTTATATTCCACTGGTAGCTCTACAGGTGCATCTGGAGCATTTAGAAAATACTGAATATTTTTTGCTTCCGATAAAGTGAATTTATCCGGTAAAGTATCTGTAGAACAAAAATCTCTAATAACATTTTGTAATTGAAGATTATCTCCATATTTCACTGATAACGAAATTTCTCCTACCATTTTACTACCACTAGCACTATCAATTATAGGTGCTGATATGAAAATCTCATCTACCTTTAATGTTGAGGATAATTGTACTGTATATAGTATATGGTCGGTGTCTACTGCTAAATGTTCTCTGCTCTCTCCTTTTCGTCCAGTTGCCCATAAAGATTTAAATCTTGTACCTTCAAAATTAACACTAGCTTTTATACACTCTATAATGCCTGCGTTACTCACAAATCTATAATCGCAAACAGCAATATCGTTGATAGCGTTTGCAGGATAACAACAAATATTAGCTAAAACAGCAAAACACAAAACTTTATTGATAACTTTTTTCATGAATTTCATATACTATCACTCCTTCAAATAATTTAATTACCATTGTATCAAACAGTATTCTGTTAAAACACGTCGCTTACCTCTAACTGTATATCCGAAAACATCACGGGTTACATCAAAGAGGCCTCTATCAGGCATCGGGTCATGAATTTCTATGCTTTCTTCAGTAAGACCACATGTTATACAAGCGTGATGATGCCCAACTGTACTGTGCATGCCAAAAATCTATTGAATTATAAACCATGAGTAATATATGCTTAAATTAAAACGTATTAAAGAACTGACACTGAAAAAATGCTGATTCTTTATTCTGAAAGTTAATATGTAGTATAAACTATTCTTTCTTCTCAGGTGTTTTTTCTAACAGTCCCTTCAACCATTGAATATAGTCCCCTGCTATAAATGCATTCCATTTATCGTAGTTTTCATGGATACTCTTACAATAGTTTTCTAGTTCTATATATGAATTTTTATTAACCGATGGTGGATCAGTAGGGGCAGCCGCTGATTCCATGGAAGTTTCCTCCGGGTTTAAAACTACACAAATTAAAGGATATCTTGTCAATTGCTCCAATAATTCTCTTTTTGTTTTTTCTATAATATCATAAAGCTCTCTGCCCCGTATATGCTCATGCAATTGGCGTGTAGCTACTTGCCCTTGCTGTATTTTAGTTTCAAACAATTTCCTAAATGCTTCTTGTTCTTGCTCCTCAACATCTGGCAGCGCATCCAGGTACGCAGTAAGTATTCCTAAGACTTGAGAAAATGTCCCATTCACTCCTGGTATCTGCCCTCTTAAAAACTTCTCCTCTAACTGGTCTGTAGGTGTATCTTTAGACAATAAGAAATCAATTATACGGATTTCAGCTCTAGATGATGGGTTTCTGCCTGCCTTTAATTCACCATATGCTCCTTCTGTTGCTATATACCCCCAGTTCTGCGAATGCAAATCACAAAGGTTAAATATGTAAGATAATATACTTACCTCTGTTAAATTCGTAACAATCGTGTCTCTAGCAGGTGTAGTAGATCTAACTAATGGATTCAATATTCTATTTAAATCTATTCTTGACTTTAAACCCTCAATATTAAAAAATATACTAGAACCCGAATTTAAATCCTCTGTTACTATATATAACCCATAATTGATGTATGGATTTATCATAATATATGTCTTTGGCCCATACCCTAATTGCTCCAACACTTTATACATAAATGGTTCTCTTAAATCCATATAATTCAATTTTACAATTGGTTTTTCATCCGCAGAAATAGTTTGTAACGTTGTTGAATAAGTGGTTGTATCAAAGTACGATGTATTACTATCTTTTTTATTCACAGCCGGATACCCTTGATGTGCTTTTAAATAATATCTTCTTGCTTTACTTTCATCTATAGCCCTTACTTCTACAACTGAACCAAAAAATTTTCCTTCTTTTTTCCTTGAAAATTCACAAATATATTCATGTCCCTCTACTGCAAACGTGCATTGCTGTTTTTGATTGCCTTCCTCTCCAACTGTTTCAAAAGATTCAATGTCAAACTGTGCACCTGGATTAACCATATCAAAAACATATTTTTCTATAATTTGAGGTGCTATTGTTACCGTAAGTAAACGTCTAGAATGATAAAATATTTGGTTTATACGTTCAAAGAGTATATTATAGCTACTAAACTCTTTTGCCGTTTGCATTACATTTAATTCTCTAATCATATTTAAAGCCATAGCTCGATTCTCCGGATCATATAAATTATCAAGTATTTCCCAAGCTACTGCACCAATTTCACGACCCAATAAAGATTGGACAACAGAACGAGAATCCTTAAACCTGGCCACAGGTATTTCTTGAGGTTTCTTTCCATGCACACTAATTTTATGCACCCAACCTAAATGTGGATCCTTATACGGTGTTCTAATTTCTTCACATCTTAATAAAATCCTATTAAAGATGGCACTAAATATATCATTTGTGTCTAGTGATTTTAACCTCTGAATAATCTTTACCTCTATCCATTCTTGTTTTTTTGGGTCCAGCAATGTTGCATGGAGCTTTTCTTTCATTTCTTCTTTATATTTTTCAACCTCTTCCATTTGCCCACTAATGTCTTCTTCCTCTTCTTCAATTTCAGTCTCTTCTTTTTTACCCCTACTTTTCGGTTCTTCTTTTTTCTCCTCTTGGGGCTCCTCCTCTTCTTTTCGTTCCTCTTCTTTAGCTTCTTTCTCTTCTTCTTTTACCTCTGCTGTTCCTTCTTTCTTTTCTTCATCTCTTTCCTCTCCTTTGTTAGGAGCTGGTGTATCCTCCCCTGGCGAAGAAGCTAAACTAATATTCCCATTCGTAGCTAAAGAAAGTGCCAGTATTGATGCAACTAGTCTTTTTAAAATCATATTGTCCATTGCATTAGCCTCCTTAAATTGTGGATTATTTATTAGATATCGATATACTTTAATATAGCACAGCACCACATTGTGTGTCAAATTTTATAGTTAGCTGTATATAATAAAGATTATGATTTGAAAACAAAAAAAGAAGATCTCTTTTAAAGAGATCTTCTTGAAAAACTAGGAAATAATTTTAACTTATTTCTTGTTCTTCTTTGTTGCTAATGCGCCTGCTGCTAATGATGCTAAGGCCATTGTTCCAAAGAGTCCTGCTGCAGCTGTTGCACCTGTTGCTGCTACACCGTTTGCTGCGTTTGCACTTACTTCTTCTGTGCTTGCTGGAACTTCGTTTGCTGTTACTTCATCTACTACTGTGCCTTCTGTTGTTAACGCATCATTACCTACTGTTGCTGCTCCTGCTGCGCCTTCTGTTGCAGCTTCTTTGCCTTCAGCCTTTTCTTCTTCAGCTTTGTCTTCTTCCTCTTCTTCGTCTTCTGCTTCTTCCTCGTCTTCCTCTTCTTTATCTTCTTCTGCAGAAGCTTCTTCAGCGTCTTCTATGCTGAGTTTGTTCTTAGAAATCATGAAGACTTCGCCATCTTCTCTTGTGATCTTGCTTGGATCTTCTGTAAATACGATCTTGCCGTCTACAACTTTACCTTCAATCACTTTTGTGGAATCAACTGCACCATCGTTTGCGGATGCTTTTGCTTCTGCTTTCTTAGCAGCTGCTTTCTTTTCTTTTGTTGCTTCCAATTTTTCTGCTGAGGTTAAGTAAACATAGACTTTTGCACCGTTTTCTAATTCGCCTAATTCTTCTTTTGCTACTTCAACTGGAATGCCATATTCAACTTTGCCTGTTGAAATGCTGCTTGTTGTGAAGATTGCAACGTCGTTTGCCTTTTTGCCGTTTTTGTCTTCTGCTGCATAAAGTGCATTTGCATTTTCATCTTCAGAAACTTCTGCTGTTATCTTTTGTGCACCTGTTTTCATTGTTTTAGATTTTGCTAATGTTATTGAAACAGGATTTGCTACTTTTGTTCCGGTTGGTAACACATTTATTACAAAGTCTTCTGTGTCTGCGCTTCTAATTGAAGAAACTGCATCTTTTGCAAATGTGTAGCCATTTGGAACTGTTTGTTCTACAGCTGTGTCAATTTCAACCGAGTCATTCTTTGAAACTGTGCCGGAGAATGGGATTTCTTGTACAGCTTTACCGCCAGCAATTTTTAATGTGCCTTCTACTGGTGTATCTTTTGTTGCGGTGTTTGCTACAAATTCAACCATTAATGGGGTTATTGTTGCACCAGTTGTTGCATCTTCTAAATATACTTTGTCTTCTGTGATCTTTCTAACAGATACAGCGTTTGCATTCTTTTTGAAAGCTACTGTTACTGTGTAGTCGCTTGCTTTGTTTAAGTTGGATGCTTTTACAGCACCTGCACCTAACCATGTTGCAGCTTCTGCACCGCTTTCCATGCCTTCTACTGCGGTTAAGAATGCTTTTGCTCTGTATATAAAGTAACCGTTCATCCAACCGTTAAATGCATTCAATTGTGCCAATTTGTCAGCCCCGTTAGCAATAATGTTTTGACCAGCTGTTGGAACTGTTTGGTTTAAAGTTGTACGACTTTCAAAGAAAGCCTGTACTTTAGCGGTTAATCCTGGTGTAGCTACGTTAACAGCAGGATTAGCACCAATTCTGCCAGCAGCAGCGTTAACTATAACAACGTTAGCTGTTGGGTTTGCTGGTAATCCTAAGTCTGTATCGCTTATACGTGCTGCACTATCAATTGATAAAGGAGCAACAGCGTTACCACCTGCACCTTCTAAGTCTACGTTACCAGCTATTTGAGCCGAGCCAATTACCTGATATTTTCTATCATCATTTTCTGCAATACCTGTAACAACATCTCCAACGCAAATACCAATTTTTACTGGAGTATTTGCACCTGCTTGACCTGCGTTAACAAGTGCTCTTTGTACTCTGTGTAGCACTGTATCTGCATCTTCTTCACCTGCTGGTAAAGCATTAGATGTAAATGTGTTGTTTGCTACAGCTGCTTGTGTGCCTGAAGAGACTGCATATGCTCTTGCAAATTCAAACGTTAATTCTTTTACAACTGGCACTAATTCTTGTGCATTAGAAGCACCGCTCATTTTGCCTTTAATTTTTGCCATAATTTCAACTGCATCTCTAAATGCTTTAGCATGAGCTTCAACATTACCTGCATTTGCTGCTACGTTTATTGGTTTTAAAGCTGTTATTACTTCTGTTGCTCTATCTTTTAAAGATTTAACAACTGTTTCTTCTACTGCTTTAGCATCGCCAGAAGCTGTGTCTGAAAATACACTATTTACACCAAATACAAATTTTTGTGATTTTGTGCCACTTGCACTTAAAGCGAGGTCTATGTTTGCGCTACCTTCGCCAGAAACAACATTTTTGCTATCTTTTGTGGAAACTGCATATGCTTCTAAGTTGCCGTCTTTTGTTGTAAAGTTGTAAGCTTTTGCGTTTACAGCTGCCGAAAACATACCAGAAACCATTGTTGATGCCAAGATCAACGATAAATTGTTCTTGTAATTCATTCTCGAATTACCTCCTCTAAAAATTTTGTTAACAAGTTTTTATTTGCTTGTTACGCTTAAAGTATATCATGTTGTAACTTATTTGTCAACTATTTTTTGATTTTTGATGCCTTTTGATTTTTGGCTTTGTTAACCTGTTTTTGTATTTTTAATTGTTAAGTTTTTGTGAATTTTTTGTTTGAGTTTTATTTTTTTATTACATTTTTGATTTTGTTGAAATGTTTTTGTAACTTTTTTATCCGTGAAGAAGATTGTAAATTTCTTGCCTGCTGAGTTCGCTTTTTTCTGCCAATTCTTTTGCGATTTCTGTTTTGCTTTTGCCGGCTTTTTGTAATTTTTGCGCCTCTTTTATAATTTCTGCCTGGTTTAGTTTTTTATCTTCAATCTCTTCTGCGCCTTCTAAAACTAACACGAATTCACCTTTTGGCGGCTCGTGTTCAAAATATTCTACCGCTTGTGCTAGGCAAAATCTCAAAAACTGCTCGTGAATTTTAGTTAGCTCTTTAGCCACGCAGATCTTTCTTCCTCCGCCAAAAGTGTGCTGCATGTCTTTTAATGTGGAAAGCAGTTTGTGTGGTGCTTCGTAAAATATGATTGTTCTTTCTTCTTGCTGTAGTTTTTTTAGGCGCGCTGTTCGGTTCTTTTTGTTCATTGGCAAAAAGCCTTCAAAACAGAAGCGAGTTGTGTTTAGCCCAGATGCAACCAATGCAGAAAGTGCTGCGTTTGCGCCCGGTATTGGCTCTAAATTGATTCCCTGTTCAATACAAGCTTTAACCAGCTCTTCGCCCGGATCTGATATACATGGCATTCCTGCATCTGAAACAATTGCCGCTGTTTGACCAGATTGTAGTTTTTGCAATATTGAATCTAATTTTTCGGGGTTGCTGTGCCTAAAATACGAAAACATCGGCTTTTTAAGCCCCAGGTGATTAAGCAATTTTAGCGTGACTCGTGTATCCTCTACCACCAAAAAGTCAACTGATTTTAAAACTTCTATAGCACGTAAAGTTATATCTTTTAAATTGCCTATTGGAGTTGCTAATATATATAATTTGCCGGGCATAACATCAACACTTTCTATATATTCTTTGGATCTCTGCTGTTGGGCAACCCGCTTGTTCTAAAAACAAGCTCGGTTCAATTTTAAGGTATGGCTTTGCACCCTTTTTGCCTTCTAACAAAAACAGCCACGGTGTTAAACCCACACGGTGGCTAACAAAACGCAATCTTTTAGGTTCAATGTTATTCTTTTGCATTGCCGTTATGGTATCAATTAAGCGGTCTTGCCTTTGGCACACACATAATCTGCCACCTAGTTTTAAAACTAAAGATGATACTTTGCAGATGTCATCTATTGTGCACATTATTTCATGGCGTGCAATAGTCTGCGCTAAATTTTGGCATTTAAGCCCTGTGCCCTCTTTTTTGTATGGTGGATTGCATGTTACCAGGTTAAATTTATTAGAGTAATCTTCAAATTCTGTGCGTAGATCTCCGCATAATGAAATGACTTTGCTGTTTATATCATTAAAATCTATAGTTTGTTTTGCCAACTCTGCCGCTTCTTTTTGTATATCTATTATATACACTTGTGAAGCAATATTGGCTTTATAGATTAAAAAGCCCACAATCCCGCAGCCACTGCACAAATCTAAAACTAGTTCTTTTTTGTTTGCTGTTGATATGGCAAAATCTGCAAGTAAAAAAGCATCTGTGCCAAATTTATGTGTTTTAGATATAAAAAGCCGAAAATCATCTTGTAATACTTCGTACATTATTTGGAAATTAAATCTAAAATCGTTTGTTTGTTCTGCAGGCCTACCGAAGTATTTACTAATTTGCCAGCCTTGAATATTGCGATAAATGGTATATTCATTATATTAAAACTTTCTGCCAACTCTTGATTTTCGTCTACGTTGATTTTACAAACTTTTACATTTCCATCCGTTTCTTTAGCAACCTCTTCCATGATTGGTGTTAACATTTTGCATGGCCCACACCACGGTGCCCAAAAATCTAAAATCACTGTACCAGAGAATTTTTTTACCTCAGACTCGTAATTTTCTTTATTTATATCTATAATACCCATATAATTCTTACCTCCAATTGATTATGTTAATAAAATTAAGGTTTACTTCTAATAAATTCAACTGCAGAAAGCCCAGCCACTGCGCCCTGCGCCACTGCCACACACACCTGGCTGAGTGCTGCGCAACAGTCCCCTGCTGCAAAAATGCCAGGGTAGTTTGTTTGTTGTTTCGCATCTACTATAATACGGTTATTTTCTACAAACAGCCCAAGCTTTTTAGCAAAATCTATGCTGGATGCTGACCCAATTGCAACAAACACGCCACTAACTGTTAAGGTTTGACCATCTTTAAAACCAATTCCGTTTACTTTGGCTTCTCCATAAATGTTTTCAATTTCTAAGTCTAAATATGGTATCCCACTCAATTTAACTTCCTCTGACGCTGTGCCATTAGTTAAAATTGTCACATCTGCAACCGCTTTAAGTTCTTCTGCCTCCGAAACAGCATAAGCCCCGTTGCCTATAACTGCTACTTTTTTGTTTCTATAAAAAAATGCATCGCAAATAGCACAATAGCTAACACCACGGCCTTCAAATTCCCTAAGGCCTGCAATATTAGGTGTAAACCTCTGCTTACCTGTGGCAAGAATAACTGCTGCTCCTATAAATTCGCCGTTTGTGGCTGTTTTTACTTTAAAGTTCGACTCATTGGCAATAGAAATAACCTCGTCTTCTATTACATTGCATCCTAATCTTTTTGCCTGGTCGATACCCTCTTTAAAGAGTTGAACACCGTTTACAGGTTCTTTGAAGCCATAATAATTTTCTATTTTTTCTGCCTTGAAAAGTGCAGTTTTATTTGACCCAATGATTGTTGTTGCAAGCCCTGCTCGTTTGGTGTAAAGCGCTGCCGAAACCCCTGCAGGGCCACACCCGATAACAATGACCTGGTTCACTTTTGATTATCACCTCGGCTCTATGTTTTATCTTTATTTTTTTATGTCTATGCCTAGCTCTGCCAAACTGCTTTGTGGCACCGATGATGGGCATTCTGTCATTAAGTCTCTGGAATTTTGGACTTTTGGAAATGCAATCACATCTCTTATTGTATCTTTTTGGAGCATCAACATAATCAAGCGGTCTAAACCATATGCCATACCGCCATGTGGTGGTGCACCAAATTTGAAGGCTTCTAGTAAAAATCCAAACTTTTCATTTGCTTCTTCTTTAGAAAGCCCCAATAGATCAAACATTTCTTGCTGTAATTCTAAATTATTAATTCTAATCGAGCCACCCCCAACTTCGCAGCCATTTAAAACCATATCGTATGCACGCGCTCTAACTTTTGCAGGATCTTTATGCATTAAATGTAAATCTTCAAAATTAGGGCTGGTGAATGGATGATGTTTTGCTACGAATCGATTCTCTTCTTCGTCAAATTCCAAAAGTGGGAATTCTGTTACCCACAAAAAGTTAAACTGATCTTTGGGAATAAGACCTAACTTATTGCCTAAGTGTACTCTTAAACTACCTAAGCTATCGAATACAACCTCGTCTTTTTTATCTGCAACAATTAAAATCACATCGCCGTCTTTAGCATCCATTGTATTTTTAATTAATTCCAACTCTTGTTCTGTTAGGAATTTTTCGTAGCTTGATGTTTTGGAATCTGGCAAAAACCTTGTGTAAGCTAAGCCGCTTGCTTTATATGTTTTTGCAATATCCGTTAGTTTATCAATTTCCTTACGGGTTAGCACATCTGCAGCGCCTTTAACATTAATAGCTCTCACTGAGCCGCCATTCTTTACTGCCTCTTTAAATATACTAAAGTTACTTTCTTTAACAATATTGCTTAAATCTTTAAGTTCCAGCCCAAAACGAAGATCTGGTTTATCTGATCCGAAACGTTCCATGGCTTCTTTGTAGGTTAAACGCAAAAATGGTGTTTTAACCTCTTTATTGAGTGTTTTTTTTAAAAGCTCCGCAATAAATTGTTCATTTATGCTCATTATATCTTCTTCATCTACAAAAGACATTTCCAAGTCAATCTGTGTAAACTCTGGCTGCCTATCTGCTCGCAAGTCTTCATCCCTAAAGCATTTAGCAATCTGCATATATCTATCTATTCCCGCAACCATAAGAAGCTGTTTATAGAGTTGTGGCGACTGCGGCAATGCAAAAAAGCTGCCCGGAAACATTCTTGATGGCACTAAATAATCTCTTGCACCTTCTGGTGTGGAGCGAATTAAATCTGGCGTTTCTACCTCTATAAAACCATGTTTATTAAAAAATTCATGTGCATAAGCTGTAACTTGGTGCCTGAATAACAGTGCTTTTTGAAGCTCTGGTCGCCTAAGATCTAGAAAACGATATTTTAAACGCAATTCTTCTCTGGCAGTTGTATCGTCTTTCACCTCAAATGGCGGCGTTTCTGATTCTGCGAGAATAAGAAGTTCCGAAACTAAAAGCTCCAGTTCACCGGTGGGTAATTCTTTATTAATTGAAGTGCGTCTGCTTAAAGTTCCACTGGCCATTATTACAAACTCAGAACGAACCGCCTCAGCTTTTGCAAACACTTCTTTTGGAGTTTGAGTATTAAAAGCCAGCTGTAAAATACCTGTGCGGTCACGCAAATCTATAAATAATAAATTTCCCATGTTCCTAACTTTGTGAACAAACCCACTCACAACAATTTTTTTGTTTATATCTTTTTCACTTACTTCTGTACAATAGTGTGTTCTTTTTAAGTTTCCCATTTTATCTATCATATCTCGATCTTCCTTTTTTATTGTTTAAATTTAGTATAACACAAACATTATTAATTATTCAAGTTTTTAATATAGTAATATTACTATACCCTCGGCAATGCAACCGAGGGTATTATATAAAAAGTTTTATTTTATAAGGTTTTTTATGATTTAATGATATTTAGATTTATGCTTGTATTTTATAAGTGGTGGGAGAAGGTGGATTCGAACCACCGAAGCTAAAAGCAACAGATTTACAGTCTGCTCCCTTTGACCGCTCGGGAATTCTCCCATAAAATGGAGCTGGTGAGCGGACTTGAACCGTTGACCTGCTGATTACAAATCAGCTGCTCTACCAACTGAGCTACACCAGCTTATTTTAAAGTTTTATGATCCACTTTTACCTGCCTTGTAACGATTTTGGTCGAGGCGACAGGAGTCGAACCTGCGGCATCTTGGTCCCAAACCAAGCACTCTACCAAACTGAGTTACGCCTCGAAGCAAGTTTGTGGTTTTTTAATGCCTATTGCATTATAACTCATAATCTTATTTTTGTCAATAGCTTTTTTATATTTTTTTATTGCTAAAAGATACACACCCGCTTAGCAGGTGTGTATCTTTTAATTTTTATTCAACTATACTAGCATAATAATTTATTGTGCGGGTCTCTCCTGTTGATTTGGATTTAATTGTAAGTGCATACGCTAAAGATGTTCTAGAAATTTTAGCGATCTCTGCTTGACATTCTTGGGAATTTAGCACCTCATCTACAGCATCTTCCATTATTACCATATCGGGGTCTGAACTTGCGCCACACCAACTAATTTGTGGTACATGAGAATCTTGGCCGTTAGCATTAGATGCCACCTGAAGGTTAGGGATTGCTTCTAGTTGCACAAGCATACGCCCATCTGATTCGCTGGTGGATTTTGAGCACTTTAATGTAAAAACCTTGCCGTCCTCCGATAAAAGAGGCTCCAGCATAATCTCATAATCATCTGCACTGTCGCCACTTGCACCTAATATTTTTTCTGTACCGTCCTTATCTTTTAACGAGAAATAGAATGTATGTATTTCGCCCGCATGCACATCACCTAAAGCAATCTGGCTTTCACCAGAAAAACCTGTAGCACCCAAACATTGAGATTCTGTATTAACCGTAAGAGAATCTGTGCCAAATCTTAAACCCTGAGCACTTACAGCTGCACTAAGCGCTGTGCTGATTACTGTGGATGCCAATATTAATGGTATGCCTTTTTTAAAATTCATTTTGTATATCTCCTTTTATTAATCTTGTAGACACATCATATCATACATTAATCTGTTTGTAAACATTTTTTATTAAGTTGATTTTATAGATGTTAGCAATATGACGCCATTTTTACTGACTGTTTTATTTTTTGCTATTGCTGTAAGCTTGCCGTTTTGGTTTAATTTATATACAGTGACACCTTTCTTGTTTTTTAAGCTATCTGCCACACGAATATAGATTGTTGCTTTGCAGCCATTACTACCTTTTGTAGCGAAATCTAATATGACGTTTTTGCTAGAATCTAATTTGTATTTATTTTTAGTATCTGTTGGCGACATGATCTTTATATCTAGATCCCATTTGCCTGTTCTACTTATCTTTTTTGCTTGTTTTGCAGCAATATTCCAAATAAAGTAGTCACCATTTATTACCACATTCTTAACTCCCTCTTCAGCAGCTAGCTCTTTTAATTTTTGCGCCTCCACGTTAAGACCATCGATCTCGCATTTTTTATAAGTATTATTGCTCTGTTTAGCACTTACTGATACTTTCTTCATAATATAGCTGGAATTTGTATCTGTAATCTCGAAGTTAATTACACCGCTTGCCATATTATTGCTTGAAACTAAATTGCTTATAGCGCCAGAGGAATTTGCTTTATAAACATCTATCGGTAAATTTAAAACTCTTGCCGCTGCCACGGAATCTGCTACAATTGAAACTGTTGCTTTATTGCACGGTAAGGCCTGTTTTGTTACAAAAGACAGCATGGCAATATCTTCACCATTGCCAAGGTATGTTTTATTTTGTGTTCTAATCTTTTGCAGCTCGTCATCGTCATCTTCAAACTTTGTTTCTAGGCTAAAGTTTGTGTATTGTTTTATGAAATTAAGCGCCAAAGTTGCATCGCTAGTTGCATTTGTTGTGGCTGTTGTTGATGAAGCGGCTTGTTCTTTGGCTTTTTGGATTATATCTGCTGCCGTGAGTGTTACTGTGCCGCCTTCTTCTGAAATGATCTCTATTTTATTTGTGCCTGCAGAAAAAAATGTTGTATCTAAGTAATCCGCTAAAGAAATTTTAGCGTTTTTTGCCACACCTGCTACTGTTTTACCCGCAGGTTCTTTAGTTGTTATTAGTTTAATTTTGACCGGGCCTGTTATATTGGATGTTGTTGTATTTGTTGTTGAAGTTGCATCTGTTGTGTTAGCTGCTGCAGCGGTGGTTGTGGTTGCTGTAGTGTCTTTAGTGAAGGTGTATTTTATTTCGTTCTTGTTGCCCGCTATATCGATTATTGCAAATGTGTAGGTGCCCGGCTCTTGTATTTTATAACTCACATAGTCTCCGTTAGAATCTGAGCCTAAATTGCTTTCTTGCAATTTTGCGCCATTTGCTGGGCGGGTTAATGAAACAGTTTTTATTGTGCTTTCTTCATCTTCATAATAGAATTTTATGGTTGGGGTTTCGGAATATTTATAGGTATTGGTGCCTGTAGACGTTGCATTCGTTACCTTTGAATTTGAAATTTGCGGCGCTGTTTGATCCACTGTGAATTTAATGTTGCCTATTATTAAATTGTTTTTAGCATCAAACAGTTTGAGTGTGCATTGGCCAGTTGGAACTGTGGAAATTGTAGTTTTGTAAAGGTAAGCAGTTGCTCCACCGCTACAGCTATTCGAATCGCCCATGTCTAAAACATCTTGCGTTGTGCTTGTGGTTGTTTCTGCCTCCGAAAAAGTTGTAAATGTTTCACCAGATTTAGAAACCGCATTGCCGTTTGAATCAAAAATCTTACCTACTACTGTCCCCGGAGTTTGTGATAAATGCAATTTGACCGATATTGTTTTTCCAAAATATTCCGGCGTGGAAGGGCATACGCTATTTGTTGTATTGCACAACACAAGTGAATTATTATACTCAAACAAATCATATGCGGAGCCTAAACAGGCAATGTTACCCTCTCCTATTGTAGCACCTGACAAAGCCTTAGCAATAACCGAACCTGGTGCAGTTTCTGATAATCTTACAGTTGCCATTGGAGCCGAGCTATTGGTTAATGCGCCCGTTATATTTATGTGTGTGTTAGTTAGCATAACATCATTGTTATCACCATATGGAATATATGCCGGACCACTCATATTAAATTCACCTACATTATAAATAGCACCGCCAGTTGCTCCACTATTGCTTGATATCTCTCCGCCGCTCATACTAAATTTGCCATTGCTTGCATTGAAGATGCCTCCGCCACCTTTTGTGGCCTTATTATTAGAAATTTTGCCATTTAGCATATTGAAAATGCCTGTGTTAAACACCGCTCCACCGTATTCGGCGCTGCAATTTATAATCTCTCCGCCAGACATTTCAAATGTACCTGAATTGTAAACCGCGCCGCCATTTTCTTCATTCTCGTTTCCCCTAAGAATTACTCCATTCCTGATTTTAAAAGTGCCTAAATTCTCTACTAACGGACCACTTCCGCCATCATCACCACTTAGTTCAAATTTTCCAATATCGCAATTAAGTGTTAATGTTGCACCAGAATTTACTTTGAATATGCTACCATTGAAGCTTCCTTTTCTTAAAGTAATATTACCCATTGTGTTTAGTGTAACTTTGCCAAAAACCTCGATAGTTTCTTCAATATCTATATCGTCATCAATATAGATAGAAGTTGAATTGCCCGATGTTACATCTTCTATTTCTTTCTGAAACTTTTGAAATTCAGAAAGCTCTTCTTGTGTTTGTGTTTCTTCATCTACCTGCTGCGTTCCTACCATTTCTTCTGGTTGGCTATTTAATTGCTCTCCTTCTATATCGTTTTCTGCTCCTGCAAAAGTATATATTGAAGAAAGCACTAAAAAAGCTGCAGTTACTTTCGCTAAAATTTTCGTTTTCAAGTTCATTCCCCCTTCTCTACGTTGAAATTATATCATAATATATATAAAAATTCAATATTATTTATTAATTTAGCAAAATTTAGCCATAGTAGTCCTGCCATAATTTATTGTAAAACTGACAGTTCTCTTTTAACTCTGCATCTGAACCGTGTGCTATTATACCGCCATCTTTTAAAACAAAAATCTTTTCACATCGGCTTGCAAGTGATAATTTATGCGAAATTATTATTAATGTACTCTGTTTGAATTTATTAAACAAGAGTTCTATAACTCTTCTTTCTGTTGCACTATCCATATTACTAGTTGCCTCATCTAGTATGATTATATCTGGATTGTTAATAATTGCGCGTGTAAATGCAATTAACTGTTTTTGTCCACCAGAAAAATTCGCACCATAATCATTTATCTTAAATTGATAACCACCTGGCAGTAAATTAACTAATTTATCTATGCCGCAATCTTTACAGATCTCTATAAATTCTTGTTCAATAATCCTAGGATTTTTTTGCTTTAAGTTCTCTTCTAATGTGCCTTTAAACAAAACCGCATTTTGTGTTAAATATGCAATTTTACTGCGCAAATAATTTAAATTTAGCTCGTCAATTAAATTATTGCCAAATAGAATTTTGCCCGTTTGAGGTTTATAAAAATTAAGTAACAGTTTTGCAATCGTGCTTTTGCCCATACCATTTTCTCCCACAATTGCAATTTTGGCCCCTGCCTCTATATGCATATTAAGGTTATTTAAAATGGAACGTCTGCTACCATATCTAAAATTGACGTTAATTAATTCGATGGGAGTAATTAAACTTATATGTTCTTTTTGTGATGATCTCTCTTCTGCTTCTGTTGGCAAACTTAAAACCTCAAAAATGCGGCATATATTAACCCATGTTATTTGAACAGTTGTTTGAAGTTCTATTAGTTCCTGTGCTGCATTCCAAAAAAATATGAGTAAGGAGTTAAAGGTTAAAAACGTGCCAATGGAAAATTTATTTGCCATGATTGCATATACGCCAAAACATAATACTAAAATCTCACCAATTGTTGAAACAAAATTAGCTAAAGTTCCCTCTAAAATTGATGTTCTATCTAGTGAATCACTTTTTTCTAAATATTTTAGAAATGCTTTCTTAAATTTTTTTGTAAAATGTTGGTCTACAGCAAAAGCTTTTATTGTTGTTATCTCTGAAATTGTTTCAATTAAAATGGTATCTAAATCTGCATTATGTTCTATTTGATCTTTTAATAATTTTTTTAATCTGCCCTGAAATAGAAAAATTATTATACAATATATTAGTAAAGCTGAAAAGCTTATTATGTATAGTTTAAAGCTAATTGTGCATAAAGTGATACTGCAGCCTATGATAAGGATTATATTAATACAGCCATCAACTAATAACTGTGTTATTGCATCTTTAATTTGATAAGTGCTGCTAAAATTTGTTAATATCTCTCCCAGTTCTCGTGTTTTAAAAAAATTTATTGGCAGTTTTAATACATGGTTATAATATTTAAGCACAATTTTTACATCTATTTTTTTGCCGAAAACTGAAAATAAATATAATCTTATTGCAGAAATTATTAATTCGAAACTGCCTACAAAAATAAACAGCAATGTTATATTCTTAAGCAAAGTATAAGATTTGCTCGGTAATACGTTATCTATTAAAATTTGATAGTAAAACGAGCCTGCTATTCCTAATAAGATACCTATTAAAGATAAAAACATTAAATAAAATAAATATCTCTTTATATGCAAATCTTCCCAATTTATTTTTTTATTATTCTTAGCAGTTTTTTGCGTATGGCTCTCTTTTAAAAAATTGATAATGGCTTCGTTTATTTTAAAGCAGTTTTGCGGCTTGAACTTGCCATTTGGTTTAATTAAAAACAAAACACCGGTCCATTTTTTTGCAAATTCTTCTTGCTTTTGCTTAATTTTGCCCAGCCTTGGATCTGCAACTACTAATTTATTGCCCTTTTTTTTGTAAACAACCACATAATGATCGCCATATTTTGTTTGTATTTGAGCAATACACGGCAGTTGCATGTTATTTTTAAAAAGTTTATTGGCTGTTCTTACAGCATTAACATCTAAATTTAATTTTTTACAACCTTCAACTATTCCAAAGCCACTAGTTCCGTTTTTATCGGTGCCAATAATCTCACGCATCTGGGTAACAGATATTTTTAGGCCATAAAACCTACAGATCATGGTAAGGCAGGCTGCACCACAATCTGAAGAATCATATTGGTATATAAAATGAAATTTCATGCTAATGTATTTCCTTTTCTTTACTTCCTTTTTGTGTTCTTAATTACTATTACTATTTTTATTTATTCCCCTATTATAAGTCTATATACATATTTTGTGCATCCTCTTTTAAGGCATGTGTTAAAACCTGTGTTACCTTGACTTTTTTAATTTTTTCTGCAATTCTTAACTCTATTGTATCGTTTTCTTTCACCTCATATGACGCCCTCGCTACTTTATTATTAACCAAAACACGCCCCGCATCACATAATTCATTAGCTACTGTTCTTCTTTTAACAAGTCTGGAAACTTTTAAATATTTATCCAGCCGCATTAAAATCCACCACCTTTCTGCCGTCAATAAACACATATTGTGGTTCTTCGAAAGCATGGTAAAACGGATGATTTTTAAAAATCACCAAGTCTGCGTCTTTACCTACTGAAATGGAGCCCATTCTTTTTTCTATTCCACAAAATTCTGCAGCGGTTATTGTAATGGAATTGAGTGCATCTTCTTCTTTTTGCCCGTTTTTAATCGCAAGCATAGCATGAAGTGGTAAGCATTGAATAGGAACTACTGGATGATCTGTGCATAAAGCCGTGTGTATGCCTTTTTTATTTAAGATAGCAGGTGAACTATTAGTTAAATCTTTTAGTTCCGGTTTTGATCTATCTGTTAGCAGCGGACCCACAATTATTTTAGTATTTTCTTTTTGCAAATAGTCTGCTACTTCTATTGCACCAGTGCCATGAACAATAACGTAATTCAAAGCAAATTCTTTGGCAATTCTAATTGCGGTGCAAATATCATCTCCTCTGTGAGCGTGAAAATGTGCTTTTGTCTTGCCCTCTAGCAACGGCAGTAATGCTTCGCATTTAAAATCATATTCTAGATCGGCTCCTTTAGATTTTTTATCTTTTGCATATTTTTGAGCTTTAAAAAGTTGTTCTCTAATTATTGCGGCAATGCCCATACGTGTTATTGGCATGGCATCTCTTTCATCATACTGTTTTTTTGGGTTTTCTCCCAGTGCAAATTTTGTGCCGATATTTACCGAAATTAATGCTTCTTCTAAAACATTGCCGCAAGTTTTAAGGCAGGCAATTTGCCCGCCAATTGGGTTTGCGCTGCCCGGTGCAACTGCCACTGTTGTTACGCCATATCTTCTTGCTTCAGAAAAGCATCTATCTTTCATGTTAATGCCGTCTGCTGCTCTTAACTGCGGTGTACACGGGTCTGTTGATTCATTACAATCTTCACCTTCAAATGCCAAGGAATCTTCATAAAGGCCAATATGACAATGCGCATCAACAAAGCCCGGAAATATTAAGCTGCCTTTTACATCCAATGCCTCTTGACTATCTTCTTTGTCATTTAATTCTAACATACTGCCTACACTTTTAATTTTTGTTCCTTCAATCTCAACAAAGCCATTCTCAATCACTTTATTATTCTCTGCTGTGTATATTTTTGCGTTAATTATCTTCATTACTACTCTCCCTTCTTTATAAGCACCACTGCATGTGCTGCTATGCCTTCTTTTGCTCCAGTAAACCCTAAACCCTCTTCTGTGGTTGCTTTGATGTTTATTAAGTTAACATTGCATTGAAGTGTTTTAGCAATATTAGTTTTCATATCTTGAATATATTTGCTTACTTTAGGCTCCTCTAGTATCACAGTTGAATCTATATTAACAATGTGGAAGTTCTGTGCCTTTAGCAAACTGGTTACTTGTTCTAGCAAATTCAGGCTGCTAATATCTTTAAATTTATCATCGCTTGGTGGAAAATGTTGACCAATATCTCCCAATCCTGTTGCACCGAGCAGTGCATCCATAATGGCGTGGATCAAAACATCTGCATCGGAATGACCTAGCAGACCTTTAGTATAATTTATGTTTACACCGCCTAAGATTAGTTTTCTGCCCTCAACCAAACGATGTACATCGTAACCATGCCCTATTCTCATGATACACCTCCTAATTAGAATTTTTAATTACACAAAATATGGCTTAAATTACCTAAAAAAGCTCCTTGGTTGTAAAATATAGACACCGTATAAAATACAAGGTAAGTTTTTAAACTATTAAGCTATATATGAATGTGTAATAAAAAACAAAAATGTACAAAAAACTTAAGCTTATGGCTTTATTAAAACAAAAAAATAATTTTGTTCCACGTGGAACAAATGCTCCCAACTTTTTTGTATACAAATATTCTTAGTTTTTTAAGATCGTTTTTGGCTCTGCATAATAAAATTTGCAAATAGCATATCTTCTTTTGTGGTAATCTTAATATTATATTCTTCACCTTTTATAGTATGCACTGCAAAACCCGCTAGTTCAAAAAGGCCTGCATCGTCACTAAACTCTCCTGTATTTGCAAACTCTTTATAAGCTTTAAGGTATTTATCTTTTAAAAACGCTTGTGGGGTTTGCACTTTAAATAATACATCTCTATTTAGTGTTTTAGTTACTTGTTCGTTTATAACCTCTTTTACTGTATCGGTTACCTTGAGCACCGGAATGCAAGCCCCAACATGTTTCGCCTTTAACACACATTCTTTTATAAGCGGTATGCTAACCAATGGTCGGGCTGCATCGTGGATACATAAAATCTCAGAATTTACATTAGTTGCTTTTATTCCGCAAAATGCCGACTCTTGCCGCAGACTCCCTCCATTAACAATTTTTACATTCCATTTTTTTAGCCACAGCTGTGAAGTTAGATCTCTTTTAGGGTTGTTTACTAAAATTAGTTCGTTGAAAATGCCTGATTTAACAAATTTTGATATACATTCCTCTAGCACTGTTTTGCCATTAGGTAAAGTTTGCATCAATTTATCTTCACCAAAGCGTGTGGAATTCCCAGAAGCTAATATAATTCCACTTACAAACACTTCTTTGCCCTCCTTTAAATTTGGTTTATTTTATTACTAGCAGTTCGGATTTAGGACTTCTTGTTATATTCTTACAGCCGTTTTGTGTTACAAACACTGTATCTTCAATTCTTACACCAAATTTACCGGCAAGATAAATACCAGGTTCTACTGTAAACACCATATTAGGCTTAATAACATCGTCACTTTTGGGGCTTAAAACTGGATCTTCGTGGATATTAAGGCCCAAGCTATGGCCTAAACTATGCCCAAACTCTGCCTCAAAACCGCCTTTTTTTATTATATCTCTGGCAATTTTGTCTATTTCTTTGCAGTGGACTTCTGGTTTAAGTTGCTTTATTGCTGACTCTTGCGCTAAAAGCACTAGGGTATATATCTCTTTTTGTTGTGCGGTTGCCTCGCCTATTGCGAAGGTACGTGTCATGTCTGAGCAATATCCGTTTACCTTAACGCCAAAATCCAGTAATATTAAATCACCATATTTAATTTCTCGCTTGCCAGGCATTCCATGCGGTTTAGACGTATTTTCGCCCGAAAGCGCTATGAACTCAAAAGAAGCATCTTGTGCTCCATGTTCTTTTAAAAATACAAAAAGCTTAAATGACAGTTCCGTTTCTGTCATACCTATCTTTACATTTTTTAAGATATATTCATAGCCTAAATCTAAAAGCTTTTGGCTTTCTTCAATATTTTTTAGTTCTTTGGCATCTTTAATGGCACGCGTTTTTAAAATAAAATCATTTAGAGTGTCATCGCTTAAAAGTTGTGCTGGTTTTATTATTGTTTTAAAATATTCAAACCGTGCTACATCAATCTCAGAAATATCTGCTGCGATTTTTTTGCAATTGCAAACCTCTATTAAATCCTTAAGTTGCTTTTGTAAATCTGTAATTAAAATAACCTCACAATTTTTTGCTGTGTTTTTGCAATATTCAAAGTATCGGGAATCAACCAGCAGATAAGCTGACTTTGAGTCCGCAAACAAAATGCCTTCACTTGTAGAAGCGCCAGAAAAATAAAAGCGGTTATTTGTTCCAAATATTAGCCCGGCGTCAATTTCATTATTTTCTTTAATAAATTTAATTAGTGATTCTATTCTCAAACTTTTGCACCTCCGAATATGATTTAAATTTTAATATATAAACATTGCATCGCCAAAGCTATAAAATCTATATTTATTTCTTACCGCTAAGTTATACGCCTGCATAGTGAAATCTAAACCGCAAAAAGCCGCTACCAACATAATAAGCGTGCTTTCTGGCAGGTGAAAATTTGTTAAAAGTGCATCCACAGCATTAAACTTTGCACCCGGATAAATGAACAGTTTTGTTTGGCCAGAAAATGGTTCAATTTTGCCACATAAATTATAAACAGATTCAAGTGTACGGCAACTGGTGGTGCCTACCGCAATCACTCTGCCGCCAGTTTGTTTTGTTTGGTTTATTAAATTTGCTGTAACTTCCGGAAGTTCAAAATATTCCTCGTGCATTTTATGCTCTATAATATTTTCTGTTTTAACCGGGCGAAATGTACCTGCTCCCACATGCAAAGTAACAAAGCCTATTTTAACCCCTTTTTCTTCTATTCTTTTAAGCAGCTCTTTTGTAAAATGCAGGCCTGCAGTTGGTGCCGCTGCAGAGCCCAAATATTTTGAATAGACTGTTTGGTATCTATCTGCATCTTTGAGCTCTGTTTTTATATAATGCGGGAGCGGCATTTTGCCTACAGAATCTAAAACATCAAAAAAGTTGCCAGAATAACTAAACCGCACTAAACGATTACCGTTCTCTAAAATTTCTATAATTTTGCCCACAAGCTGATTATTAAAGCTAAAACTGCAGCCAATTTTAGCCCTTTTGCCAGGCTTTACCATAACCTCCCAAATATCTTTTTCATGTTCGCGTAACAATAAAAATTCCATCAATTCTGTGCCGTCTTCTCTGTGGCAAACCAGCCTTGCTGGCATGACCTTTGAATTGTTCAATACCAGCAAGTCATCTTTATTTAAATAATCTAATATGTTTGTAAAGTGCTTATGTTCTATTGTATGCTCTTTTTTATTCAGAACCATAAGTCTAGACGCATCACGTGGGGTTATTGGAGTTTGGGCGATTAATTCTTGTGGTAATTGATAGTTAAATTGCGATTTTTTTAATTCCACAGCTTCACCCTCTAAACCTCTTTGTATGTTATACGCAAAAACGTCTTTTTGCCTTTTTGCAGAACAAGCGATGCTTTTTTTAGATCATCTTTAAATATTTTTCGGTTCACATCTGTTATTTTTTCACCATCTACTACAATTGAATTCTGTTCTATTAATCTTCTCGCCTCACTTTTTGATTTTGTTACTCCAGATTTAGTGAGTATGGCCGTTAATTCAATTTCATCAGCTTCGTTAAAATCTGCATCTTTAAGCTCAACGCATGGCATTGTTTCTATATCCATGTTGCCGGTGAAAATCGCTTTTGCTGTTCTTTCTGCCTGCTTTGCCTTTTCTTCTCCATGTACCAATTTTGTGACCTCAAATGCCAGCAGTTCTTTAGCTTGATTAATATTTATATTCGACCTCTCCATCTCTTCTAATTCTTCTATTGAGATAAAGGTTAGAAGTTTAAGGCATTCGAATACTTTTTGGTCATCAATATTTCTCCAAAACTGATAAAAATCATAAACCGGCATTTTTGCTTCATCTAGCCATAAAGCGCCTTTTTCTGTTTTGCCCATTTTTTTGCCCTCTGGTGTTGTAAGCAGCTTAAACGTCATACCAAATACTTCTTTATTTAGAGCTTTTTTAACTAATTTTACTCCACCTAAAATATTCGACCACTGGTCATCTCCGCCAATTTCTAGGTTACAACCATATTCTTTGTTAAGATGCAAAAAGTCGTAACTCTGCATAATCATATAATTAAACTCTAAAAACGAAAGGCCGCGTTCCATTCTAGATTTAAAGCATTCTGCCGTGAGCATTGCATTGACTGAAAAATAAGTTCCAATTTCGCGCAATAGTTCAAGGTATTTTAATTTGCACAGCCAGTCTCCATTACGGACAAAGGCTGCATCTTTTAAACCAAAATATTTGGAAATTTGCTGCTGAAAACAATCTGCGTTGTAATCTATCTCTTCTTTAGAAAGCATCTTTCTCATATCTGTTTTACCGGTAGGGTCCCCCACAAGTGTTGTGCCTGTGCCTAGTAAAATAACCGGTTTGTTACCGCTATCCATAAGGCGTTTTATAAGCACTAACTGTAAAAAATGCCCAACGTGTAAACTACTAGCTGTTGCATCACAGCCCATGTAAAATACCGCTTTGCCATTATTTATCAGTTCCTCTATGCCTTCTTTGTTTGTAAATTGCGCAATTGCACCACGTCTACATAGTTCTTCAAAAAGTTTCATATCTAGTTCTCCTTTTTATAAAATAAAATTTATGTTTTAATCAAAGAACTTGCAGTATCGTGCATTAGCACCACACTTTTTATGGCCGTAAAACTGTTGCATTAAATCTATCTCCTTTTTATTTAACCCAAAAAATATTATTTATTTTATTATGTAAAACAAAATTGAAAAATAGTGAAAAACACTGCCCGCTAAAACAAAAATATGCCAAACACTATGCATATATTTATATTTTTTGCCAAGCACATATATTACCGCGCCAATGCTATAGCACAATCCACCTGCAACAAGTAACAATATGCCTTTTGAACTAACTGATTTTAATACCTGCTTTAACATAAAAACCACTTGCCAACCCATAACCAGATAGCATGTGAGTGAAAGCTTTTCGAATTTTTCTAGGTTTATTATGTTAAGCGCGATCCCAAAAAGCGCTATTCCCCAGGTGATACTTAAGAATATTGTGCGAGCTAGACCATTATATAAACAAATAATAATCGGCGTATAACTACCGGCAATAAGCATATATATTGAACAATGGTCAAAAATTCTAAGAATGGCTTTTGCTCTACTTGGTTTAACTGCGTGGTAAACTGTGGACATTGTATATAGTAATATTAGTGTAGCACCGTAGATTGAAACTCCTACCACACCTTTATTGCAGCTAAGCCTGGCTGTGTAGATAACGCCAAAAACTAGCCCTAAAATTGCTAAAACCGCTCCAACTCCATGTGATATTGCGTTTAATAATTCCTCTGCAAAAGTATAATGTATTTTTATCTTCTTGTTTTCTTCCATTTTAAGCGCCCTCTTTGTATGTTAAAGTTCGTCGCCGATTCGTGTTTTTAAACCATGCCCTGGGCATACTATTATATCTTTAGGCAATTTGCTTAATTTTTTAAGAGATTTTTCTAGCTCTGCTCTGTTACCGCCCCAAAAGTCCGTTCTGCCTATGCCGTTTCTAAATAAAGTGTCTCCACTAAATAAGATTCCATTTATAAGGTAACAAACACTGCCTTTTGTATGCCCAGGTGTTTTTATAACTTCTACATCTAAATCTTCTAGTTTAAATGTTCCTTCTGCTATTTTTAATATTTTATCTTCTAAAAACACTGCATCCTGATTCACTGTAGCTGCCATACTTTTCTCATTATCTGTTAAAAGCTCTATATCTTCTTTGCCCACATAAATTGTTTTGCAGTTTGTTTTTGCTGTAAGCTCGTTTATTGCACCAATATGATCGTAGTGGCCATGTGTTAGCAAGATTGTTTTAAGTGTTAAATTGTTTTGAACCAGCTTATTAAAAATTAAATCTGCCTCTGTTCCTGGATCTACAACCAAAGTGTTGTTTTTTGCGTTGGAAACAATATAACAATTCTCTCTAAGAGCTCCTACAAATATTCTGAACACTTGCATAAAATCATCTCTTTAAACTTTTAAACTTCTAAAATTAAATTAACTGGCCCGTCCGCTTCAGATTGTATCTTCATATAAGCACCAAAAACACCTAGTTTTGTTTTAACTGTAAACAATTGCGGCATGCTTTCAAAAAATAGTTTCGCTTTGGTTTTTTCTGCCGCTGCACCAAAATAAGGTCTATTGCCGCTGTGTGGCGCCGCACATAATGTAAAATTTGAAATTAGCAATATCTCTGCATTAATATCTTTAGCAGAAAGATTTAACTTACCATCTGCATCTTCGAATATACGCAGATTCTCTATCTTTTGGCAAAATTTTTGCAGTGTTTTTTCTGTATCTTGCTCAAAAATGCCAACAAAGACTAATAATCCCTTTGAAATTGAATTTTCAAGCTTATCTTCTACATAAACCGAAGCATGATTGACTTTTTGCACTAAACCTTTAATAAATCTATTCCTCCTCTTCTGCGTTTAAATATCTCTTTACCGAAATTACACCTGAAACCGATTCAATTTCGCGTATTACTCTATTTAATTGTTCTAAACTCTCAACACTTAATGTTATTCTTATTGAACTTTTTTGAGGTTCTATCTCTCTTGCATCAATTTCATGCATAATTAACTTTGCATTCGAAATTTTGCCTGCCACGGTAGCAAAAAGCCCTAATCTGCTATGTGCAACTACCTCAATATTTGTGTTAAAATGCTCGCCATTAAGTGTTTTATTCCATGTAACGTTAATCCAGCGTTCAGGTTGTGCTGTTGCTTTTTGAGATACCAGTGCGCTTGGGCAATTTCTTCTGTGGACCGAAATGCCATAGCCTCTAGTTACAAAACCTATTATTTCATCGCCTGGCAATGGATTACAACATCTTGCAAATTTAACCAAGCATCCTTCTAAATCTTCTACAATAATACTATTGCCATGCTTTAATTGCACTTCGCCCGTTTTACGCCGTTCTATTATTGGTTTTTCTGGTTCTGCTGCTTTATAGTTTTTAGAATATATATCTCGCAATTTAGGTGCAATTGCTGTAGCCGAAAGACCCCCATAGCCTAACGCCGCATAAAACTCGTTAGCTTCATTAAATTTATAAACTTTTGCTACCTCAAGTGCAAATTTTTCATATTCCTTAGAAGACAAATTAATTAAATTTTTCTTCAGTTCTTTTAAAAATTCTGCTTTACCTTCCTGAATATTTTCTTCTTTATGTTTATTTTTAAACCAACTTCGTATTTTGCTCCGTGCTTCACTGCTTTTAACCACCTTCAGCCAATCTCTACTTGGTCCGTTTGACTTTGCGTTTGTAATAACTTCAATAAGTTCGCCAGTTTTTATCACATGATCAATAGAAACTAACTTACCATTCACTTTCGCTCCAACCATATGGTTACCTACCTCTGAATGGATTGAATAGGCAAAATCTATTGCTGTAGAACCATTTGGCAAAGCTTTTACCTCACCTTGTGGTGTAAAAGCATAAACTTCTTCTGGAATAAAGTCTGATTTTATTGAAAGTAGCAACGCGTCATTTGTGTCTGACTCTTTTTGTACTTCAAGTAATTGACGAATCCAAGCTAGGCGTTTGTCAAAACCATCTCTTTTATTGCTACCCATGCCTAATTTATATTTCCAATGTGCTGCAATACCATATTCTGCAGTGTAATGCATCTCCCATGTTCTTATCTGGATTTCGAAAGGTATTGCATTTGAATCTATAACTGTGGTGTGCAACGACTGATACATATTAGGCTTGGGGGTTGAAATATAATCTTTAAACCTATTTGGCAACGGTCTAAACATATCGTGCACAATGCCTAACATATTGTAGCATTCAATTTCTGTATCTAAAATTATCCTAATTGCATAAACATCATAAATTTCTTCAAAACGTTTGTCTGCCATATATGCCTTGCGATAAATGCCATAGATGCTCTTCACTCTACCTTCTAGTGCATGTTTAATGTTTTCGCCAATTAACCGTTCACTAATTCTGTTTTTAATAGCGTTTAACAATTTTTGCCTGGCTTTTTGGTTTATTTCTAGGTATTCTTCAATCTCGCTGCAAGCATATGGGTCTAGAACTTTAATAGAAATAGCCTCTAGTTCTTCTTTTATATTACTCATCCCTAATCTATGAGCAATAGGTGCATAAAGTTCCATCGTTTCATACGCTTTTGCACGTTGTTTACTCGGTTTAACATACTTTATTGTTCTCATATTATGCAATCTATCTGCTAATTTTATAATAATAACTCGAATATCG
Source organism: Oscillospiraceae bacterium (assembly GCA_017414435.1). Classification (GTDB taxonomy): domain Bacteria; phylum Bacillota; class Clostridia; order Oscillospirales; family Ruminococcaceae; genus RGIG1955. The sequence goes on from JAFQMN010000002.1 coordinate 28,931, forward strand.
TGTGCCATAGCCAAAAACATTTTTCTAATGTTTTCCATCTGAGTTTCTGTTCTACTTGTATATTTCATTGTGCTAAGTTTGGTAACTCCATTCACCAAATAAGCTACCTCTTGTGTAAATTCCTTTTCTAACGTTTCAAAACTAACAGGAGTGTCTTCTAAAACGTCATGCAAAAGGCCTGCAATAACTGTTTGAGTGTCCATTCCTAATTCAATTAAAATCTTGGCAACTGCTACAGGATGAATAATATACGGTTCACCGGAATGACGCATTTGCCCATTATGTGCTTCTTTAGCAAAGAGATATGCATTTTTTATCTGTCCCACACTTAAATTCCGTGTATTCTTTTTAACTGCGGTAATTAAATCATCTAATATTTTGTCCAAAATCTTCCCCCCTCTCTTAGTTTTTTTAGCATATTAATATGTTTCTAATAAACTTAAAATCTTAGAATTTTTAAGGTCACATTTTTCTGCATATTCATTAATAGTTATATACTTTTTATGTAAAATTAAATTAAACTCGTTTAAAACATCAAGAATAAGCCTAAATTTAAAATACTTAATATTAAAATGCTGCAACTTTAAAAAAATGGAATCTACATCTTGAAAATTCCTATATTTTTTAATACATCTATATACTATTGCTATTTCCTCCCGTGTTGGGCATAAATTAGCTTTTAAGGTTATTTTTCCTCTTTTAAAATCTTCGTAGGTCATTTTCTCTTCAAAATAATCATTCTGATTAAACTGTGTTGGTCTTAAATCAACAATTTTAATTGTTGTTTGTTCTATTACTCCATAATAATCTACCTTGCAAGAAACTACTGCATCTATATTTTCTCCTGGTTTATAAAAAAACTCAGTAACTCCCATAAAAAAACAAAGTAAATCAATTGTTTTTTCTTGTTTTAAAACTCTTAATTTTATATACTTGCCACCACAAAGTGGTATAATTTGTTTGATTTTTACATTTCTAATTAAAAAAAGTGGTTCTTCATTACCAGTTCCAAATGGCTGCAAACGCTCTAGTTCAGAAATATTCTTAATGCTCAACTCGTTTAAGTCTGCTTCTTTATCTATTATCAATTTTCCAGATGGCATTGTTAAAAAATTATTCTCAATATAATCTTCTAATTTTTTCTTAAACTCTTCAATTTTATCTAAGCAAATACTAAAACCCACCGCCGATTTATGACCGCCATATTTAATAAAGCATTCCCCCACATTGTTTAAAGCATCTACTAACGGGAATTCACCAACACTTCTGCCTGAGCCTTTAGCTATTTTGTCATATTTTCCAATAACAATACAAGGTTTAGAGAATTTATCTGCAATTTTAGCTGCCACAATTCCTAACACTCCAGGGTGCCAGTTATCTCCATCAATTATAATTACTTTGCGGTTCTGTTCCTCTATATTGTTAGCTAAAAAATCAAGTGCAGAATTGAAAGCCTCTTTTTCTAACTGCTTGCGCTCTTGATTCTTTTGTTTTAATTCCTCTGCCAAGCGTTCACTTTCTTGCTTATCTTCACTCATTAACAAATCAATTGCAATATTAATTGAATTTAACCTGGCCGCTGCATTGAGCCTTGGCGCTATTGTAAAACTAATATCTTTGGTAGTAATTTTATTGCCCTTAACAAGCACACTTTGTTTTAATGCTTCTATTCCTGGTGTTTGTTCTTTTTGTAAAAGTTCTACTCCTTTTTCTACAATATACCTATTTTCTGAGATAATAGGCATTATATCTGCTATAGTACCGATACACACTAATGCTCCATAAGCGTTAAAAGCTTTGCTAAAATCTCCTCTTTCAAGCGCCACAATTAATTTAAAAGCAACACAAACTCCCGCAATTTTTGCAAAACCGTTATACTCTTCCCTTAAAGGGTCAATTACAGCTAGTGCATCTGGTATACTATCTCTTAAGGTATGATGATCCGTAATAATCAAATCTATACCCAGTTCTTTTGCAAGTTTTGCTTCTTCAACTGCCACAATGCCATTATCTACTGTAATTATAAGGTCTGTTTCAGCCTCTTTAAGCTTTTGTAATGCCTCCGTATTCAATCCATAACCTTCCTCTTCACGGTCTGGAATATAATAAGAAACATTTGCATTACGTGTTTTAAGATACTTTACCATAATAACTGTTGCAGTCATACCATCAACATCGTAATCGCCATAAATTACTATCTTTTCGTTCAGTAAAATTGCTTTTTCAATTCGTTCTACTGCTTTTTTCATATCTGGTAATAAAAACGGATCTGCAAAATAATCAGATGGCTTTAGAATTTGGGCAGCAGAAATTTTATTATAGCCACGCGCCGTTAAAACTCCTGCTAAAAATGGGCTAACATTATATTCTTTTGTAATTTCTTTCTGCCTACCTTCGTCTGCCTCTAAAACTTCCCATTTTTTTATCACCATAAATAACTCCTAATAATAAATTCCTTAAATATTTATCTTATAAAACTCACTTGCATTTTTATTTAAACTTTTTATCATTTCTAAGTTTTGTAGCCCTTTTATTTGTGCTATTTTCTGCACTGTAAATCTTAGCATACTAGAGTCGCATCTTTTGCCTCTATTGGGTTCTGGCGCCATATATGGGCAATCTGTTTCTACTAAAATTCTATTAAGTGGTAATTCTTTTAAAACCTCTACCGATTTTTTAGCGTTTTTAAAGGTAATTACACCAGTAAAACCAAAATAGCAATCTAATGCAACAAGTTGTTTTGCTACCTCTAAAGAATAAGAAAAACAATGCACAACAAATCTTTGTGGCTTTGTATTCTTTAAAATTGCCAGCGTGTCTTCTGCAGCATCTCTAGAATGGATAATTGCTGGCAGGTTAAGGTTTTTAGCCAACTCCAACTGCTCTTCAAAACATCTTTGTTGCAACTTTTTATCAACTGTATCATAATGATAATCTAAGCCAATTTCTCCTAAAGCAACAACTTTTTGCTTCTGTGCTAGCTCTTCTAAAATATCCAAATAATTGTCTGGTAAGTTCCCTACATTCTGAGGATACACTCCAACTGCAGCAAAAACATTATTAAAATGCTCTGCATATTCTGTGCTAAGCTGCGATGTTTTAATATCTGCACCTACATTAACTATACCTTTAATTCCACAGCTTTGTAAATCTTTTAAAAAATCTAATCTATCCGCATCAAACGCCGGGTCATCGTAATGTGCGTGTGTATCAAATATAAACTCCATAAAATTTGCTCCTAAAAGGTTATAAATTCATGCTAAGCTGCGATGCCTCTTTTAATATTCCTGCCCGTGGAATATTTGTAACTATATATTCAGATATATTTTTTAAACGTGCCTGCTCCTCTGTTTTTACTTTGACTAATTTGTCTCCCTTTTTTAATTTCATTACTAAAACACCTTGGGTATCTTTTGTGACTTTGGTATGTAAAAGCGATGTATTAAATGCCAAAATTCTTTTTTGAGCAGACGTAACTACAAGATTTATATCTTCTTTAATCTGCATCATAAACACTGGTGTTGAATCTGAATTATAAGCCTTAATCAATTTTTTACGGTTGGTTGTAGTTTTATAACATTCAAGTGCCACACGTGCAAATTTGCCATTTTTAAAGGCAATAATTAAGTCTCCAGAATAATCTAAAGTTGCAGTAACAAACAGTGGCAGTTCATTTTCGTCCATTAAAAGTTTTGCTGGTAAAAACTCTCCAAAAGTACTAGCTCTTGTGTCGTCTAAATCATTACATTTTAACTTATATACCTGAGCAAAATTGGTAAAGATTAGCAGTTCTGAATTATTAGTTGTTTTTATATCTGCGGCTATTTTGTCACCTGGCTTAAGTTTCTGTTCCGAACTCATTCTAAGAGATTGCGTTGTTATTTTCTTTATATACCCTTCTTTAGTAACAAATATATGAACAGGATAGTTGGGCACTTCCTCTTGTTCTTGTTGCTCTTCTAACCCTTCGCATAGAATAAACGACGTTTGACGTTCTTTGCCATATTTTTTTGCGATTTCTTCCAGTTTTTTTATAATAATTTCTCCAATTGCTTTATCACTGCCAAGTGATTCTTTTACCCAATTAATTTCCTTTTCTAAACTATCTATTTCTTGTGTTTTTTTCAAGATATATTCCCGGTTTAAGTTACGCAATTTAATTTCTGCCACAAACTCCGCTTGCGCTTTATCTAACTCAAAAGCTTGCATTAAATTTGGCACAACATCTGCGTCATTTGCTGTTTCTCTAATAACTTTAATCGCCTTATCTATATCTAGCAGGATTTTTTCTAGCCCTTTTAACAAATTAAGCTTAGTGCTCTTTTTTTCTAAATCAAACTGCAAGCTTCTCTTAACACATTCTCTTCTAAATGTTAACCAATATTTAATAATTTCGGGAACACCTAATACTTTAGGTTCTGTGCCAACCAAAACGTTAAAATTACATGAAAAACTATCCTCTAGTGGCGTTAACCTAAAGAGTTTCTTCATCAGCTTTGTGTGGTCTATACCTCGTTTTAAATCTATTGTTAATTTTAAACCTCCTAAATCTGTTTCATCTCTAACATCTGAAATCTCTTTAAGTTTGCCTGTTTTTACACATTCTACTATTTTGTCTACAATTGCCTCTATAGTTGTTGTTGGTGGAATTTCTGTAATATCTATACAGTTGTTCTTGTTATCATAATTATAAATAGCTCTAACTTTAAAACTGCCACGGCCAGTCTCATAAATCTTCTTCATTGCATCTTTATCTAACAAAATTTGGCCACCGGTAGAAAAGTCCGGTGCTATTAAAGAATTTGCAACATCATATTCTGAGTTTTTAATTAATTCAATTGTTGCTGTGCATAGTTCACGCAGATTAAATGAACAAATATTGCTAGCCATGCCTACTGCTATTCCCAAATTAGGGTTGGCTAAAATATTAGGGAATGCAATTGGCAGTAATACTGGTTCTTTTGTAGTACTATCGTAGTTGTCCACAAAATCAACCGTATTTTTATCTATATCTTCAAAAACATACTCACAAACTTCGCTCAATTTAACCTCGGTGTATCTAGACGCTGCATATGCCATATCACGCGAATATGCTTTACCAAAGTTGCCTTTAGAGTCTATAAATGGCATTAAGAGAGATTCATTCCCTTTAGAGAGCCGCACCATAGTTTCATATATCGCACTATCACCATGTGGATTTAAGCGCATTGTTTGCCCAACAACATTTGCCGATTTAGTTCTAGAACCAGTTAAAAGGCCCATTTTATACATGGTGTAAAGCAGCTTTCTGTGCGAAGGTTTAAATCCGTCAATTTCTGGTATGGCACGAGAAAGAATAACACTCATAGCATAAGGCATATAATTAGTTTCAAGTGTTTCTGTTAAGTTTTGGTTTTTAGTTTGCCCCATCTCTTCTATATACACATTTTCTGTGTTTGTTTCTCTTTTTTCTTCTTTTTCGTGTTTCTTGCCCTTCAAGTTTTTACATCCTTTCTTAAAGACTCGTAAAACAAACTACATAACATCTAACAAATCCATATATTTAGCACCGTTTTGTGCAATAAACTCTTTTCTAGATACAATATCTTCGCCTAAAAGTACATCAAACATTTTTAAAACTAACTCTTCCTGATCAAAATTTACACGAACAAGCCGCCTTGTTTTGGGGTTCATTGTAGTTAGCCACATCATATCCGGTTCGTTTTCGCCAAGCCCTTTTGATCTTTGTATTGTATATTTTTTACCGTTAAGTTCATTGCAAATTCTAAGTTTTTCTTTTTCGCTATATGCAAAATAAGTTTTCTCTTTAGTATTTATTTCGTAAAGCGGAGACTGAGCTATATAAACATAGCCTTGCTTAATCAATTCTGGCATTAATCTAAAAAACATAGTTAAAATTAAAGTGCGAATCTGAAAGCCATCAACATCGGCGTCTGTGCATATAACTATTTTGTTATAGCGCAACTGATTAATGTTAAAATTTGCCATCTGTTTATTTGATGCGGTTTTAGCTTCCACTCCACAGCCCAATACTTTAACAATATCTATAATAATTTCGCTATTAAATATCTTGTTGTATTCAGATTTAAGGCAATTTAAAATCTTTCCTCTAACTGGTATAATTGCCTGATATTCTGCATCTCTGCTCAGCTTACAGGCACCCAGTGCTGAATCGCCCTCCACAATATAAAGCTCTCTTTTTTGCACATCTTTAGTTCGGCAATCTACAAACTTTTTTACACGGTTTGCAATATCTAAATTGCCCTGCAGCTTTTTTTTAATATTTATTCTAGTTCTTTCTGCATTTTCACGACTTCGTTTATTTACCAAAATTTGATCTGCAATCTTATTTGCTTCATCTGGTTTTTCAATAAAATAGATCTCAAGCTCATGTTGTAAAAATTCATTTATAAATTCTGTAATGAATTTATTTGTAATGGATTTTTTAGTTTGATTTTCATAAGATGTTTGGCTAGACTGTGAAGATATAACCAATGCTAAAGAGTCTTCAATATCTGCAAATGTAATTTTAGATTCATTTTTAAGATATTTGTTGTTCTTTTTTAAAAAATTATCTATCTGGCTAACAAATGCAGATTTTACCGCCTTTTCGCTCGCCCCACCGTGTTCCAAAAAACTTGAATTATGGTAATATTCCAAAAAGTTAGATGAATTTGAAAAGCAAAATGCTACCTCTGCTTTAACGCTATATTCACTTTTATCTTCACGGTCTTTTCCATACCCTATATTGCTTTTTTTATATTGAATAGGTGTAAAGTAATCTTCTGAACAGCGTTCTACCAAATAATCCTGCAAACCATTTGAATATACAAAAGTTTCTTCGTGAGTTCCATTTTCGGCTTCCCAAATTAGCACTAAATTGATTGGCGAATTAACTACCGCTTGGCGTTTTAACGTTTGAACAAAATATTCATATGGAATATCTATATCAGTAAAAACATCTAAATCTGGGCGCCAATGTAAAGTTGAACCCGTTTGTTCATCTGTGCAATTCTCTTTAGTAAGCCCACCAATATTCTCCCCATGTTCAAATTTAAGGTTATATTTAAAACCGTCTCTAATAATCTCAACATCCATAAATTCAGATGCATATTGTGTAGCACAAAGACCTAAACCATTAAGCCCTAAAGAAAACTCATAATTGGTAAATTGGTCTAAATTATATTTCCCGCCAGCATAAAGTTCACAAAACAAAAGTTCCCAATTATATTTATTCTCCCGCTTATTAAAATCAACCGGTATTCCTCTGCCAAAATCTTGCACAGTAATTGATTTGTCTTTATACCGCGTTACAATAATCTTATTGCCAAATCCCGCTTTTGCCTCATCTATTGCATTCGAAAGGATCTCAAAAAATGAATGTTCACAGCCTTCAAGACCATCCGACCCAAAAATAACTCCCGGTCTCTTTCTAACTCTTTCCGCTCCCTTAAGCGATTTAATACTCTCATTATCATAAATCCTTTCGGTTAAACTTGCCATTAAAATTCCCTTTCATCACTTATTTTTCCATTAATTTGCTCTCATCATCTGTTCAAAACCAACGGCATCAATTTTTTCATGTTCTAGCAAATATTTGGTAAGTTTTTCTAATTTGTCTTTGTGTTTAGTTAAAATCTCAACCGCTTTATCATAGGCTCTATCCATAATTTTTTTTATCTGAGAGTCTATTTTTGCCCTTACTTCTTCGGAGTGTGACAATGGATCTAAATAGCCACTGATACCCAAAACAGAGTTGTCGTAAACCACATTGCCTAATTCATCACTAAAACCATAAATAGTAACCATCTTCCTAGCCTCCAGTGTTGCCGATCTCATATCTGCGCTGGCACCGGTAGAAACTTCATCTAGCATTAATTTCTCTGCTACTCTTCCGCCCATAGATACAACAATACTTTCAAACATTGCCTTATCCGTTCTATACATATCATCCTCTTTTGGCATAGAGAGAGTAAAACCTCCAGCTGGCCCTGTTGGAATTATAGATACCATATTAACATCGTCATAGTTTTCGCAATAGTAAGCACATATTGCATGCCCAGATTCATGGTATGCTGTTGATCTTTTATTCTCTTCAGTAACAATCTTGCTCTTTTTTTCTGTTCCCACCATTACTTTAATAGCTGCAGTGTCAATATCTTCTGATCTAATTGCCTTTTTGCCATTTTTCACTGCAATCAAAGCTGCTTCGTTCATAAGCCCGGCAAGATCAGCTCCTGTAAAGCCGATTGTTGCTTTAGCAACCGTTTCAAAATCAACATCTGGTGCAATTGCTTTATCTTTAGCATGCACTTTAAGAATTTCTTCTCTGCCTTTAATATCTGGATACCCCACATAAATTTGCCTGTCAAACCGTCCAGGTCTAAGCAACGCTTTATCTAAACTATCCGCCATATTTGTAGCTGCAATAACAATAATGCCGGAATTTTTAGTGAAACCATCCATCTCCACTAATAGCTGGTTAAGTGTCTGGTTACGCTCATCATTCCCACCAAAAGATTCGCCATCTCTGCGCTTGCCTACAGCATCAATTTCATCAATAAATACAATACACGGTGAGTTCTTTTTTGCTTGTTCAAAAAGGTCTCTTACCCTAGAGGCTCCAACACCAACAAACATTTCTACAAAAGCTGAGCCAGAAATAAAGAAGAACGGCACATCTGCTTCGCCCGCTAACGCTTTAGCAAGCAACGTTTTACCTGTTCCAGGAGGCCCTACCATTAAAATTCCTGTTGGAATTCTTGCCCCAATTTCGTCAAATTTATTAGGATTTTTTAAAAACTCCAGAACATCTTGTAACTCTGCTTTTTCTTCAAGCAAAGCCGCTACGTCTTCAAATGTGACCTTTGGGCCTTTATCCATATATCTAATAGCCTTAGATTTAAACCCACCAATATCATGCATGGACCCTTTAGATACATACCTAGAAATAAATACCCAACCTATTATTAAAACTACTATTGGTAAAATTGAATTGAATAAGAACTGCAATAATATTCCCATTGAAGTAGTTGTGCGTTTATAATCAACTTTTATTGTTTGTTCTGGAAATTTTGTATTATGCTCCTTTACATAATCTTTAATATCAAATAAAAATATATCAACATTAGGCAACTTATAATTTATTCTTCTAAAAACTGCCGGTGTAACCACTTTATTAATTACCAATTTATTGGATTCAAAGTCTCTGTATATACCGCTTATTTGAGCTCTGCACAAATCTAGTAAAAAAAGTTTTTGCTGCTTTAACACTACATCTGGCTTTGCAAATAGCAAATTTCCATTTGGCTCTTCATATAACACCTTTTCTGTTTTTTCTTGTTTTTCTTTTATAACCAAAGATAAATCACCACTGCCTAATTTTAGGTCATAGCCATAAACTTGGTCATTTTTAAAATAATCAATAATCTGATAATATTTTATAGATTTTTTTTCGCCGCCATTAAAAATCAAGAAAAGTAAAGAAAATACTCCTAATACAAATAATAAATATATAATAAGATCATTTGATTTTTTTTTCATAGCTTAAACAACTCTCCCCTTTAACACTATTTTATTTTTCGTAAACTTCTTTTTTTAGTACACCAATATAAGGTAAATTCCTGTATTTTTCAGCGTAATCTAAACCATAACCTATAACAAATTCATCTGGAATATTAAAACCACAATAATCTGGTTGAATATTTTTCACCCTTCTTTCAGGTTTGTTGAGCAAGGTAGCAATCTTCAAGCTCATAGGATTCCTGGTCTTTAAGACTTTTGTTAAATAGTTTAAAGTTGTACCACTATCTAAAATATCTTCTACAATTAAAACATCATAACCTTCTAGATTTATGTCAAGGTCTTTTATTATTCTAACAATTCCAGATGTCTTTGTGCTCTTGCCATAACTAGAAACCGCCATAAAGTCTATTTCTGCATGAACAGTTATCTCTCGCATAAGATCTGCTAAAAAAACAACTGCACCTTTTAAAACACTAATAAGCATCAAATTCTTTTGTGCATAATCTTTGCTAATTTGCTTGCCCATCTCTTTAACTTTAGCTTTTATTTCTTCTTCCGTTATTAAAATTTTTAAAACATCGTTTTGCATCCTTCCCCGCTCCTTATTATATTCTAAAAAGTTAAACATTTTAGAATATAATAACATGTTTTTCTATTTTTGTAAACTCTATATTCCTTTTTTTCTTCTATAATTAACTTGTTGTTTACACTAAAATTTTTTATTGTTTTATCCTGTTAAATTAAAAAAATACCGTTTGCTTTTACACACGGTATCTTAAAAAATATTATGGAGCTGGTAGTCAGATTTGAACTGACGACCTTCTCATTACGAGTGAGATGCTCTACCAACTGAGCTATACCAGCATTTAAACTACTAAAAACAATACCTGGGATGCTCAACACCCCAGGTATTGGTAACATTAATAAAAAAACTATTCAGCTTTAACTTCTTCTGTTTTAGTCTCTTCTACTTTGGTTTCTTCTGTCTTTACTTCTGTTTCTGCTGGTGTTTCTTCAGCTTTAACTTCTTCTGTAGAAACTTCTTCCACTGGTACTTCTTCTACTTTTACTTCTTCTGTTGCCACAGGGGTTGTTTCCTCTGCTTTAACTTCTTCTGTTTTAGCACCGCAACCAGCAAAAGTAATTCCAACTGCAACAGTAACTAACGTTGCAATAACCAAATTTTTGACTGACTCCATTCTTTACAACATCTCCTTAAAATATCTTAACTTTCGGGTTGTTCTCAATTATATGCGAACAGCCTCGAACACCTCGTATTATACACTAACTTGCTAGTAATTCCAATGACTTTAGATTTAATTTTACTTTTTGTTAATTATTTATTAATATATTCTCAGCTTATTTAACTATTTTTCTTTTTAATATTGTTGAATCATGCTAATTATTCTTTCCTTTGTACTTTTTCATTAAGTCGTTAACTATAGTTTCTACTTCGCTGACTACATTTGCAATTGCCACCTTTTTACTTACCGATCTATCTCTTGTAACAATTTCTATTTCATTATTTGCAATAGATTTAGCACTAATAATCAGCCTTACCGGTACTCCTATCAAGTCTGCATCGGCAAATTGTACTCCTGCAGAAAGATCTCGGTCATCTAGTACAACATCATATTTTAAGGATAGCTCTCTATAAATCTTGTTTGCATACTCGTTAACTTTCTCATCGTGATATTTTATAGCAACAATGTGTATACAAAATGGTGCGATAGAAATCGGCCAAATTGGCCCATGATCATCGTTATGTTCTTCTAGCACCGAAGCTATTAACCTGCCTATGCCAATACCATAACAACCCATAATTGGAGTTTCGTCGCGGCCATTTGCAGCTGTGTATGTCACATGCATTGCCTTAGTATATTTATCACCCAGTTTAAATATGTTCCCAATTTCTATCCCATGCGAAATATCAAGGTGAACTTCTTTGCAAACCGGGCATAGCATATCTGCACTTGCTTTATATACATCTTTAAATTCTTTTATTGCTAAATCCCTAATGTTAACTCCAACTAAGTGTTTATCTAATCTATTAGCTCCACAAACCAGGTTGTTCTCATCTTTTAGCGAAATATCATAAATTACATCGCACTTACTAAGTTCAAGCCCTATAGGTCCAATAAATCCATAACAAATACCATCATTTTCTTGTGCCGCTCTTGGTTTAATATCAGCACCAATCACTTTTTTGAGTTTAGCTTCGTTAACTTCTAAATCCCCTCTAATAAACACAATTAGTGGCTTGTTAGAGCCTATTACATCAAACACACAAGCTTTAATTAATCTTTCTTTAGGCAAATTTAACACTTCTTGCAATTGCTCTATTGTTTTTACTCCCGGTGTGTCAACTTCTTCAATCACTTCTGCTGCAACCGTATCATTTTTTTCTATTATTCCTTTAGCCACTTCAACATTTGCACTATATCCGCAGTTTGAGCAAATAGCTAAAGAATCTTCACCAATATCACATAGCAACATAAATTCATGAGCGCCCATACCACCCATCATGCCTGTGTCTGATTCCACTGCAATAAAATTTTTAAGTCCTACTCTTCTAAATATCCTAAAATAAGCATCATAACATTTTTGATAATATTCATCCAGACTCTCTTGTGTAGTATGAAATGAATATGCATCTTTCATCAAAAATTCCCTGGTTCTAATTAAACCGCCACGTGAACGTGCTTCATCCCTGAACTTTGTTTGAATCTGAAACACTGCAAACGGATACTTGGTATATGTAGTAGCCTCTGTTCTTGCTAAATGCACCACAGCTTCTTCGTGGGTCATTCCAAGCACCATACCGTGCCCGGTTCTGTCTTCAAAACGCAATAATTCGTCAGAAATAGAATCATAGCGCCCAGATTCTTCCCATAATTCTTTTGGCATAACTACTGGAAGTAATACCTCCATACAGTCGATATTATTCATTTCTTCTCTAATAATCTTAATTATTTTTAAAGAAATCATCTGAGCAAGCGGCAGATAAGAATAAATACCGCTGGTAACTTGCCGAATATAACCACCTTTAATTAAAAATCCATGGCTCTTAGATACAGTATCTGCCGGCCATTCTTTGTGTGTATTGCTCAAAAGCTTGCTCAACTTCATTCCTTTCGCTTCCCTTCTAAAATTTTCTTTATTAAATTTTCTTTAAATAAAGCATAACCTTTTCTTTATTTATTTTTACTTCTTCACCTGCTTCTTTGCTGGTTTTAAAAACAATATTCGGTTCAACTTCGTCTGTCTCTACAAAAATCTTATCATATTTAATCTGTAATTCATTTAATTTTTGTTCGGCATCTGCAATATTCAAGCTCAACACATCCGGCATTAAAGCTTTTTCTACTCCTTTGCTAACCACAAATTTAAAATGGAGCAGCCTATCTTCTTCATATTGTGTACCCGATTTTGGTGTTTGAGATATAATAACTCCTTCTGGCACAATCTCATCAAACACCATTTCTGCTTCAATTTTAAATTTTCCGTTATTTTGCTTGCAAACTTCCTCATAGACTTCGCCTACAAAATTCGGAACTCTTTCTACTTGTTTTTGTGCTTTATATACGGCTTGTTCTACCGTGCTCACTTCTAATTTCTGCGGTGCTTGCTGTGAATTTTTATTTATAAAATAAAGCACACCTGCCACAATAGCACCAACTAACACTACTCCCAGCCCTATAAAAACTAATGTTTTAAATATGCCTTTTATCTCTAGAACTCCATTATCTTGCTGTTCTACAACGGTTTTAACAGCATTTGTTTCTGGCGCCTGTTTTTTTGTATCGTTTAAATCAAAAATCATGGTTTTGTCTATGCATCTACTAGTTTCTTGCTCTTCATCTAACAAACCGATATTAAATTGCCTTATTGTTTGTATTCTTTTGTGGTAATCACTATTCAAAGCTTCTTTCAATGTATTTAGTACATTTTTTGGTGTTTTAAAATTAGTTTCTTCAAAAAAATCTTTCCGCAGTGCCTCTAACTTATGCCCAGTAAGAATATAAACCAATACAGATGCTGTAGAATAAACATCTGTCCATTCACCCTGCCATTTATTTAAAAAATACTGTTCCGGTGCACTAAAACTTTCAAATAATTCATAATTAAGCTGAGTAGTTTTTGTTCTAAAGCAAGGTATCAAAAAATCCCATAAAACTAGATTGTTATTATCATCAAAATACAAAGTTTGTGGACTAATTCCTCTATGTATTACTCCATTCTTGTGTAAAGTTATCAAAAGCCCATTTAATTTAAATATCCAATCTCTACAACTATTCCAATCAAAGTTGCCATTACTTTCCACATACTTTTGTAGCGGTGTAAGATGTTTGTACTTGTATATAATATACACTGTTTTATTTTTAACAATTATATCTTCAATAGGCAATAGTCCTTCGGTTGAATTGAACTGTTTTAAGGTTTGATGCAGATCTAAAAAATCTACCATAAAAGTTTTATGTTTAACTTCGTAACTAAGCTTTGCAATAACTTCCCCAGATTTACTTCTTGTTGAAATTATTTGTGGTGCATACTCTTTAATAAAATATAGCTTGTTTTCATCATTATCTTTAGCTATATAAATAATATGTTCACCATTTCTTTTAATAGCCTTCCCAACTAAAAACCTATTATCTAAAAGATATCCTCGCTTTAGTTCATCCGCGTTATTTTCCTCATATCTATTCGTTCCGCAAATGTTGCAGATTGCCTCTTCTGCATTAACATAGTTCATACAACCCAAACAAAGCCTTAAACTTCCATTTGGCATAAATTAAAACCATCCTTTTACTTTTTAAATTCTCTCAATTTGTAATTGTCACAATACTTTTCTTAATATATTACAAAGTTCGTCAAGCATTTTTTTATCTACTTTAAAACAAATATTATATGTTTTATAAGTAACATAAGCATTGCCTTCTACAACAAAAAACTGATAATTATCTTTTTGCTCATTTTCGTAATTTATTTCTAGGTCAACTTCAGGTGTTGCACTGGAATCAAACATTTTAAGCTCACCATTTGTAAGTTCCAATTTATTAAATTGCAGTAAAATCTCATCAATAAACTTATTGGAATCTACCTGCGTAGACAATTTTTCGTTAATATATAACTGCCAAACTCCATTTGCTTTTTTAATTTCTATATTTTTGTCTTTAATTTTTATATTAAAAGAGTTAATATCCTGCTCCTGTGAATCAAAAATATATTTTTTATATAAACTATCTTTATAATCCTCATAATTATCTAAGAAAAAAATATCATCTTTGTTGCATCTAAACACAATATTTCTGCTACTTGGCATAACAAAACACATTCCGTCTTTAGGTGCGCTAATCTTCAAGAACTCTGATTTTTCACCTGAACTTATATTAATTTGCATATATGGTATTAATAACCCATACATATCAATATCATCTAAACCCGGTGATATTTTTTCTATTTCAAGTGCTTGTAAATTTAATAAATTCATCATCTTTTTTTTTGCCGTATTAGATAAAAGTGCTTTTTGATTGCCATTGACAAAATACACTGCATTCCCCTCTGCATTTTTCATTACAATAGTTTCCTCATCTTTGTTTAGATCAAAAATATTTAATTGCCAATCAGCTGTTTTAAAGTCCGCTATATCTTTAAATATTTCCCTAGAAATAAACTCTGTTTGCGAAGCTAATAATAAATCGGCTATTTCTTTTGGTAATATAAATATTTCATCTTTTCCATTCAACCGAGCATAGTTGCCCAAATTAGCGGGAGCTTCATTCCCAATATTAATTTCTACATGGTCTACTTTTTTATCAATATAATAATTAACACTTACTGTTGCTAATGGCTTTTGCAAACCATATTGCTTCTTTAATTGCAAACTTTGTTCCGTAAGTTCATTTATTGTTAAGTTTAATAGATTAGCCAAGAGTTTTTGACATTTAACTGTGTCTATAAGGTTACTATCAACTCCTAAAACCGTTATTAAATTGTTTTTTTCTAAGATTGTATAGCCTTGATTATTATTTTTTACAATTAAACTTTCTAGCCCTTGGTTATTTTGTGGAATTAATTCCATTTGCTTTGGTGTTTTATAATTAAAATCAAAAAAGATAATAATTAATAACATTAAACTCAACAAAGATACAGATATATACACCAATGGTTTTTTCATACCCATAATCCTCATATCTCATTCAAATTTTCAGTTTTCATTATATCAGAAAAGCGGCTAAAATGCAAACTTGCAATACTGCCCTCTACTTGCGCCCATTACGAAGAATTATTTTATATAAAAAAGATATAAATACATATCCCATATAAATTTTTATAAGCTTTCGCTGTTAAAACCTCTTGCAATTTATAAAAAGTTATGATATGATTTTTAATAGTAACTTTTATCTTAAGAAAGGGATGTTTTTGTGAACATACATGAATATATTCTAGGTGGTTGTATTCTTGCAATCTCTATATT
This sequence comes from Oscillospiraceae bacterium, assembly GCA_017414435.1. Lineage (GTDB taxonomy): Bacteria > Bacillota > Clostridia > Oscillospirales > Ruminococcaceae > RGIG1955. The sequence continues at coordinate 44,934 of JAFQMN010000002.1, forward strand.
TTTAATTGTAGTAATTATGCTACAAGAATCTAATTCGCGCGGTCTTGCTTCAATGGGAGGCGGTTCAAATGATTCTTTTTACAGCAAAAATAAAGGCAGAACATATAGTGCTAAACTTGCAAGGCTAACCAAAATCTCCGCAGGTTTGCTTATGATTTTAAGTTTAGTTTTAGGGTTTATATGTAACAATAAAAAATAAATTCACAACCTGCTCCCACATAATTTTTAGTGGGAGCTTATCTAATCAAAAAATATATTCTTTAGAGGTGTTTTATTTTATGAACGAAGTTAGAACAAGATTTGCCCCAAGCCCCACAGGCTACATGCACGTTGGCAATTTAAGAACAGCACTTTATGCTTATTTGCTAGCAAAATCTTTAAATGGTAAATTTATATTAAGAATAGAAGATACTGACCAAGAACGTTTAGTGCCCGGTGCCGTTGATGTGATCTATAAAACATTAAAAGCCACCGGCCTTGTCTGGGATGAAGGGCCAGATATTGGCGGTGACTTTGGTCCATATGTTCAAAGTGAACGTATGGATATTTACGCAAAATATGCTAAACAGCTTGTGGAATCTGGCCATGCATATTACTGCTTCTGTGATAAAGCACGTTTAGAAGAGATGCGAATGCTGCAAAAGTTCTCTGGTGAACTTTCTAAATACGATGGTTTCTGCCGTCACTTAACTCCGGAGCAGGTAGAAGAAAAATTAAAAGCCGGTATGCCATATGTCATTCGTCAAAAAATTCCAGAATCTGGGCAAACTACGTTTGAAGATGAGGTTTTTGGCAATATTACAGTAGAAAACAGCTCTTTGGATGACCAAGTGCTTATTAAAGCAGACGGCATGCCTACTTATAACTTGGCAAATGTTATAGATGACCACTTGATGGGGATAACTCATGTTATTCGTGGAAATGAATACTTATCCTCTGCTCCAAAATACAATCTGCTCTACGAAGCTTTTGGTTGGGAGATTCCTAAATACATTCACTGCAGCCCGGTTATGAAAAACCAGAGTGAAAAACTCTCTAAACGTAACGGTGACGCCTCTTTTGAAGATCTGGTTCAAAAAGGGTATTTAGAACCTGCCATAATTAATTATATTGCTCTGCTTGGCTGGAGTCCTAAATCTGAACAAGAAATATTCTCACTAGATAATCTGGTTCACGAATTTAAAATTTCTGGCATATCTAAATCCCCTGCTATTTTTGATATAAAAAAGCTTAACTACATAAATTCACACTACATAAAACAACTTTCACCCGCAGAATTTTTAACAAAAGCTAAACCGTTTATTCAGCAAACAGTAAAAAGAGCTGATGTGGATTTTGAATTAATCGCATCTACTTTGCAGACCAGAACTGAATTTTTGAGCGATATCCCCCAGCAGGTGGATTTTATCGATTCTTTACCAGACTATAGCACAGATCTATTTATTAGTAAAAAGATGAAAACAACAAAAGAAAGTTCTCTTACAGTTTTAATTGATGTTCTCCCTATTTTTAAAGATATAAATGATTACTCTGTTCCTAACCTACACAATATTTTAATGCAATACATTGAAAAATGCGGTGCAAAAAATGGCTTTGTGCTTTGGCCTATAAGAACAGCCTTGAGTGGCAAACAGTTTACCCCCGGCGGAGCAATTGAACTTGCTGCAATTCTTGGTAAAAACGATGTTGCCAAGCGCATTGAACTTGCAATCAACAAATTAAAAAACGATATTTAAATAATCTTTATTGAAGTGAATTATTTTATGTTTCTGCATAAAACTGTTCACTTCAATTTTTAAATTGCTAGCATTTTTAGGTTAAAACTTAAACATTTGCAAAAGTGTAAGTTTTGTTCTATAATTTTAGTAACAAAAATAATAAAGAGAGATTTTTTTATGAGCGACTTTGTTAATTTACATTTACATAGCGAATATAGTCTATTAGATGGTGCATGCCGCATTAAACAAATTGCCAAGCGGGCAAAAGAACTTGGGCAATCTGCTGTGGCAATAACAGATCACGGTGCAATGTATGGCGTTATTGAATTTTATAAAGAAGCTCTTAAAGAGGGTGTTAAGCCTTTAATTGGCTGCGAAATGTATGTTGCACCCCGCACAAGATTCGACAAAGAGTTCAAAATTGATGGTAAAAGAGATCATTTGGTTTTAATCTGCAAAAACAACGAGGGCTACCGCAATTTAATTAAAATGGTTTCCCTTTCGTTCACAGAAGGCTTTTATATAAAACCCCGAATCGATAAAGACCTAATCAAGCAATATCATAACGGCTTAATCTGCCTTTCTGGCTGTGTTAGCGGAGAAGTGGCTAAACTTGCGCTCTCTAACAACATTGAAGCAGCAACAGAAGTTGCAAAATTCTACCACGAAATATTTAAAGATGATTACTATATTGAGCTACAGGAACATGGAACAGAAGAAAGTAAATTCGTTAATAGTAATTTAATAAAAATAGCCAAAGCCGAAAATATTAAAGTTGTTGCAACAAACGATGTGCATTATGTTTATAAAGAAGATATTAAAATGCACAAAGTTATGCTCTGCCTTCAAACAAACTCAACAATTAATGCCCCAAACATGGAATTTGGTGCCGATGACCTTTATATCAAATCGCAAGAAGAGATGCTAGAAAGTTTTAAAGATATTCCAGAAGCTGTGTTTAATACTAAAGAAGTAGCAGATAAATGTAATATCTCTTTTGAATTTAACAAAACAAAGCTACCTAACTTTACCAACAATCAAAATAAAACAAATGAAGAATATTTTCTTGACCTCTGTTATTCCGGCTTTGAACGCATTTACGGCAATATTCCAAACGAATCTTTAAAAGAACGGTTAAATTACGAAATCTCTGTAATCAAAAAGATGGGGTACATAGATTATTTTTTAATTGTAATGGACTTTGTGCAATACGCTAAAAGTCAAGGTATTCCTGTAGGTCCAGGCAGAGGATCTGGCGCTGGCAGTTTAGTGGCTTATTGCTTGGGGATTACCGAAATCGACCCCATTGAATACAACTTGATTTTTGAGCGGTTTTTAAACCCAGAGCGTATTAGCATGCCGGATTTTGATATCGATTTCTGCTATGAGCGTAGGCAAGAGGTTATAGATTATGTTGTTTCAAAATACGGCGCCGATCATGTAGCACAGATTGCAACATTCGGTACAATGGCAGCAAAAATGGCAATTCGTGATGTGGCTCGTGTTATGGAATATTCTTACTCTCTGGCAGATACTTTGGCAAGATTAATTCCAAATGAACTTAATCAGCCTATTCCTATAGAAAAGGCTTTAACTGTGGTTAGCGAACTAAAAAATATGTATGACACTAACAACGATGTAAAAGAAATTATAGATATGGCTATTAAACTAGAGGGTATGCCGCGGCATTGTTCCACGCATGCCGCCGGAATTGTTATAACCAAAGACCCCACAGACACATTGGTACCGTTACAAAAACTGCAGAATAATATAACTACCCAATTTCCAATGAGCACATTAGAAGAGTTGGGTTTGCTTAAGATGGATTTTTTAGGGCTTAAGTGCTTAACAGTTATAAGCAGCGCTGAAAAAGCCATTAAAAAAACTCATCCGGATTTTGAGCTTAAAAAAATTTCATATAAAGAACCTAAAGTGTTTAAAATGCTCTCTGCGGGTTTTGGCAAAGGTGTATTCCAATTTGAATCTTCAAGCGGTATTCGCAACGTATTAGTCAATTTAAAACCAGAATCAATTGAAGATATTATAGCTATTCTTTCTCTTTTTAGGCCCGGACCAATGGAATCTATCCCTAGGTATATAGAGAATAAAAAGAACAAAAAAACAGTTAAATATAAACACCCTCTGTTAAAACCAATTTTAGAGGTCACATACGGCTGCATTGTTTATCAAGAACAAGTGATGCAAATATTCCAAAAGCTTGCTGGCTATTCATATGGCCGTGCAGATATTGTGCGGCGTGCAATGGCTAAAAAAAAGGCTGATGTTATGGAAAAAGAGCGGCATAATTTTATCTTTGGCTTAAAAGATGCTGACGGTAATGTTGAATGTGTTGGCGCTTTAGCAAACGGTGTACCAGAATCTGTTGCTAATGAACTATTTAACGAAATGAGCAGTTTTGCGTCTTATGCATTCAATAAATCACATGCCGCAGCTTATGCTGTTATATCTTACCAAACCGCTTATTTAAAATGTTTTTACCCGCGTGAATACTTTGCAGCACTCCTTACCAGTGTGGCAGATAATAAAGATAAAATTAAAGAATATGTGGGCGAATGTAATAGGTTAGAGATTAAAATCCTGCCGCCAGATATAAACAAAAGTAACGCTTCTTTTAAAGTAGAAGATGGTAAAATTCGATTCGGCTTAACTTCAATAAAATCTGTAAATAAAAATTTTCTCACTAAGGTAGAAGAAGAAAGAAACAAAGGTTTATTTAAAAGCTTAAGCAATTTTTGCGAACGTATGTATGGCACAGAACTAAACAAACGAGCACTAGAAAGCTTAATTAAAGCCGGTTGTTTTGATAACTTGGGTGAAACCAGAAAGAGTATGCTTCAAAATTATGAAGCAATTTTAGAATATGTTAGCAGCAATGCTAAAAGCATGGTTTTAGGGCAGTTAACCCTCTTTGATCAAGATTCTTCTGCTCAAAATATATTAGAATATAAAGTAAACAAGGTTGAAGAAGAATTGTCGATATTAGAACTTGCTAATTTAGAAAAGGAATCAATTGGACTTTTCCTTTCTACTAACCCATTAGATAAATACGGCCAAGACTTTTGTAAAGGTGAGCTTACAAACATTGAAGATATAGATTTAGAACCAGATAAAATCGGTAAAACTGTTAAAGTTATGGGTATAGTTCTTTCTATAGATAAAATCCTAACAAAAGATAATCAAGAGATGGCGTTTTGCATAATTGAAGATCGTACAGCAAGTGTGGAGCTTGTTCTATTTCCTAAAATTTTCGAAGCAGTTAGGCACCTTCTGGTAGAGGGTAATATAATAGTGGTTGAAGGCAAAACAGATACAAAAGAAGAGGCCGACTTAAAAATTCTACCTAATAATATTTGGCAGCCAGAAGAATTTGAAAGATTGCTTAAAAATCCTCAAAACAAGGCAAAAGAAATTACTAAAAAAGGGCTCTACCTAAAAATAAAAAGTATAAAATCAGAAGAGTATAAAAAAGCAGAAAATCTGCTGCAAATTTTCGAAGGCAACACAAGAGTTTATATCTTTTTTGAAGATGAACATAAATTGAAATTAACTCCAAGCAGGTTATGGACAGCTCCAAATAACACTATGCTAGAGCAACTTCAAAAACTTTTAGGGCCACAGAATGTGAAGCTAATATGAAAGAGATTATAATAAATAAAAACGATGCCAATCAAAGGCTAGATAAATTTTTACAAAAAGCATTGCCAAATTTGCCAGCTAGTTTAATGTACAAATACATTAGAAAAAAAAGAATAAAGTTGAACCAAAAACACTGTCAAAATAACAGCATTCTGCAAGAAGGCGATGTTTTACAACTTTTTATAAATGATGAATTTTTTGAAAAGAACAATAAAAGATCATTTCTAAACTGCAAAATTCAGCTGCAAATTGTATTCGAAGACGATAATATTCTGGTGGTAAATAAACCATCTGGGCTTTTGGTGCACGAAGATAAAACCGAAACTGTTAACACATTAATAAACGGCATTTGCAAATATTTATGGCAAAAAAATGAATATGATCCAGAAAAAGAAAATAGTTTTACCCCAGCTTTATGCCACCGTATAGACCGTAATACAAGCGGTTTGGTTATAGCAGCAAAAAACGCTGAAACTCTAAGAATATTGAATGAAAAATTTAAAAATCACGAAATAATAAAAAAATACATATGTTTAGTGCATGGTAATTTAACCCCAAAAGAAGCTATTTTACAAGCCTACCTTAAAAAAGATGCAGACAAAAATCAAGTAATTATCAGTAACACTCCTAAACCTGGTTATAAAATCATTAAAACTGGTTATAAAGTTTTACAATCATCAGCCAAAACATCTCTTTTAGAGGTCACTCTCTTCACTGGTCGTACCCACCAAATTCGTGCACAATTTGCACATATAGGTCACCCTTTAATAGGCGACAACAAATACGGTAGAATTGCACAAAACAAAAATCTGGAGCTAAAACATCAAGCTTTAATAGCGTTTTCTATCACATTTAAATTTAAATCAAATGCTTTGGGGCTAAATTATTTAAATAATTTAACATTAACGCTTAATAACAATGACCTAAAAATACTGAATCATTTTGTATAATAAAAAAGCTCTGCGTTTTTTGCAGAACTTTTTTATTATTGTGGCAGTAAAAGGCTCTTAAAGTTGTTTTAACTTACATTAAGATGCTAAACTAACTCATCTTTGCAAATTCAGCCTTACACATAGCAATAAAGCCGTTCCAAAGGCCCTGCCTTCTCATAATTTCTGGGCAGTTTTTGCCGTTAAAAAAATGATGCTGCTGCACATTTTCTATAGTAATATTATGCTTTTTCATCAATGTTGCCACAAGCCAAGCAGCATTTTTAAGTGCGGTATTAAAATTAGAATTTTTATTCACACAAATTTCAATCCCAATCCCGTTCATGTTACCGCCGCCTTCTTTTCTGCCATCACCTGCATGCCAAGCAATCTCATTATCTGGTATATGCCTGAATATTTCTTTATCATCCACTGTGTAATGCCAAGATAAATATTGCTCATTTTTTAGAGCTAAATTGCTTATATATTTTGCATGGTTAGCTGCTCCCGCAGTTGGCGCTATATTGCCTGTCTCGTGTATAACAATCCACTTTTTCTTACGTATTTCACCTGGTCTGGCTTTAGAACCTAACTTAATTAAACTTTCTTTAATTTCTATATTAGCATCTCCCTTTATTTTATTAACAGGTTCCTCTACTTTTTGAGTGTCCTCTTTAATTTTAGGAACATCTTTCTCTTTTTTTAATTTAAAGTTAACCATGTTTATATTCTTTAAATTCAAGCTAAAACTACCTATTAACAAACCTTGAATAATAGATGTAAATATCGTATCAATCACACTTGTTCCTGGTGTACATTCTGCAAACTCATATACACCACAAACAATTAAACATAAAGCATACCAACCTATAAACACTCTTTTAGAGATTTTTCCTTCTTTAACCATTTCCAAGTTTTTACGAACAGAAAATAAAATTGGAATTAAAAATAATACCTCGGATTTTATCATTGAAGTACAAATATCTTCCATAAGCATCTCCCTTTCTGCTGCGCCTTTAAACTGCCACTAATCTTCTTTTTAAACTCATAAAAAGTTGTTGAATCTTGTGCAACACTAAAAACACCCTCTGGCTACTAAACCTAGAGGGTGTAAAAATTTTTTAATGACATTTGCAACTACAACGGTAGGCTTGATTTTTACTAAACTCGTGGATTTAAATATAATTGAAGGCATGTGAACAATAAGGGAAAGATTACAAAAACATACGAAACAAAAAGCCAGAGTGTTAATTCCGATTCTTTATTTTTTTAATTTTATCATATATAAATCTTACAAATATATAAATACAGATGCAAAGCATTATAATTTTACAAATGTGTTCATACTTTAAAAATCCCGAACTATTGCGAAAACTTTGAGTAAAGAAATTCTCGTGAAAAATAAATTGTATATCAATTTCCAAAAGTAAAGGTGATGATATAATTACGCATATTAAAATAACTATCGATTCTATTTTTTCATAAAGTGACATTACCTGCCACTTTCCCCACATAAAATCACCCCTTTTTTAAAATTAATAAACCTCGTAAACAATATAAAACCTACAATAATAAAAATTCAGCCTTGCACCTTTTATTATCGTTCTTTGCCTTTAAAAAATAAGCCTAACATACCTGGCCCAACGTGTGAGCCAGAAAATGGCTCATGCTGGCAAATTACCAAAGAAACCTGCAGAGTAAGCGACATAACTAGTTCAGATAAATAATTTGCATCTTCCACACAATCCCCATGAGAAATACAGACTATTTGGTTTTTAATATCTAGCTTTTTTTCTTTATATTTTTTTACCAGTGCTTCAATGGCCTTTTTGCGTCCCCTAACTGTGGCACATAATGCAATCTGCCCTTCTTTATTGCCATATAAAATTGGTTTAATATTTAAAACAGTAGCAACTCGCGCGGTCACTCCATGAACACGGCCTGTTCGTTTTAAATAATTCAAATCATCCACAGTAAAATATTGGCAAATGTGCGGTACTTCTGCTTCTAAAATAGCAACAGCTTCTTTTAGCTCCAGGCCTTGTTTGCTTAGTTCTGCAGCATGAACGGCCAAAAGCCCATTTCCAAAACCGCATCCACGAGAATCCACAACATGAACCAAGCGATCACTATATTGCTGCATCAGCTCTTTAGCTGCAATTACCGCAGCATTATAAGTGCCACTGATATTCAAACTCATAGAAATATACACAACGTCAAGCCCCTGCTCTAAAACCGGAGTGAAATGTGATATAAACAATTGCACATTCAACAGGCTGGTTTTAACAACTTGACCTTTTCTAAGCCCTTCATAATAGGTATGCGCATCAAAATCATCAATATTTCCTGTGTACGTTTGCGGTTTTTCGTCCACAAAATAATCGCACGGTAAAAGGGTAATCCCTTCTAACATACTTTGCGGTAAGTTTGCACTACCGTCTGCAAATACAATAAATGGCATATTAAAAGTCCTTCCAAAATAATGAGGTTGTGCTATATCCGGTTAATAAATAATTATTTTAAAATAGAAAACTAAACAATAAAAAACTTATCTGTTAGTCCAGCTGCATTTTACTCTCATATTCTGCACAGCAAGCTTTTTACTTACTCAACATAACTGCCCTGGCAACTTCAACTTTTCTTTATATGGAAATCTTCTGTCGAATTCCTCAACATCTGAGCTGTTAACATAATAACCTTGTGGCGTTAAATACATCCCTATAACATTATCGAGATATCCTACGATAAGTTCCTTACAAAGAAAAAACGAGGAATCTGCATCTTCCGGCAGATTATTGTATTTAATACCAAAATTACTTGAATAACTAAATCCGCTTTTACCGTAAAAACTAATATTGCCTTCTAAAAAGACTGCTCCAAAACCTAGCTTTGCTGCTTTCTCTAATGAGTAGTCAAGTAGTATCTTGCCATACCCTTTGCGCTGCAGTTCAGGTACAATACAGATTGGTCCCATAGTTAAAACGTTGACATTTTTACCGCTATCAGTTTTAATTATTGTTTTCATAAACATATTTTGCCCAATTAGTCTGCCGTTTTTTTCCATTACAAAATCAAGTTCTTTAACAAATGCTGGATCATTTCTCAGTACGTGGATAACGTAATGTTCAATGCAGCCTGGGCGGTAAGCATTCCAAAAAGATTCTCTAACAAGAGTTTCAACCTCTTTATGATTTTTCTTATTCTCTAAACGTATGATGTAGTCATTATTATTCATTATTTTTCCTCCTGAAAATTGTTGACTTCAATTGCCTTTTAGCGGGAGGTTAGATAAATGTCTGCCAACCTCCCGGTCAGCCGACAATCTCCAATTTATAGTTCTTTTTCAAATAACAATCTCCTAAAAAATAATATATATAATTACATTTATTCTGGTATGATTTGGATTTATATAGATAAATTCCAATTTATGACATTGTAATTATACTATGACAACATATCTTTGTCAATATAACACATTGGTGGAGAAGAGGGGAATCGAACCCCTGTCCGAAAATTAATCCATATAACTTTCTTCGGGCGTAGTTTATTTTTAAATCTCTGCCGCTAAAATAAAACAAACAAAAAATTATAGCAGCATATTCTCTAAATCATCTTCTAAAGCCGAGAAACTCTAAAGAAGACGTTCATCACTAAATGACACTTAAATCCAAGCCGTGATACTCTTGGTTAAGCGGCTATCGCTAGTCTTAAGCAGCAATAGCTGTTCTAGCTCTTGAAAAGTCTAGATTAATTACGTTATCTTCTGCGTTTAAAAGATAGTTTTCAGTTTTAAAGAGCTGACCCTCTACCCGCTTATTATATTTCAAAATCCCCGTCGAAACCTTTGCTTCCCCCTATCTTAAATTATCTAAATGCTTCTTTTACTGCACGTTCAATTGTACGCTTTGCCGCTTTTTTAGCTTCTTCTTCACGTTTGTCATAAAGTTTTTTGCCTTTGCAAAGCCCCACAGACAGTTTGACCTTTGAACTTTTAAAATACAATGAAATTGGCACAAGAGTATAACCTTTTTGTTTAGTTAAAGAGAGTAATTTTATAATCTCTCGTTTGTGCAGTAAAAGCTTTCTAACTCTAATTGGGTCTTTGTTAAAAATATTGCCGTGTTCATAGGGCGAAATATGCATACCTTTAACAAACATCTCGCCGTTTTCTATGCTGCACCACGAATCTTTTAGGTTTACCCCGCCCTTTCTAATGCTTTTAACCTCGGTGCCGCAAAGTTCAATCCCCGCTTCATAGGTTTCTTCTACAAAATAGTTATGCCAGGCTTTTTTATTGTTGGCAACTGTAAAAATTTTTGCTTTCTCTGCCATACAGAAGAAACCTCCTTATCTCTTTTTAAATCTCTCTGCGGGAATTAAGTGCAATAGCTAAAGTAACATCATCTGCATACTCCAAGCTTGCTCCAATTGGTATGCCATAGGCTAATTTTGTAATCTTAATCCCCAACGGTTTAAGTAACCTAGAAATATACATTGCAGTTGCCTCGCCTTCTACAGTTGGGCCTGTTGCCATAATTATCTCTTCTACTTCAGATTTTTGCACACGCTCTAACAGTTTGGGAATATTTATATCTTCTGGGCTAATGCCATCCATAGGCGATATTAACCCGTGCAGAACATGGTATAAGCCATGATACTCATTTATTCTTTCGAATGCAAATACATCCTTCATGCTTTGAACTACACAAATTGTTGATGCCTCTCGAGATTCATCCTTGCAAATATCACAAACTTCGTTTTCCGAAAAGCAACCGCACATTTGGCAGCGCGTTAGTTTTTCTGATGATTCAATAATTGCCTCTGCAAAGTCTTTAGCTTCTTCTTTAGGCAAACTTAAGATATAAAAAGCCATTCTTTCTGCAGACTTATAGCCTATACCCGGCAAGCTTTCGAACTTTTCTGTAAGCTTTTCTAACAATTTAACTCTATAGCCCATGCTAATTCATCCCTGGAATATTTAAATTGCCTGTAACTTCATTCATTCGGCTTTCATAGTATTCTGATGCCTTTTTTAGGCTCGCGTTGACCGCTGCCACAATTAGATCTTGCAGCATTTCTACATCATCTTGGTTCACAACCTCTGGTTTGATTGAAACTCTAACCAGCTCTTTGGCGCCATTTGCTACCGCCTCTACCACAGAACCGCCTGATACAGCCGAAAACTCCTTCTCTTTAACCTCTAATTTTACCTGTTCCATCTTCTCTTGCATTTTTTGCGCTTCTTTTACTATCTCTGCCATGGATTTTTGCTTGCCAAAGCCCTCGGGCAGACGTGATTTCATATTAATTCCTCCTTAAAATTTTACGCACAAAAAAGTTATTAACATTTGTTCCACGTGGAACAAAATTAAGAAATTGCTTTAATAAAGCCGCAAACTTAAGTTTTTTTGTACTTTTTTGATTTTAACTGTTAGCCATTCCCCCGCTTCCGCGGGGGCTTTGATCTCTAAAAATCTAAAGCCGAAAATTTCACTTTTTTGTATTTTTTGGAATTTGTAGCTGGTTTTTTTGTTTTTTATGTTATGTGCATTTTTTAGCTTTGTTATGCTATAAATTGTGGGATTTGTGCATTTTGCTTATGCGGGTTTTGCCGTACAAAAATGGTGAAAAAACCGTGCATTTTGGGTGATTTTTGATGATTTTTGGGCGTTTTTGGGTTATTTTTGTATGGTTTTGAGAATGTTTTGAATCTTAGTGTTTATGTTGAAAATTTTAGTTGAAAGTATCTAAAATTGGTTTAATTTTAGTGGCGTTATTTTTTTAATTCTTTTTGCCAAACTTTTTGGGTAAGATTTCTATCTCAAGCAGTGTTATAAAAAACATTGCAAGTGCAAAAATACCAAAATATAAGGTATCAAACGGCACTTCTTCTGGAAAATATTTGAACATAATGTGTGAGACTACCGTAATTATTATTGAGCAGATATATATAGCTGTGCAGATTATTTTTGCCTTTTTAGACTCAATTTGTTTGGCAAAATCATAAATAGAAATTAAAATTGCTATAGTCATAACAATCCTAAAAGTCCAATCAAACCAGTTTATTCCGTGCCAATTGCACAGATAGCGGATACCTTCGGTGATGTCACTATTAAAAGCAAAATCTATATCCGCTAAAATTGCAAAAGGTGCCATGATTATGAAAAACAGGCATAATAAAATCTTTTGCAGCTTTTGGCGCGGTGATAATTTAGAAAAGCCCAAATTCACCATAAAATTGCCCCTTTACTTTAAAACAAATTCTGCAAGTTTTGCACCACTATGATAAATATGGCTCCGGGTTAACTCGCTTGCCGTTTTCTCTGACCTCGAAATGCAGGTGCGGCCCTGTTACATAACCTGTGGCGCCCACCTCACCTATTTTTTGCCCTTTTACCACCATCTGGTCTTGGTCTACGTTAATTGAGCTAAGGTGGCCATAAAGTGTAATTATTCCGCCGCCATGGTCTATCATAATATATTTGCCGTAGCTACCATAGCTTTTGCTGTTTGTGTAATTAACATAAACCACTTTGCCAGAGTTTGCTGCTATAACATTTTTGCCATAAATTCCGCCGCCTGCAATATCTATTCCGCCATGGTAATCTGTAAAGCCATTGCCCCAATCGCGGTAGCCAAACGGTGAATATATATCGTAATAGCCGGGCACAGGCCAAGCAAGTTGACCGCCAACATATTTATCACTCATAGATTTTAGTTGCGATAAAATTCTACTGATCTCTCTTTGGTACTCTTCTTCTTGCTTCATATATTCTTTATAATTTGCACGCAGTCGTTCCTCTAGCAGTTTTAAATTATAAACCTGATTAGAAGATACATTATATTCCACATCTAACTGTTTCTTTTTTTCTGCAATAGTTGCTTTTGTGCGCGCTAGTTCTGCAATGTTTGCTTGTAGTTTTTCTTTCTCTTCTGCTAATTTCTTCTCCTCTGCTTTAAGCCTTTCTACAATCTCACGGTCTTTGCTTATAATCCTCTTTTGGAACTCTTCGTTTGTTAAAACGTCAAAAAAGTCCTCTACTCCAAACAACAGCCCTAAGTTTGCTGTATCTTGATATCCGCCGTTAATATAATTGCTCCTAAAGCGTTTTGAAAGGAATTTATACTCACTTTGCACATGTTCTTGAGTTTCTTTAAGTTCTGCCTCTTTTTTGCCAATCTCTTTCTCTAGCAGTTTTTGCTTCCGCTCTAGCAAGCTGATCTGTTCTACCACGCTATCTATTTGTGTTGCGATTGCCTGCTGTTTTTTTTCTGCGTATTCTCTTTTTGTTTTTTGAGCGTTTAAATCTTTTTGCGTTGCTTTTGATTTTTTCTCTAGTTCATTATATTTTTTCTGCAATTCATCTATTTTTTCTTGCGCTTTTATTTTAAACTCTTCGTTTTCATCATCTTCATCTGCTTCTTCAACTTCTACATCTTCTACCTTTGCTTTTTTTGTCTCTACTTGTTCTAAAAAATCAGAGTCGTCATCAAAATCTTCATCTTCGGCGTATTCATCGTCATCGTTATAATCAAACTCGTAATCGTCATCGTCGTACTGCGCTTCTACCGCAAAACCGCTCTGAGCTAAGCAGCTTGCAAAACACAACGTTAACGCTAAAAATAATGCACTACTTTTTTTTAACATATTATATCCCCTATACCTTTAAATACTTACGGACAAAAAACACACTGCCAAACATGCCTACCAAGCATCCTACCCCCAAAAAGCCGCCAAACAAATAGCTGCTTAGTTCCGAAAAAGGAGCTATGTTTTCTTTTATTATTGGTGCTACGTTTATTTTAAAGTTCTCTAGTATATCGAACATATACAAGTAGCCATAATAAAGTATTCCATATGAAAACAGTGCTGCAACAATACCTATAACTACACCTTCTATTATAAATGGGAATCTTATAAATGCATTGCTTGCTCCCACAAACTTCATAATGTTAATCTCTCGGCGTCTTTCGTAAATTGTAATCTTGATTGTGGTTGCAATAATAAATATAGAAACTACTAATAAGATCCCCACAATAATAAAACCTGCGTAGGTTATTGTGTTTTTAAGTGTGGTAATCACTTTTGCAACCTCTTTAGGTACTTTGACCTTTTGCACGCCGCTTATTTTTGTAATCTTTTTAGCGGTTTTTTCAATAATATCTACATCGTGCAAACTCACTTTAAATGAATCTGGCAATGGGTTCTCTTGCATTAGTTCTCTAAATAATTCACCTTCGTTATCTAGCCTTTTCAGTTGCTTTTCTAGTGCGCTTACCTTAGATACAAATTCATAGCTTGCCACGTTTTTTATCTTCTTTAATTTTGCTGCAACACTTCTAGCCATACCATCATCAACAAAAACAACCAGTTCGTTTTGTTTTTCTACGCCATGAGCAAAAGCTCTCATGTTATATGAAAACAGTGAAGCTGCTCCAATTAATAAAAAACAAACCGCCAAAACTCCCGCCGAAGCCACAGACATAAGCCTATTAAGCCAAAGATTACGCAGCCCCTGCCTGATAAGATACCAAATATTATTTAATTTCATTTCTTTCCCAAACTCCAATCTTCGCCGTTTGAATCTGATGTGATTTCGCCTTTTTCTATTGTTATTACTCTATTGCCAAACTTTCTTACCAAATTGTGTTCGTGCGAAACAACCACAACAGTAGGCCCACATTTATTGATTTCACCCAGTAATTCCATCACATTTTCTGAAAGTTCTGGGTCAATATTCCCTGTTGGTTCATCTGCAATAATAATAGACGGATTGTTAACAAGTGCTCTGGCTAAAGCTACCCTTTGTTGTTCTCCGCCAGATATTTGGCTGGGATAGCTTTTAGCCTTAGGCAAAAGGCCAACCAGACCCAAAATATAAGGTACTCTATGCCTAATATCTTTGCCAGTTGCGCCTGTTACTCTAAGTGCAAATGCAACGTTATCATAAACTGTCATCTGGTTAATGAGTCTAAAATCTTGAAACACCACGCCCAAAGAACGTCTATATTTTGATATCTTTCTGCCCCTTATTTTATTAAGGTTATAGCCGTTAACCTCTATATCGCCGTTGGTGGCCTTTTCTTCGCGCATAACAAGTTTCATTAGTGTGCTTTTACCCGCGCCAGATGGCCCTACCACAAATACAAATTCGCCCTGTTCAATTGAAAAACTAACGTTGTTGAGCGCCTTCGTTCCATTTTTATACTCTTTTGACACATTTGAAAATAGAATCATTTCTTCTCCTCCGAATTGCTCTTTTATGTTTCGATTCCTATTAATTTAAGCTTTGCATTCCGGTTTTTTAAAACTTGCTCTTGGTTGAAACTAAATACTTTTTGACCATTAGTGCTACCTTAAACACTATAGCCTGTTCAAACTCTCTTAAATCTAGCCCTGTAATCTTTTTAATCTTCTCTAATCTATATACCAATGTGTTACGGTGCACAAACAAATTACGCGCTGTTTCTGAAACGTTTAGGTTATTTTCAAAAAATTTTTGGATTGTAAATAATGTTTCGTGTTCTAAGCTATCTATTGAGCCTTTTTTAAACACCTCTTTTAAAAACATCTCACACAAAGTTGGTGGCAGCTGGTAAACCAAGCGTGCTATACCCAAGTTATCGTAACGCACAATTGGTTTTTCGGTATCAAAGACCTTGCCAATATCTATTGCTACCTGTGCTTCACGGAATGATCTTGCTATCTCTTTAATTCCGCCAACCACGGTGCCGATGCCCACTACTACCTTTGTATAAAATTCACTGCTTAAGGTATCTACAATAGACCTTGCTAGCTTTTCAAAATCTTTTGCATCTATATCTGGTTTTATCTCTTTTATTATTACAATCTCTGATTCACTTATATTAAAAATAAAGTCCTTTTGGCGTTCTGGGAAGATGTTTATTAAAATATCGTAAACAGAAATCTCTGTTGGGGTTAGCACTTTTACTATAAACACTACTCTCTGAACATCTGAATTAAAATGCAATTCCCTAGATTTTACGTATATATCACCAGGTAAAATGTTATCTAGCACCACATTCTTTAAAAAGCTAATTTTATCGTACTTTTCGTCATAATAATACTTGATGTTTTCTAGTGCTATAGATATCATATTGCAATATCTTAGTGCAATATCGTCTTCGCCTTTAGCAAACACCACATATTCACACTTTGATTTTTTTAACGCAAATGGTTTATATGTATAGTTATCTGCCACAATAGTATCGCAAGATTCTAAAAGTTCACTAGTTACATGTTTGTTAGGTTCTCCTAATCTATCTACATCACTACAGGCTATTATTATTCCATC
Organism: Oscillospiraceae bacterium; assembly: GCA_017414435.1. Taxonomy (GTDB): domain Bacteria; phylum Bacillota; class Clostridia; order Oscillospirales; family Ruminococcaceae; genus RGIG1955. The sequence goes on from JAFQMN010000002.1 coordinate 61,554, forward strand.
TGAATCTATTACTCCTACTGTGCGATCTATAACATCTTTCATCTGGTATATTACACCCTGAAACAATTTGTTAGACATTAATTAAGCACTCCTTTTAAATAATTTTGTTGTTTTTATAAAGCTAACAAAAACCAGTAACATATATTATACAACTTTTTTCTCTTTTATGCAACATTCTATAACATTTTTTATCGTAATTATTTTTTAGTTTGTTAAGTTGGTCTGATACTGCGTTTAAAATACCGCAAAAAAATTCTTGTAGCTAAACACCACAAGAATTTTTATAACTAATTTTAAATTATCTGGTTTCGCGTAATTTAAGATGTGTTCTATTACCCCATTTATTTTTTTCGTACTTAAAGCCACATACTATAAGATCGCTAAACTGGCCTTTTTTATGCGTTATTAAAACTCTATCGTTAATACCAACATCAATAAATTGCGGCACAACAATATTTACTAAAAAACTTAACTTGTTTTTGCTTTTTAGGTAGGCTTCTGCTTCTGCCAGTTTATCTTGTTTGCTAGTAAATTGCGATTCAAAATACCTTTTTCTAAAAATTTCATGGCTTGTAGCTTTAAGATCTGGTACGCATAATTGATAGTCACAACCATGCTTTATAAATACCTGAGAAACACTTTGTGCGCGTCTATTTAAAACATTTATATCACAAAATGGTTGCTCTTTATTATTATTTGAAAATTTTATAGTTTTAGCAGAATTTCTGCCATTTACTTCAATTGCTCCATTTAAAAGTACATATGGTTCTTGCAATCCTACAAGCTTACAAAATGTAGAAAGCACATCCCATTCACTCATTCCTCGTTTAACTAAAAAGTTGCTAGTTGTTTTATTTTGTGGTGAATTTATCTGCAAAAAACCATATGGTTTTATATGCCTTTCAAAAAGATCACTTAAACTTAGTCGGCTATAAAGTTGCGGTCTGGCTTGGTTATCTAGCAATAATGCCGCTTTGCTTCGCGCAATTATTTTAGACTCGAAATATGTTCCGCGCATGCCTGTTATTTGTTCGTCAATAATGCCTGTGAAAAATAGTTTGCCATCTATTTTGACCTCTAATGTTACTGACTCTGGTATTAATTTATTGGTTAGCGCTTCTATAATTAATAAATCTGCTGGCACATCTTCATCTGCCCAAAATTGAAAAGATATTATGTATGGTATTTTTAAAACTACATTGTCGATTGTTCTTATAAATGCTTCTATCATAACATTAATTCTTCCTTACTTTGTAATTTATTCCTCTTTTTTAGCAGATCCGGATTGCTTTTAAAAATCCGGTCGATCCCTACATTATTCTTTAGTGCAATTTGTTTTAATGTATCGCCAGGTTGAAGTGTGTATTGTTTTTTTACCTGGTCCTCTTTTAGCATGTCTTCAATAAATTCAAAGGAATAGCTTATTTTTTTATGTTTACCGTTTCCATTCATCTCTAGTTTAGAAAAATAACTAAAAAACATCTCGCCGTTTGGTAAAATTAGCAGCTTCGATTCTTGGTTAAGGTCAAAAAGTGCTACTAATTTTTCAAATTCATCTATAGCATCTTCTCCAATAAGCACAGACTCTCCTCGCACAATTCTAGCTGACTTTCCTATGTTTTGTGCAAAGCTTCCCACATCTGGCACGCAAACCACATTAATATTTTTGCTATATATTAAATTCAATTTTGTAGGGTTTTCTAAAAACACAAAATCTCCAAACCGCATCTTCATTGTTTTTGCCTCCTTTTTTAATCATCCGCTAATTTAATTCAATATTACCGTTTTGTCTTCTTGTTTGAATGAGAAGTAGATCTGATAAATGTTGCAGTTCACCATTATCTATAATATTCCAATTTGCGCACTCATGCTCTATAAAGTTTATATCCTTTGCCATTTAAAATCGCTCCCTTCTATATTTTGAAATTTTAACTCTCGGGTCTTTATTCCCTTCTCTAGCAAAATCTCAACTTCTACTATAACTATTTTATGCTCGATATCAATTTTTAAATCTTTATAGCGCACGTTATCGAAATTATTTAAAACCTCTTTTACTATTTTGCTGAATTTTATGTTAAACAGCTCTAAGTCATCTGTATTAAAATCTAGGTTAGGCAGCTCACTGCCTAATTTTTTATTAAGTTCAAAACTGCCTTTGGGCAGCAGCATTGCTATGTATATGTTATCTATAATTGTTTCAATATCCATCATTTATTTTTATTCCACCTTTAACCTACAAGATATCAATTTTATTCGTTTTAGCCTTTTGTTTATAAAATCATTCTCTAATTCAAGCAAGGCACAATTATAAAAGATATATACTTTGTTTGCTTTTTGCACCCGCACTGATATATTCTTACCCTCTTTTAGTAACCAGCAAAAATCTTCCACATAAACATCTTCTAGTTCTAATTTGAATTCTGGCTTTTCGCTAATAATTTTAGTCTGCAGCTCGTCAAATTCCTCAATTTTATCTATTTTATAATCTGTAATTAATTTGCAAATTCGGCCTCGCCCTATTATTTTCTCTGAATCTAACAAGCTAACTGTTAAATTATTTATATTCTCAGAGAACAGATCTGCTTTTGGTATTAATAGTTTGCAAATTAATTTTTGTTCAATAATACTCTGTTCTAAATATTGTGGTTTTTCTGTTCTTATTCCGCTACAAATGAAACCAGCTTGCTCTTCAAAACTTTTAACTACCGCCCATGCACATTTGGCAAGTATGTTTTTCTGCTTAAGAGGGATTTTAATAGAAACATTTATATCTAATTCACAATCAACTGCATTTGTTTGAATATTAGATAAATTAACCGTTAATGTTGGTTTTTTAAAAGCCGTTACTGGAATAGAACCTGCAGCTTCAACAACTATGGCGCCATATAAACCTAATTCTTTTTTTAAATTAAAAATTATCTTTTTTCTAATCTCCTCAAAATTCATAACCATTCCTCTTTTCTGCAAACTATCTTATAATACAGCACCGCCCCTTTTAATGTATGCTCTGCTACATTTAAGACTATATATTTCTCGTTATTTGCAAATATATAACCTGATTTTTTAAATTCATTGCCTAAACTTTCTTTGCCTGCAAATAAAAAAGTGTAATCTGTGCCATCTAAAGGTCCGATGTCTGAGGTTTTTAATGAATTCTTTTGTTTGTTGATAATTGCATATTTAGGGACTTCATCTAACACTCCTTCACAAAAAAGATAACATTTTACGCCAAACTTTTTTAAAAAAAGATCTAATATATTTTTTATATCCATTCTGACAAACTCTCCTATAAAATTTTTAGCGCCAATTAATTACACGCTAATAAACTCAACAAATTTTGCTCGCATATATTTTCGAGTTGCTTTATAATAGTAGTCTTTGAGTTTTTGAGCTGCTTGTATCCATTTTTCTCCGTTATATTGAACACTAACATCGCCCACCTTAACCGCTTGAGCTTGTTTTTGTGCCGCAATTAAAGCGTATTGATAGTATGTAATTGCTACGCATAACATTAAAAGATTATGCTCGCCATCTTTTATAGCCACCCCTGGTCTTAAATTACTCTCTACCTGTTCAATTGCTGCCTTGCCCAATTTTTCTATAAGTTCATTATCTTCTGTTGCTAATTCGTTGCTTAAAATAACTTTTAAATATTTTAGTAACTCTTCTAGTTTCAGCATAATTTAACTCATCCCTTCCTTATATTTGCTAATTTATAAGTTTATAAAATAAAAATGTTGCGTAAAATTCCGCAACATGTACTTTTTATAAAAAAAATACCCCCTTTTATAAAAAGGAGGTACTAAACATAAAATTTAGAGGGGAGTTGCAGACTTAGCAAAAATAAAAATAAATAAATTTTAAAGAAAAGGAATTAAAAAATAAATAAAGAAATAAAATGAAATAAAAAAGTAGAAAATATGAAACTAAGTCTGCAATTATGATGAAAACCCTTTACCAAAAATCTTAGATATAAAACAGCTAAGACTTCAATTTAAAGGGTGTAAGCAAGCAGATTGTAGATTCATTGGTGAAATATTATATTAATAAACTTTTAAAATTGGAATTATATAATAAATAAAATTGAATTGATATATTTATTTCTAATATTCTCTGTTGCTGTGTTTTTATTATAAACTATATATCTAAAAAAGTCAATTGACTTTTTTAATCAACTTTCGGCTATTTTTGAATAATATTTTGTGCATTTTGTATGTATCTCTTGTTGCTCTATAAATATCTACTTTTAAAATTGCTGCTTTAAATATCCATACTTGTTAAGCTATATCTCATTCTGTTGCCATTTCTTTATAAATTTGTTCTAAAATTTCGGCACATATAACAAACTCCGAATGGTTTTTGGGTGTTCTTGAAATTAAATGTAGATTTAAAGGTTTCATAATTTTCTCTATCTGTTCTAAAAATTCTAATTTAACGTCCATTTTTTTAGCTCTCCTTTCGTGTTTTCATCCACTCTTTAAAAGCTGTTACCATTCTTGTTCTATAACTTTCATCTGTTTCTAATGCGTATCCCCCTTCGAAATCTGTGATGTTTATAATATTAACTACTCCTTCTATCTCTTCGCATAGCTCCAGCTCTGTGCTTACATGCAAATTATAATCTTCCGATTCTTTCTCTGCTTGCACTTTAACATCAGCAAAATTTTTCTCTTTTTCAATTTCTACTTCTTCAATTGTTTCAAATCTCAAATCATAAGCACCCGGTAAGGTTAGCCATGTGCCTTTAGGAACAGTTAATTCATCTTCTATTCCTTCGGCCTTAAATATTCTTACCATGCCTGTTGACTTTTTAGAATTTCTAGTAAAATTCAAATTTTCTCCCCATTCATCAAGTGCTTTGCCTGTTGCTGTAAGCAAGTTTGTATCTTTTTGTTCTAATATTAGTTTATCTTTAAATTTAACTATTGCATCTGCTATAACCTGTAACCTAATTCCTGTTTCACTGGCCTCAACTACATGATGACCACAAATTTCAAAATATCTTTTTTTTATCACTTTAAGTAATTCTTCATAACTCATAGTTTATCCTCCACATTATTTATTACAGTTTTTTATCTTTCTTTACTTATCGCATTTATACTTGTCTGCCACACCACTTCCCTATGCACACATCCCCCAATTTTGTTGCCAAAACTAAAACGCTATCTCCAATAGAAAGCATCTTAAAATGTTCAGCGGAACCTAAAACCATAGTGTCGTTTGGTGCTACAGAACGTTCGGTTGTAATAAATCCATCCTTTATATCCACAACTTTTGTCCACGCAATATCTTCATTTTCAAACTTCTGTACTTGCTGGTCAACAATCCACAAATCTATCATCTCCTATGTTTATTAAAACAACAAATTCAGCTAAACGTTGTTCTATAAAACTCTAGTAAAAAAATTATTGCATTGCCTATATTTATGCAACTGCCTAAAAAGTTCATAATATTTTCATACTTGCCTCTTGATTGCATAATTAAAATATGTTACAATATTAATATATTTTTTCTTATTTATTTAAAAAATTATTCAAAAATGTTATATTGCCAGAACGGAGGCACTTTTGTGAGTCAACCTAATAATTTAAATACTTATGATCTTTACTTTGCAAAATCTATGTGTAATAAGCCATATTCTTCTAATGATGAATATATAAAAGATATTTCTGCACTCATGGATATGTATGTAGAAATTGCTTTGGATCTTCGCAAACAAAACCAGCTTACTATTAAAAATAAAAGTGCTCTGCATTCATTCTCTTTTAAAGGGATAGTTATAACAGATGAAGAAATAGACAATATTATAGAAAGTTCTCACATAAATCATCAAAATGATATTGTTGATTCTAATATATCCAAAAATCTTGAACAGGCGTGGGCACATATAAACAGCCGGGCAGCTGCATCGCAAGATGTTTACTTGCCAATGCATGCATTTTTTAATAAATTTAATCTCTCTATTTTTGAAAAACTCTGTGTTATTTCTGCACTTAGCGTAGAAATAAACCGTAAATATGAACGTCTTTTCTCTTATATTCAAGATGACACTAATGTAAAACTTCCAACTTATGGTCTGGTGTTAGCCCTTACGCTTCTTTCTGGTCCAATAAGTAACCCAGAGGCATATAGCATTTTAAATCACACGTTGCTTTCATCCATGTTTATAAATGTAATCGGTGATTTTAACCGTTCAGCTTTAACTATAGAACTTTCTTTGCGCAGGTGTGTGGTTAGTTCATTTTTAGGAGTTCGCGGCGAAGAGTTATATATGAAAAAACTGGGTTATAGCTACTATCCTAATTCTTCAAGTTCCGAAGAGTTAGAAGAATTAGTTGTTGCCCGCAAATTTAATCAAGAGTTAACTTTTACCATAAAAAAATTGCTTTCTAATCGAGTGAAAAACCGATTTATTCATATATATGGCGAAGAAGGTGCTGGCAAACGGCTTCACGTTAAGCATTTAGCTTATAATCTGGGTTTGCCCGTGATTTTTGCCAATTTTGCTCATTTACTTAGTATAGACATTGAACGAGCCATATATTTTGCAGAAACTCTCGCTTTAGAGGGTATTTTAAATAATAAAATTATATGTTTATATAATGTTGATCTCGCTGAATCGGATATGGGCAACTTTAGTTTAATTATGGACGAGCTCCTTACGCATAATAATTTGGTTTTGGTGCTAAATAAAACTCCCAAATTCCCAATCTCAAAACTAGCACGCTACAAACCTTTTTTAGATATAGAAGTAAAACCACTTAACATGGCAGATACTCTAAAAATCTGGCAGACGTTAGCTTTAAAATATAAAATTCAAAGCAATTTAGATTTTCAAAATGTTGCTAACAAATTCAATTACACCCCGGGGCAAATTAAAAATATTCTGCTTAAGTCCAGCATTATATCTAAAGCAGAGAACACCCAGATAACACAAGAAGCTTTAACTGACACCTGCAAAACATTCTCTATTCATAATCTGGAACGCAAAGCTACTTTAATAAACTGCAAATATACTTTTGACGATCTTGTTATAGATGATAGTCAAAAAAAGATTTTAGTTAGTGCTTGCAACTACATAAAATATAAGGATGTTGTATACGAAAAATGGAACTTCAGCTCCAAAGTTGCTTATGGGCGCGGGCTTAGTATAATTTTTTACGGTCCTCCGGGTACCGGTAAAACTATGGGCGCACAGGTAATGGCTAACGAACTGGGTTTGCAGCTATACAAAGTGGATGTTTCGCAGATAATGAATAAATACGTTGGTGAAACCGAAAAAAATCTTAATGATATTTTTGGTGAAGCTAAAACCAGTAACGCAATTCTTTTGTTCGATGAGGCCGATTCACTCTTTGGAAAACGCACCGATGTTAAAAACTCTAACGATAAATTTTCTAACAGTGAGATTTCTTTTTTGCTGCAAAAAATGGAAGAATACAATGGAGTTTCTATACTAACTACCAATAAGTTTAACCATTTTGACGATGCATTTAGGCGCAGAATAAAATTTATGGTAAACTTCCCTGCTCCAACCGTTGCAATGCGTAAGTTATTGTGGCAAAAGATATTCCCTAAAAATTCACCACTTGGTAGCGATTTTGACCCTGTTGCGCTCGCCGAACGGTTTGATTTAACCGGCAGCAGTATAAAATCAATAGCCGTTCAAGCTGCCTACACGGCCGCTGCTGAAGCTGGTGAAATTACAATGAACCATATTCTAGACGCCATTAAATATGAATATCAAAAGCTTGGCAAAGTTTCTTCAGATCAAGATTTTAATTTATTTTAAGGTTGTGGGTGTAAGTGAATAATTTATTCTCTTTTATAAAAAAACTACTAATATCTAATATAAACAAGCCATCTAAAGCACAACAACAAAAACTAGATGAAATCTCTGACAACGAATATAAGTGCATTCAGATTATTCTAAACAGATGTAAAAGTTGGAACAATAGCGATTATATTCATTATATAAAACTTATTGAGCAGAATGCTGAAAAACAAAAAGCAAAAGTTTTAAAAAGTTGATTTTTAATGTTTTAAATGTGTAAGTAATCGAGTATTTAGCTCGAAATAAACAAAAAACGAAGGGAGGGACGTTTATGGGAGGATTTTTAAAGGGTTTGTGGAATAAAGCAAAAAGCACAGGTAAATCGCTTTTAGGCAAAGCAAAAGCAGCTGGCGGCCGTTTGTTAGGAAGTCTTAAATCTAGAGGTAAGGACATAATAAACCAATTTAAAGGTGGTGGCGGTGTCTCTTTAGATTACTTAAAGCAGCAAGGAAAAGGACTCCTCGACGAAGCTAAAGGTGAAGGTAAAGGTCTTTTAGAGGAATTAAAAAACAGTGACCTCGGCAAACAATTAATGAGCTTGCTACAAGGCTAACTAAATTTAATTTTATTCCATGTTAATTCATTTTTAAAAATTAATTAAACAGAGGCTTTCAGAATCTAACTGAAAGCCTCTAAGTGTATAAGCTAACTTTAGTAAATAAAATTTACATTTAAATTAATATAAACTTTATTAAAATAATATGCTTTCTTGCATTAATTAACATACTGTGTTATAATTAGCTCATTACAGATATTAAATTTTAAAGAATATAGAACAAATCTTCAAAGGAGGTTTTGTAGATTTGGAATCTTTTTTAGTAAATGGTGCTAAAACACTAGTTGGTAATGTAAATATAAGTGGTGCGAAAAATGCAGCCGTGGCAATTATTCCAGCTGCATTGCTTTCAGATACTCCTTGCATATTAGAAAACATACCAAATATTAAAGATGTTCAAATACAATTAGAAATTCTTCAAAATATTGGAGCGAAAGTCACCAAATTAGATGAAAACACAATCCAAATTGATCCATCTAACATTTCCTGCTCTACTATTTCATATGAAGCTGCTAAAAAAATTCGTGCTTCTTACTATTTTTTGGGCGCTCTGCTTGGCCGTTTTAATCATGCCTCTATTGCCATGCCCGGCGGTTGTAATCTTGGCGCCCGGCCAATTGACCAGCATATAAAAGGCTTTGAAGCATTGGGTGCTAAAGTTGAGTTAGAGCACGGTATGGTTAAAGCTCATGCAGAAAAACTTGTTGGCGGAAATTTATATTTTGATGTTGTCTCTGTTGGGGCAACAATCAACGTTATGCTCGCAGCTGTTAAAGCTCAAGGCACAACCGTTTTAGAAAATGCCGCAAAAGAACCTCATGTGGTTGATGTTGCTAACTTTTTAAACTCTTTAGGGGCAGATATTTTTGGTGCTGGAACTGATATTATCAAAATAAAAGGAGTAAAGCATCTTTCTGGTCGTCAATATTCAATAATTCCAGATCAAATTGAAGCTGGCACGTTTATGCTTTGCGCTATAGCTACGCACGGTAATATAACTATAAAAAATGTAACTCCCAAACACCTTTTTGCTATAACAGAAAAAATAAAAAATTGCGGTGCTATAGTTACAGAATTTGACGATGCTGTAAGGGTGCAAATGCCAGACAGACCAATTAGTACTAAAATAAAAACCATGCCGTATCCCGGCTTCCCAACAGATATGCAACCCCAAATAGTTGCTATGCTTTCTTTAGCTAATGGCACAAGTATTGTTACTGAAGGTGTTTGGGAGAATCGTTTTAAATATGTTAATGAACTTTCGCGGCTTGGAGCTAAACTTCAGGTTAACGATCGTACTGTTATTGTGGAAGGTGTGGAATCGTTAAATGCCGCTCCGGTAAAAGCCACAGATTTGCGGGCTGGTGCTGCATTGTTAATTGCCGCTCTTGCTGCAAAAGGTACTACAGAAATTGAAGATATTTACCATATTGAACGCGGCTACGATAACGTTGTAGAGAAGCTTAAAAAACTTGGAGCAGATATCTTAAAAATTAATAAATGATGAATAAAGAGGGTATTTTTGTGAGTAAACAGCTTAATTTGTTAATAATCTCCTCGTGTGTTTTGCTTGCTAGCTGCGCAAATTCAAATAATCTTTCGAATTCTAAGCAGCCGGTAATAGAGCAAGTTCAAAACAATATTAGTGAATCTAAAACAGAAGAAGGTGAAATTTCTTTAATGCAATTTTCGGAACTAAAAGAAGGCGATACAATTGCCACAATACAAACAAGCTTGGGTAATATTACTGTTCGACTCTTCCCTGAATATGCACCAAAAGCTTGTGAAAATTTTACTAGCCTTGCAAAAAATGGCTACTACAATGGTATAACTTTTCATCGTGTAATTAATGATTTCATGATACAAGCAGGAGATCCAACTGCTACCGGTGCAGGTGGAGAAAGCATTTGGAACAAGCCTTTTGAAGATGAATTTACTCCCAATTTGCGAAATTTTCGCGGTGCACTATCTATGGCAAACTGTGGCCCTAATACAAACGGTAGCCAGTTTTTTATTGTTCAAGCTGGTAAAAAAGCTACTGAAAACCTCGCAAATTCTCCTTTTGCACAAATCATACCCTCTAAAACGCTTGAAAAATATATTGAAGTTGGCGGCACCCCTTGGTTAGATGATCACCATACCGTTTTTGGTCAAGTTATTGAGGGATTAGATATTGTGGACAAAATAGCTGCCGTAAAAACCGATGCAAATGCCAAACCAGTTGATGATGTTACAATAGAAAAAATAGAAATTAGTAGCTACACTAAAAATTAACTTTACGGAGGTAGGCTATGGATAAACTCAATTTAAATGTATCACACATCCATTTGATTGGTATAGGTGGCTCTGGCATGTACCCAATTGTGCAGATTTTACGCGGCTTAAATTACAATATATCTGGGTCTGACGTTGAAGACGGAGCTACTCTTAATCGCGTTCGTAACCTTGGAGTAAAAGTGTATATTGGGCAATCACCCAGCAATTTAGAAGGTGCAGAACTAGTTATTTACAGTGCTGCTATATCAAAAGAAAACCCAGAACTACAAGCAGCTATCCAAAAGCAGCTAAAACTTTTTACCCGTGCAGAATTTTTAGGATTAATTTCACGGCAATATAAAAATAGCATCTGTATTTCTGGTACTCACGGAAAAACAACAACCTCTGCTCTTTTAACACAAATCTTACTAAAAACTGGGCACAACCCCGGTGTTGTTGTCGGTGGCGTGCTGCCTCTTATTAACGGCAGCGGTTGTGTGGGAGATTTAAATACATTTGTTTGTGAAGCCTGTGAATTTTCTAATACATTTTTAAATTTAAATTCCAATATAAGTATTGTGCTCAATATCGATAACGATCATCTAGAATTTTTTGGTTCTATGGACAACCTAATAGCTTCTTTTAAACAGTTCTGTAAACAAACCAAAAACCTTATTATTTATAACGGTGATGATAAAAACACAAGAACTGCTGTTTCAGATATCTCAGTTCCTAAAATATCATTCGGTTTAAATGAAGACAATGATTATTATGCTAAAAATATTACCGAATCTGGTTTTAGGCAAACTTCATTCGACCTGTTCCATAAAGCTGAAAAATTAGCAACAATAACATACCATATTCCCGGAAATCACAATGTATATAACGTTCTGGCCGCTTGCGTTGCTGCACTTTATGCTAATGTGGCTGCAAAAGAGTTGCCAAATGCTGTTTCTGAATTTTACGGTGCGGCACGGCGATTTGAAACTTTATACGAAACTCCAGAACTAGCTATTGTTGACGACTACGCACATCATCCAACAGAAATTAAAGCAACTCTTAAGGCTGCAAAACAAACCCGTTACAAAAACATCTGGGCAATTTTTCAGCCTTTTACATATTCCCGAACAGCAGCATTGCTAAAAGATTTCGCCGATGTTTTAAAGCTAGCTGACCATTGTGTAATTACCGAAATTATGGGCGGCAGAGAAATTAACACTTTAGGTATCTGTTCACAAGATCTTGTTGATTTAATGCCAAATGCTAAATGTATTTCTAACTTCGACGATATTTGTGAATACATTATTAAAAATGTGCCTAAAAACACTCTGGTTATAACCTTAGGCTGTGGCAATATATACAAAGTTTCTCATAAACTCGCTCAACAACTCAAAGGAGAAAAAAATGAATAATTTTATTATAACAACTGATTGTGGTACAGATATAAATGAATATTTTTTTAAAAAATACAACATCTCTAGAATTGCTTTTCCGGTTTTTTTAAATGGGCAGCCGTACGCGAACCAAAACTATCACGACTTTTATCAGCAGATGCGAGCTAACACAGCCATTCCTTCTACTTCATTAATAAACCCAGAGGAAGCTTCTACTTTTTTAGAGAACTTTTTAGCAAGTGGAATGGATATAATTCACATTACACTCTCTTCTGGTATAACCGGTACATATAACAGTTTTTTAACTGCAGCTGAAAATCTTAAAGAAAAATATCCTAACCGCAAAATTGCTATTATAGATTCACTATGTGCTTCTGCCGGGCAAGGGCTACTTTATATAAAAGCTTTAGAGTTACAGCAAGTTGGTAAAAGTTATGATGAAGTTAACACTTGGCTTTTAAACAACCGATTAAATATTATCCATCTGTTTACTGTAGATAGCTTGTTCTACCTACAACGTACTGGGCGCGTTTCTAAAACAACTGCTATAATCGGCACTGCACTAGGTGTTAAGCCTATTATGTATGTAGACAATAACGGAAAGCTTCTTGTAAAGTCTAAAGTACGCGGCAGACGTAATTCTATTGATACTATGGTCAACTGGATTTCACAATTTTATGATAAAGCTAACAATCCGTTTATGTTTATTGCACATGCAGATTGCGCCGAAGATGCTAATTATTTTGCTAAAGCTATTCAAAAACAATATTCTTGCGATGTTTACATGGCAGAAATATCTCCTGTAATCGGTGCTCACAGTGGCCCTGGTACTTTGCATGTTGCATTTTATGGTTCTACACGGCCTTAATAGTTTTACTTAAAATATAAAAAACATAAAATATCCACCAGCAATTGGTGGATATTTTTAATATAATCTAAAACCGTAAATGTTTTACTTGCCTAATATCGCGACCGTAGAATTTTAAAACATAATATTCCCCTAAAAGCCGTGAAGCCACTCGTTCTTCATATTGATCTACTATACGCTGACCAGAAAGATTAGTATTAATTATCGTCTGCTTTTGTTGCAGAAGCCGTGTATTTATTATGTTATACATAGACGCTACACTAAACGAACTTATCGGTTCACTGCCAAAATCATCTATCACTAAAAGGTCGCATTTTAAAAATGAATCCATGGAATATTTACCCTGTTCATTAGAGCTAAACCTATGCTCTTCTAAATTTAATACCAATTGAACTGCAGAAATATAAACTACACTGTATCCTTTTTTCAAAACTTCTTTAACAATAGCTAAAGAAAGGTGAGTTTTGCCAAGCCCTGTGCCACCACCAAGTAATAAATTAGGTGATTCTTTTGAAAAATTTCTAGCATATTCTCTGCAAAAGTCCAAATTCTTTTTGGCTTGTTCCCGTGGTGTTACAGGTTCTTTCAACCCTGGTACCAGATTATTGTCGTAATAATCTAGCTTAAAATTATCAAAAGAAAACTTATCCAGTGGAGCTTTTATATTAAAATCTCTTGCCGCTTCATTTATCAATAATTTTTTTAAACAATCACAGAAGCCATTTACCAAATAGCCTGTATCGTGGCATTTTTCGCAATAATATCTGCATTTAAAGTAATCTTTTGGAACTCCGTTTTCTTTAAGTAAATCATCTCTTTTTTTTTGCAATTCCAAACTCTTAAGTTTAAATTGTTTAACCTGCTCTGCAGCGCCGCCATTCGCTATTGCTTTAACCGCCAGAAGAGAAACTTCCGCAATCTCTTTACTCAGTTTGCCTAACTCTTCAATGCTCTCAAAAATTCTTTTCTTCTTCTCTTGCACCTCTTGCTCTGCCTTGCTACGCCTATCTTCTAAAATTTTCAATGCATTTAAGAACACTTGTTCCGAATAAACCATATTTTTTTCTCCCTTAAAATCACAGTTTATTTATATCATCTTGGCTGAGTGAAGAAAACCCCGGCTCGTTTTTATGCAATCTAAGCCTTGCTTTGCTCATTTTTAAAGCCCTTGTGGTATTTTGTTTGGTATCTAAATCTTTTACCGTTTTAATCCCATCCTTATACCAATTATTCAATATACCATTAACATAATGCACATTTGCCTTCTCTTTTTGTAGCTTAGCAAGAGTACACGCCTCTTTTATTAAGTCCTGCCCAAATTCCATTTCAGTTTGCCAGCTTTCTATAACTGCTTTTTGCACATTGGTTAATGTTTTTATATGTAGTTCTGTTTTAATAAACGTTTGCAACTCATTTGCTTTGTTAGCTTTTTTTATGTATTCCTCTGCCAATTCTAATGAATTTACACCTAGTTCGAACCAAATTCTAGCTTGATTTTTAATAGCTTGAGCTGATCTTTTGCCAACAGTTGCGCAATATTTTAGCAAATAGAGAATTAATTCCGGCTGCATATCCAAATTAAGGTTAAAATCTATTACATTTAACATGTCAAATTGGTTAGGTAACCTGCCCAAAATTGCAGGCAATTGCTCTATTATAAATTTTAATTCTTTAGATTCGTTTAAAATTTGTGTGAGCTCTTTTGTTGTAAGTTTTAAATTTAAAAATTCTGCTTTAATTTTTTTTTGTTTTTCTTTCTTTTCTAAAATTCCACGTGCTAGCCAAAATTTAAAACCCAATTCAACTTCGTGCACAGTTAAGCTTAACTTTTTAGCCAGCTCTTCTTCGGTCAACCTAGGATTTTCTAGCAATAAAAGTAAAAGTTTAAGCTGATATTCATTGCATTCCATTAAATACTGTTCCACTACATCAGATGGCACTAAAAAACTTTTGCTGCCTAAAATACAATTTACCTCTGCCATAAGACCTCCAATTTAAAGCTCAAAATCCTCTTTATTAAACTGTTGCAACTTCGGCTCCGGCTTAGGAACACGTTTTAAAGGGTTATATTTAAATTTTTTGCAACTATAATCAACTTCAACAACCCCACGATTCCCACATATTAAAAACTTATTATCAGCTAGCTCGGTGGAATTGCTACAATATTTACATAAAGGTTCAATGTTTTTATCAAACAAATTCTTCCGCAAAATTCTGCTCCTCTCTTTAAAAGTTAACATTCATCAATTGCAAAAACTTCACATAAGCCCGCATCCATCTTAACAAAAGCTCCCGAAGTTAAATTTTGAATGGCGTCATTAGCTCCAACTATAATTGGAATTTTACAGCCGTTTGCTAGTTGATTTAATTTCTCTTCTTTATTATAACTTTCTGTTACAATTCCACCTGCTATTTTAATATAATCCCCTAGCAAGTTCAAATTCAGATCCGTTACTAAAATTTCACCTGGTTGTAAACTTTCCGCTACCTCTTGCACACTTCTGCATATTCTAACTTTTCCATAACCTACCAAATCATTTACCCCTATACCAGATAAAAGTTGGTTTCCTATTGTGTATGGGCTTAAAAAAGCATTGCCACCAGAAACCGACACATTCAAACCATTCACAAGAATTATTGTATCGCCATCTTTTAATATATCTTTAGATTTTAAACTATTTATCTCTTCCAAAATCACTTGATCAACTTTTTCTGTATTTTTAACACAAACCGGTTTAATTCCCTTCAGCATGTTCAACTGGCGGCAAACAGTGCTATCTTTAGCACATGCTATTACATCTACACTAGGGTTAAACTCTGCAATTGCTCTAGCAATTGCACCTGTTTTTGTTAATATTAAAATCAATTCTGCATTTAAATCTTCTGCCATAACAACTGCCGCATGTGCTGTAGCTAAGGTACGGTCATAATTATTGGCATTTTTGTATTCTATTTTTTTCAATTTATATATATCTAAATCTGCTCTGCTAACAATTCGCCCCATAACCTGCAAAGATTCAATTGGGTAATTCCCTGCCGCTGTTTCTGCCGAAAGCATTACTGCACTAGCGCCATCATACACAGCATTAGCTATATCCGTACTTTCTGCTCTAGTAGGCCTTGGGCTGCCAACCATAGATTCTAACATTTGCGTTGCAACAATTGATGGTTTGCCTAATTTGTTTGCTACATTTATAATCTGTTTTTGTATTATAGGTAATTCTTCAAATGGTATTTCTACACCCATATCACCTCTGGCAACCATCACTCCATCAGCAACTTCTAAAATACTTTCTATGTTATCTATACCTTCACGGTTTTCAATTTTTGCAATTATCTTTATATTAGATTGGTGTTTATTTAACAGATCTTTAAGCTCTAACACATCTAACTGCGTTCTAGTAAATGAAGAAGCAATGAAATCAAAACCTAAGTTAATGCCAAACAGAATATCTGCGCGGTCAGTTTCATCTATAAATGGTAACGAAAGTCTTAAACTAGGGAAGTTAACTCCCTTTTTGTTAGATACAAAGCCGCCACGAATAACTTCACAGATAACATCTGTTTCTGTCAAGTTTTTCACTTCCAGTTCAACAAGTCCATCATCTATAAAAAAGTGTGCACCTAGTTTTATATCTTGCATTATCTCTTTATAGCTCAAAGATACACGCTGTTCGTCACCTAATATATCTTCTGTAGTTAAAATAAACGTTGCTCCATTTTGCAAAAACACTTTCGAATCTTTAAAATTACCAAGTCTCACTTCCGGGCCTTTTGTATCTAACATTGTGGCCACATTTATATCTAATTCCTTGCTAAGCTTTTTAATTATTTCAAACATTTCCCTGTGATCATCTAAAGTCATATGAGAAAAGTTAAAACGCGCAATATCCATCCCATTAAGAATTAATTCTCTCAACTTTTCTTCACTTTTAACTTTAGGGCCTAATGTGCAGATTATTTTTGTTTTCCTCACTGCCAAACCTCCATTGCTAACGTTAATCTGACTTTTTTAATAAAAACCATGTCGCATCGTCCGTTGGAAAATTATTATCCCTGTGATAGTTAAATCCATAACTTTGTAAACTCAAATCTTTATATAAATCTAACATCTCACCAGCAAAATCTCGTTTAAATAACTTTCCACTATTGCCTCTATATTCAACCTCCACTGGAGTAGGGTTATAATATTCACAAATCCAAATATATTTCCTGCTTAGATTATATAATTTTCTATACACTTCATTTAGTTCATCTGGGCAGATATGAATTAAAATCCCTGATGTAAAGACAAAATCCCACTTATCTTCACTTTCAAATTCCAAAATCGAGCTGTTAAGTGCCTCAACGCCTTCAAGTTCTTTAAGCTGAGTATATGCTTGTTTGTTAATTTCTAATGCTGTAATTTTAGCATTTGGCTTTAAATTTTTAATTGCAATTAAATTAGAACCTACATTCGCACCCAACTCTAAAAATGAATTAACACCTTGCGTATTTTTTAAAACTTCTGCAAATCTAGTAATTCTCGAGGGAATATTACAGATCCCATTTCTCTGTGTGTATTCTGTTCCAAAATCACTGGCCCAAAAATTTTCTTGTTCGGTTTTAAAACCCATATACTATTCCTCCTGTTTACCTCTTAAAAGCTCAAACATTCTTGTTTTATATTCTTCCACCCCCGGCTGGTTAAAAGGGTTAACGCCCAACATATAGCTAGAAATTGCACATGACTTTTCTAAAAAATAAACTAAATAACCGTACTCTTGCTCACTTTTTCTTGGTATATTTAACATAATACAAGGTACTCTACCTTTTGTGTGTGCAGAGATTGTGCCCAAAAGAGCCATTTTGTTAATGCATGACATCTTTTCATCCGCCAAAAAGTTTAAATTATCATAGTCAACCAATTCTTTTTTCACAACATACTCATTTTCATCTTCTGTGTTTTCAATATCTATAAACGTTTCAAATAAAGCTTGTCCACTTTCTTGCACAAATTGGCCAATTGAATGCAGATCAGTTGAATATATCGCCGGAACAGGAAAAATTCCATTGCCAGATTTCCCTTCACTTTCGGCAAAAAGTTGCTGGCACCATTTAAAAAAGAATTCAAAATCCGGCTCAAAACTAGCAAATAACTCAATCCTTCTCCCCTTTTTATACAAACAATTTCTATAAGCAGCATACAACATACTGTGATTCTCTGCTATATCATCACTTTGTAAATCTTCAAATGCTTTTTTAGCACCAAAAATAATCTGCCAAATATCTATACCTGCCACAGCCATAGGCAGCAAGCCAACCGGTGTTAACACCGAAAATCTTCCACCTATGTTTGCAGGGATTTTAAATATTTTGTAGCCTTCTTTTTCTGCCAAATTTAACAGATTATTTTTTTTAATACCAGTTGTAACAAAAATTCGCTTTTTCGCTTCTGCTTTGCCATATTTTGCTTCTAAAAGGTTTTTAAAAGCTCTAAAAGCCAGTGTGGGTTCCAACGTTCCGCCAGATTTAGAGATAACATTAACACAAATCTCTTTGTTTTTACATATACTTAAAATATGGTTTAAATAACTTGGGCTCATATTATTACCCACAAAATATATTTGTGGTGTATGTTCATAATTGTAAAATTGAGACTTCAATAACTCAATAGCTGCACGTGCGCCCAAATAAGAGCCACCTACACCAATTACTATAAAAACATCTGCTAGTTTCCTAATGCATTCTGCTGATTCTAAAATTTCATCTATATTATTTGAGTTTAATTTTTTTGGTAGAGTATGCCATCCAACCATATTATCATCTTTTTGCTCTGCCTCTTTAAGCAACTGTATAGCTAACTTTGCCTGAGGTTCCATTAGCTCTATTTCGCTTTCTTGCACAAAGTCTATTATGCCATCTGCCTTTAACTTAACTGCCATAAAATAAGTTTTCTCCTATTTTTTAAGATAAAAATCTCTCTATAATTCTAATTGATCTTTTCGCCGCTTGTTCAGCAAATTCCTGAAAGCTCGGCCAAGATTCTCCGCCATAAATAGAATCTGAAATTACCCTTAGCACACAAAAATCTACATTATTATGCACACATACCTGCCCAATGCTCCCGCCTTCCATTTCGTTAGCTATTGCGCCAAAATCTCTGCATATTTTTTGCCCCTCTTCTTGAGTGCTCACAAATCTATCTCCTGTAGCTACTACGCCCAACACTGCCTGAGAATTTGTTCCCAGAACTTCATCTACAGCAATTTCGCATAATTTTTTAACATTTTCTGCTTGGCACTTTAAAAACACGCAATTAATACCAGGAACAAGACCCAGAGGATCCCCTATTGCAGTAGTATCAAGGTCATATTGCACAACAGATGAAGCAATAACAACATCATTTATATTCACGTTCACTGCAATTCCACCGGCCACACCGCTATTTATTATCAACTTTGGTTTAAAATTCAAGATCATAGTCTGCGCTGTAATTGCTGCATTAACCTTTCCTACTCCACAACAAGCAATAACTACTTCTGTGTTACCTTTAAAGCCATGCCAAAATTCTATTTTAGAAATCACAATTTTTTTTAGATTAGTTACAGTTTTTATTAAACCATCAACTTCAACTGGCATTGCTCCTATAATACCTATCATTAAAAAATCTCCTAATTTAAATTTTAAAATTAAAAACCCACAATGGCTTTCTTCCAAACAGTGTCTACATCTTCTGCCAATATAAAATTTAAATCTTTCTTTATACTACCATCAACTTCTTCTAAATCTCGTTCATTTCCTTTTGGTAATATAACCGTTTTAATACCAACTCTGTGTGCCGCTAAAACTTTCTCTTTTATTCCGCCAACCGGCAATACTTTTCCTCTAAGTGTAATTTCTCCTGTTATCGCCACACTCTTTTTAATCGGCTTTTTAATAAGCTCCGAAACTATTGCAGTGGAAATTGCTGTCCCTGCCGAAGGGCCATCTTTAGGCACAGCCCCTTCTGGCACATGCAAATGAATATCGTTACTCTGATAAAAATCCTCGGCAATTTTAAGCTGTTTAGAAACTTTTCTTATATAAGAAAGTGCCGCGTGTGCAGATTCTTTCATCACATCCCCAAGCGATCCAGTAAGCTCTAACTTGCCTGTACCACTTAAAGCCAGAGCTTCTAAACACATAGTCTCTCCTCCAACTTGTGTCCATGCAAGACCAGTAACCACTCCAACTTCGTTTTTCTTTAAAACATCTGGCTCTAAAAATTGTGGGTTTCCTAAATATTTATTTAAGTTTTTCTCTGTAAACGTAATTGAATTTTTACCCGTTTGCAACAAAGTTTTTGCAGCTTTTCGGCACAGTCTCCCCACAATTCTCGCTGCAGATCTAACACCTGCTTCCCTTGTATAACCATCTATTATTTTATAAATCGCTTCATCTTTAAATTTTATCTGTTTACTACTTTGATTGTATTCTACAAGCTGCTTAGGAATTATGTACCTTTTTATAATCTCAAATTTCTCTAAACGAGTATAACTGCCAATCTCAATAATCTCCATCCGGTCATAAAGCGGCAGAGGAATATTCCCAGCATAATTTGCAGTTGTAATAAACAAAACATTACTTAAATCAAACGGTACTTCTATATAATTATCTTTAAAATTTTTGTTCTGCTCATAATCTAAAACTTCTAAAAATGCCGCCGTAGGGTCTGACCTAGCATCATTAGCCATCTTGTCAATTTCATCTAACAAAATAACCGGGTTGTTTTCTTTTGCTGTGCGCAATGCATTTATTATTCTGCCAGGCATTGCACCCACATACGTTTTTCTGTGCCCGCGCACCTCTGCTTCATCTCTAAGCCCACCAAGTGAAATTTGAACATATTTACGGTTTAGTGCTTCTGCAATAGCTTTGGCTATAGATGTTTTACCAACTCCAGGCGGACCAACTAAACATAAAACCTGCCATTTCGTTTTAGGACTATGTGCTTTTATTGCAATTGTCTCAAGAATTTGCTCTTTAACCTTGTTAAGCCCAAAGTGGTTCTTATTCAAAATTTCTTCTGCCTTTAAAATATCTATTTGTTCCACCGAAGACTTTTGCCATGGTAGCTCTAAGCATATATCTAAATAACTTTTTATAACTGCCACTTCTTGGGAGCCACTTGGTAATTTATTAAGCCTCTTTGCCTCTTTTTTTAGATGTTCTTTTTCTTGTGCAAAACCTGGCCCCAAAACTTTTTCTATATTTTCTAAATAATATTTTACTTCTTCATCCTTAGACTCGCCTTCGCCTAACTCATTTTGCAATACATGTATCTGCTCCCTAATATAATACTCTCGCTGATTTTTATCTACTTTACTTCTCAATTTTTCGTTTATTTCAATTTCATAATTTATAACGCTAATCTCTTCTTCTAAAGAGTTCGAAAGCATAACCATACGGTCTATCGGGTTTGTGAGTTCAAGTAACCTTTGTTTAACCTGAATATCCAACATCACATGGCTCGATATATAATCAACTAACTTATCAGGCTCCTCTAAACTTTTTACTGTTTTTACAACATTGCCAGAAATCTGTGGAACAAAGCGTGTATAAGTTGTAAAAAGCCTTTTTAAAGTGCGAACCAAAGCTTTCCCAAACTCTTTATCTTCTTCTGTTGCTTGCGTCTCTTTCTGTTCGATTTTTGAATCTGGATATCTTTGAATGTCAGCAAAAAACACTCCATTTTCGTTCGTTAAACTTACTAAAGATGCCCTTTCAATTCCTTCAACTAAAATTTTAGCTGTGTTTTGATTCTTTTTTTGTAAATGTTTTATTTCTGCAACTATCCCTACACTAAATAAATCCTCTTGCAGAATTTCTCCATTTTGTGCTCCTAGCACTTCTTTTTGTGTTGCCAAAAATATTTTATTCTCATTTTCCATTACTTTTTCTAAAATTGCAATTTGCTCTTTGCCATGACATTCCAAATATATCTGCTGGCCGGGGTATAGCACATACCCCACAAGAGGCATAATATTCAGTTTGTTTTTTATTGCTAATTTTCTTGTATTATCTTTCAAAAACTCACTTCCTAACTTAATTCAAAACTATCTTCCGCTACAATAATAACGAAAGATAGCTCCAAATTACAGCATTAACATAAAATCATGAAATTTTTTCTTCGCTTTTCTTTAAAAAGTTCAACCGCTTAGATCTCCTTTTATTTTTGTTTATAAATATTTCGGGTTCTGCAGCTTCTTTTTTCACAAAAGCACTTGTAATTACCACTTTTTCAATATCCGGGTATGATGGCACTTTAAACATTATATCCCCTAATACTTCTTCCATAATTGCACGCAAGCCTCTTGCACCTGTTTTTCTCTCTATTGCTCTTCTTGCAATTTCTTCAACCGCTTCTTCCTCAAACTCGAGCTCAATACCATCTATTTTAAATAATTTTTTATATTGTTTAATTAGCGCATTCTTAGGCTCCGTTAAAATTCTAATTAAAGCGGGTTCGTCTAAAGCGTCTAAAGTGCTAATCACCGGCAACCTACCCACAAGCTCTGGAATTAAACCATATTTAACTAAATCGTGCGGTAAAACATCTTTAATTATAGCTGCAGATTCTTCCTTTGCTTTTATTTTAGCTTCAAAACCAAGCTCAGAACTCCCCACTCTTTTGCCTATAACACTTTCTAACCCTTCAAAAGCTCCACCGCAAATGAACAAAATATTTGTGGTATCTATACTAATTAGCTCTTGCTGTGGGTGCTTTCTACCACCCTGAGGCGGAACATTGGCCACAGCTCCTTCCAAAATCTTCAAAAGCGCTTGTTGAACACCTTCGCCACTAACATCTCTAGTTAAAGATCTGTTTTCGCTTTTTCTGGTAATTTTATCAATTTCATCTATATAAATAATTCCGCGCTGAGCCCGTTCAATATCAAAATCTGCCGCCTGAATTAGTTTCAACAAAATATTCTCAACATCTTCACCAACATAACCTGCTTCTGTTAAAGTTGTAGCGTCTGCAATAGCAAATGGTACATTCAAAATTGATGCTAACGTTTGTGCTAAAAGAGTTTTGCCCACACCTGTAGGTCCTAAAAGCAAAATATTACTCTTTTGCAATTTTGTATCATCTTCATCGTCATCTGCTAAAAATATTCTTTTGTAATGATTATATACCGCTGTTGAAAGCGTTTTTTTTGCCGCATCTTGACCAATAATATATTCATCTAACGCTTTTTTTATCTCTTCCGGGCGTTTTAAAGTTTCATAGCTTGGCTTTTCTTCCGCCTGTTTTTCTTTCATTATCTTTCTATGCTTGCTCTCTTCATCTAATACACTCTTACAAAGTTCTATACATTCATTGCAGATACAAACTCCTGGCCCAGCAATAATACGTTCAACCTGGTCTTTTAGCTTGCCACAGAATGAACATCTAAGTAACTTGCTGTAATCTCCGCTTTCTGGCAAAGTAACACCTCCCCTTAATAAAGGGTTTAAAAATATTATCTTTTATATAACACTTTATCAATTAATCCATAATCACATGCTTCTTGTGCAGACATAAAATTATCGCGTTCCGTATCTTTTTCTATTACCGCTAAATCCTTACCTGTGTTTTCTGCTAAAATCTTATTTATAGTTGACCTTGTGCGCAATATTCTATCCGCTTGAATTTTAATATCCGAAGCCTGCCCCTGTGCGCCACCTAATGGTTGATGAATCATAATCTCGCTGTTAGGTAGTGCAAGCCGTTTGCCATGTGTTCCAGCTGCAAGCAAAAATGCCCCCATAGAAGCTGCCATGCCTAAGCAGATAGTTGAAACATCTGATTTTATATACTGCATTGTGTCATAAATTGCCATGCCTGCTGTTACAGAGCCACCTGGACTATTTATATATAAATGTATATCTTTTTCTGGATCCTGCCCTTCAAGATATATTAATTGCGCTACTACCAAGCTAGCTACTGCATCATTTATTTCATCGCAAAGCATAATTATTCTATCATTTAAAAGCCTTGAATAAATATCATAAGATCTTTCTCCTCTGTTTGTTTGTTCAACAACCATTGGCACTAAACTCATAAAAAATAACCTTCTTTCTTACTTAAACAAATATACCACACTAATTTAAATTTGGTCAAGTTCTTTCTAATGAGTCTCGTCGTCTTTTTGTTCTGTTTTTTTACTCGACCGTGTGGTTTTCTTTTTTTCTTTTATCACAGCAGAATCAATAACTAACTCCACTGCCTTGTTTAGTTTCATTCCCAATTTTAAATCTGCAACCTCTGGCATGTTCTGAGCTTGTTTAGGATCTACTTTATATTTTTCTGCTAATTCCATAAAATTCTTCTTAATATCGTCATCAGAAAGTTCAATTTTTTCAAGCTCGCTAATTTTTTCAATTGCCAAATCTACTTTTACCTGCTTCTCTGCTCTTTCGCGGAATTTTTCTCTAAATTCTTCCATACTCACTTTAGTAGCATTTAGATAATTTTCTAATTTAACACCCTTGGCCTCAAGCTGATGTGTAAAATTGTGAACAAACTGATCAATCTGCCTTTGAATCATAATTTCCGGCACTTCAACCTTCATATTCTCCACAATTTTGTCGAACACTTTTTCTTCCACTTCTACTTTTCTTCTGGTAGTTCTCTCTTCTAACAACCTTTTCTTCACATTTTCTCTTAATGCCTCAAGAGTATCAAAGTCACTTACATCTTTTGCAAACTCATCATCCATCTTAGGGAGTTGTAACTCTTTTACTTCGTTTATTTTTATATCAAATTCCGCATCTTTCCCAGCAATATTTTCTGCTATATAATCCTCCGGGAATTTTACTTTTATTCTAAATTCATCGCCTTTTTTGTGCCCCATAATCTGCTCTTCAAAACCCTCTATAAATTGCCCTTTGCCAATTGTTAAATCATAATTTTCATACTGGCCACCTTCTAAAGGCTTAGAATCAATAAAGCCTCTAAAATTAAGATTTACAATATTTCCATTTTTGCATAGTGCTCCTTCTTGCACTGGAACTATTCTTGCTACATTTTCTGCTAATTTGTTTATGGTCTCGTCAACTTCTTTTTCTGTAACTTTTAATGGTTCACATTCAATTTCTATGTTTTTATATTCACCTAATTCAACTTCTGGTTTAGTTATCACGTCAACACGAATATGAACACCATCTTTTTTACTAATTGAAACAACATCAACTTTATCTACTGCAATAAAATTATTAATATTCGCTGCCTGCAAAGCCAGTTCAAATTCACTAGGCCAAAGATCATTTAAGGCATCCGAAAAGAATAAATCATTTCCATATAACTTTTCAATAACCTGGCGAGGTGCCTTCCCTTTTCTAAAACCTGGAATATTTATCTTTTTTGAATTTTTAGCAAATACCTTATCTAAATGTTCATTAAAAATCTTTGCTTCAACATTAAAATCTAGTTCGTAGATATTCGCTGATTTTTGTTTGCTTGCATTTAACTTCATATTTATTTTACCTCCAAATGTCCGTGGGTTCTTAAACCTTATGCCTTGTTACCTTCATTAACCCATAATATTATACGTATTCATATTTTTATGATATCACTATACCACAAAAGAGTATAAAATGCAAATCTATATAATATATTTTAAAAAATAAAAATCATAAATTTTTCTCTATTTTATTTGCATTAATACTTTTATTATATTTTAAAATCGCATAAAAAACATATCTCCCGGTTGCACCGGAAGATATATAAAGTCAAGTTATATGTGAAACTACCCAATTATATCTAATAGTTCTGAACGTGTTGGTTTTCGGAGTGATGATGGATTCCTTAGTAAAAATTCTTTTGCCGCATCAACTTCTTTGTGCCATTTAGAGAGGTCTTTTTCGGCTGTTAGATCTATACCACCCTGCCTAGCTAGTTCCCTCTGATATATTTTCTCACCAATACCCTTAGCATCTCCACCCCTTGGGAACCCCGTTATTGCTGCTGTTGCCTCCGCTCTTGCCGCACGGTGCACGTAAGTATCATGGTTTATCCGCTCCTGCGTCATTCTTTCATCGCGCCTTCTCTTTGCTTCCAATTCAGCTTTTTCTCTTCTTTCTCGTTCCGCTCTGTTTTCTCTTTCTGCTCTTTCTTTGTCCCTTATCAAATTGCGAGGTGTTCTATATGCTGAACCAGTTGACCCCACTTTTCCTACTCCTCTTCCCGACATTATTAAATCATCCTTCCTATATTTTCTACTTATAGCTCTCCAAAGCTATAAACTAATGTTTTCGTTATTGCAAAATTTAAAATAAATCCTTTTTTATTTATTTTCATTAATCTTTTTACTATTCCCCCTCTTTGTTTTAAGCTTCATAAAATTCAATTGCTAAATAAAAATTTTCTAGCAGAATCATCTTAAAATTTTACATAACATTAAATATACTAACACCTTAACAGTTAAAAGTCAACGCTAAAAACCATTGTTTAACATATTTCTATTTTTTATTATCTTTAGCAAAATTCTCTTGCATATATGTTTTTAATATGTTAATATTAAATTAATAAGATATTCATATAAGGATTAACTAAGGTGATTTCTATGAAACATAACGCCTGTGTTTTAATAGCGCAAAATGATCAATTCTTTTTCGAAAATTGTAAAAACTTCCTATTAAAATACAATATTATAACCGTTTATGTGGAAAATAACTATCATAAAATTATCTCTGCTATAAAAACACAACAACCAGATGTTGTGCTGCTCGATTCTATTGTACCTCCGTTTGACTCTATTGCCGTAATGAATGCTTTAAAATTTATAAAAAACGAATCTTTTAAAATGCCAGTATTTTTTGTGCTTTCTTGTATTAACGATATCCAGCTTAAAAATGCGAATCTTGCTGCTGGAGCTCTGGAATATCTTGTAAAACCAGTTGATAATTATGCCATGCTTATTCGTGTTTTTAACGTTATAATAGCATCTCAACTTCAAAAAGAAGCTAATATTGATCTGTTTTCAAAGCACTATATAGCTAATAATAGTTTATGTGCTCCTGAAGATCTAGAATATTTAATTTTTCAAATATTAAATGAATTTAGCATACCAATTAATATGAATGGATATAATTATCTTTGCAAAGCTATTCTATATAACATTTTAAACCTTCCATCTAACATAAGCCTAACCAAACAAATCTACCCAATGGTGGCCAAAGATGTAAACTCTAGTGCTGCCTGTATTGAACATTCTATTAGGCATACAATTAATACTGCTTGGCAAAACGGCGAAAATAAAAAAATGGTAGAATATTTTGGCAATAAAAGGCCCACTAATATGTTGTTCATTAATTTGATCTCAAAATTAATAACATTAAAAAAAGCGCAAAATCCAAATGTATTATAATTCTATAAATTATCCCCCGTTGTACGGGGGATAATTTATAGTCGAATTTTCAAAAAAGTACAAAAAAAGTGAAGTTTGCGGCTTTATTAAAACAAAAATTTTATTTTGTTCCACGTGGAACAAATGTTGAAAACTATCTCTTGTTGGAGCAAGAGATAGTTTTTTGATTATTTAAAATAAATAATTTTCAACTTTTAAGCATAAATAATTCTTAAAAATCGCTTTACATTTTACACTATATCTTGCGCCCAATCTTTTAATTTTTGTTTATTATCTTCTTTCACTCTAAAAGAATCTAACACTTTTCTCACAATTTTATTCTTAACCTGATTATTAATTTCTACATTACTTAAAAACTCAAAAGTAATCTCTGGAAATTTAACATAGCACGTTGAAACGAGCCAAGCAAAAGCCATCTGTGCATAATAAGCGTCATTTTGGGCTTTTTTAAGTTGTTCTAAAAGTTCATATATATGTTTATCATCTACAAAAAAGTTGTTAGCCATCACCAACCCAAATCTAGCTTCAAATTCGAATTTGCTTAATATATATGGCTGTATAAAATCCCAAAAACGGTCGGAATTCTCTTTTACCTGCCGTCTTAAATTGGCACAAAAGCTATCACAAATTGACCAATTATTAATTTTATTTACAAATTCATCCACATGCATCAATAGTTCATCTATATCTACTTGCAAATTACCTATAATTAACCCTTGCAGCATTAGCTCTTCAAATGTTTCAGGAGACGGCTCTTGCAAAAATAGTTGGCCCATTTCATCTTTTGCAAATTCTTTAGCCATCTTCTTTAAAATTGGCATTCTAACTCCCAATAGATTGTTAACACCAGGCAACAATGCAACTGTAAATTCCCGATACTTTGGATCTGCATAATCCATTAATTGTTTTTTTATTATATCCATTTGCTTAACCCCTTGTTATATTTTTAGACAAAAATGTTTATGTTAAATCTCAAGTTTACCCTTAATATAATCTTTTAAACATTCTATTTTTATACGTTCTTGTTCCATGCTATCGCGCATTCTAACTGTTACCATACCATCGCTTTGTGAATCGAAATCATAGGTAATGCAAAATGGCGTGCCAATTTCATCCTGCCTTCTATAGCGCTTTCCAATTGAACCAGCCTCGTCAAAGTCGGTTAAAAAATCACATGCAAGCTGTTTTTGTATATTTTTTGCTTCTTGCGAAAGTTTTTTAGAAAGTGGTAATACACATGCTTTAAACGGAGCTAGAGCCGGATGCAATTTTAACACCACTCTGCTTTCTCCTCCTGCAAGCTCCTCCTTGTGGTACGCATTGCACAAAAATGCCAATGTAACTCTATCTGCTCCAAGAGAAGGTTCAATAACATAGGGAATATATTTTTCATTTGCCTCCGTATCAAAATACTCTAATGTTTTGCCACTATGCTCCATATGTTGTTTTAGATCATAATCGGTACGGTCTGCTATACCCCAAAGCTCTCCCCAACCAAACGGGAATAAAAATTCAATGTCTGTTGTGCATTTAGAATAATGAGAAAGCTCTTTTTTATCATGGTCACGCAACCTAATATTTTCTTTTTCCATACCAAGTAAACATAACCATTTATAACAAAAATCTTTCCAATAATTAAACCATTCTAAATCTTCACCCGGTTTGCAAAAGAATTCTAACTCCATCTGTTCAAATTCTCTTGTTCTAAATGTAAAATTGCCTGGTGTAATTTCATTTCTAAAAGATTTCCCAATCTGTGCAATTCCAAATGGTATCTTTTTACGCGTTGTTCTTTGTATATTCAAAAAATTAATAAATATCCCTTGGGCTGTTTCCGGTCTTAAATATATTTCGTTTTTATTTTCTTCCGTAACTCCCTGGTGTGTTTTAAACATTAAATTAAAATACCGAATAGATGTAAAATTAGCCGCTCCGCACTCTGGGCAGACCACATTGTGCTGCTTAAAAAACTCTTCCATCTCTGTATTGCTAAGCCCATCTACATTAATTCCGGTTTGCTGCTGGGCAATTTTATCTGCTCTGTGCCGTGTTTTGCAGTTTTTGCAGTCAATTAGAGGGTCACTAAAATTACCTACATGGCCAGACGCCACCCAAACTTCCGGGTTCATTAAAATAGCGGAATCTAGCCCCACATTAAACTCACTTTCTTGAACAAACTTTTTCCACCAAGCTTTTTTTATATTATTTTTAAGCTCTACCCCAAGCGGACCGTAATCCCATGCATTTGCCAGCCCACCGTATATCTCTGATCCGGCAAAAACAAAACCTCTAGTTTTGCATAAATTCACAATTTCATCCATCGATACTTCTGCCTTCATAAAATTTACCTCTCCTTGTTTTCAAAAATATTAAGTTTAAATATCAAAGAATTGTACATTTTCATCCGCAAAATCAAAAACTGCATAACTTTTTGTATTCGACCATTTTTCAATCCCTAAAGAGCCTGGGTTAATTGCTAACGTGCTACCAATTTTTCTCTTCATCTTGCTGTGCGTATGCCCTAAAAACACGATATCATAACCTTTAAAAATATTCTCATCAATCTTTGTGTCTGCAAAAAGTCTTGTTTTTATTATATCTCCCGGTATATTGTGAAAAACTCCCACACGTCTTTGATTAATATTCAAATCTAATTCCCTAGGCGTATTCTTTAAAAAATCCACTACTTTTTCCGATAGATTGCAATAACTTTCTCCCAACTTTGCAACAAGTTCCCGCTGTATCATTTCATCCTTTGTTGCCTCAATATACCAAACATCGTGATTGCCCAAAACCGCATAAAAATTCTTTAAGCTTTTAAAAACATCAACAATTTTCTCTTGCTCACAAAAATACCCGGCAAGATCTCCGCAAAAAATATAACCATCTACTTCCAAATTGCCAGTTGCTTCAAGCATCTGCTGTAATGCCTTAAAATTACCATGAATATCAGAAAAAACTACAAACTTCATATCAAAACCTTTCTATTTAAATATTAACATAATAAACTTTGCCCTGTCATCTCATACGGCTTTTTAATGCCTAAAAGTTCTAAAACAGTGGGTGCTATATCGCAAAGCTTGCCACAGGGCCTTAACTTTTTTTCTGCCCCCACTAACACACACGGCACCTTATTGCAAGTATGAGCAGTAAACGGATCCCCTTGCTCATCTAGCATTTTTTCTGCATTACCATGGTCTGCAGTAATAATTGCCACAGCTTTTATCTCCTCAGCTTTCTTTATAATCTGCCCAACACATTCATCCACGGCTTTTGCCGCCAAAACCGCTGCTTTAAAATTGCCTGTGTGCCCTACCATATCACAATTAGCATAGTTTATTACAAGTAATTTATAATCTTCGCGTTGCAGGGCGTCAAAAACCGCTTCGGTAATTTCAAATGCGCTCATCTCCGGCTTTAAATCATAGGTTTTTACCCTAGGCGATTGAATTAAAATTCGGTCTTCTCCTTCAAACGGCTTTTCTATTCCACCGTTAAAAAAATAAGTTACATGCGCATATTTTTCTGTCTCTGCTACTTTTAACTGCAAAAGACCGTTTTTAGCAACACATTCACTTAATCCGTTTTTAGGTGTTTCTTTTTTAAAAGCTATATGCTCAGCTTGTTTAACACCATAATCTGCCATACAAACAAAATAGCGGGGCTTATGACCTAACCCACTAAAAAACATCTCTGTTAACTGCCGGGCTCTATCGGCTCTAAAATTAAAAAACACAACTGAATCTTCGTTGCTCATAGGCTCGTCATCAAAAACTAATGGCTTCACAAATTCATCTGTTTCACCAGATTTGTAACTAATATTTAGCTCTAATTCTTGGTTCGCGCCCATTCTGCCATTTCGCTTTACAACAGCATCATAAGCCACCTTTATCCGTTCGGTGTGGTTATCTCTATCCATTGCGAAATATCTGCCCACAAGCGTGGCAATCTGGCCTGTTTTAAGTTCATCCATTTTGCTTTGCAACTCTTTTACAAAGTTAATTCCACTTGTAGGCGGTGTATCCCTTCCGTCCAAAAAACCGTGCACCTTAACTTTTTTAAGCCCAAATTGTTTTGCCATTTGCAACAATGCAAATAGATGATCTATATGGCTGTGCACTCCCCCATTTGAAACCAGACCCATAATATGCAAAGTTGAATTTTTCTCTTTGCAGTTTGTAAAAGCATTAATTAGTGCTTCATTTTCAAAAAAGCTCTCATCCGCAATAGCTTTAAATATTCTCGTCATAGTACAATCCACAATTCGGCCGGCACCTATATTTATATGCCCCACCTCAGAATTTCCCATTTGCCCATTTGGTAAACCTACCGCTGAACCCGAAGCCTCTAGCGTTGTATATGGATTATTTTTAA
The DNA here is from genome assembly GCA_017414435.1 of Oscillospiraceae bacterium. GTDB lineage: Bacteria > Bacillota > Clostridia > Oscillospirales > Ruminococcaceae > RGIG1955. The sequence goes on from JAFQMN010000002.1 coordinate 93,211, forward strand.
ATATATTTTTTAAATTAGGCGTATAAGCTAAATTTAAAACATTCCCTGCCACATTTGGCGCCAAACCATAGCCGTCCATAATTATTAAAAAAACTGGTCGCATCTTTTGCTCCTAATCTATACTCATTTGTTCATATATGCCGAAGTTTGAGTTGGCATAGCTTTTTTTGCCAGTTTACCTTCAATTAATCGCTTAAAAAACACATAAAAAGCCGCAAATATAGGCACACCTAAAAACATTCCCACCACACCAAAAAGGCCGCCGAACAGAATAATAGAAAACATCACCCAAAAGCTGTTTAACCCTATAGTTTCCCCTAATACTTTTGGTCCTATTATATTTCCATCAATCTGTTGCAAAATCAAAATAAAAATAGTAAAAATTAAAGCTTTTGTCGGGTTTTCTAACAACAAAATAATAATGCACGGCACAGCTCCTATAAATGGGCCAAAATAGGGTATTATATTAGTTATTCCTACTATAGAGCTGATTAAAACTGCATACGGAATCTTCCACGGCAGCATACCTAAATAGCATAATATTCCCACAATTAAAGAATCTAACAGCTTACCAAATAAAAAATTATTAAATACCAAATTTACTTCTCTACCACTTGCAAATAGCTTTTCTATCTTCTCATCTTTAACAAAGGCACTCAGCATTTTTTTAACTTGTGCACAAAATAATTCTTTGCTAAAAAGAAAATAAATAGAAACAATAATAGCTATAAAAGCATTAATTACACCTGTGGTAATCTGCTTTGTAAGATTAAAAATATGAGGCAAAACATGTTGTGCGCTTTTAGCTATAATTCCTTCAATATTTTGTATTAATCTATTTATTTGGTTTACTAATGCACCCTGAGGATATTGCATTATTCCTTCTAGCTTTGTAACCCCCTTATTAAAATTCTGAAAATATATGTCTGAATTTGCACTTATTTTAATTATATTTGTGTTAATACATGGAATAATAACCGAGATCATAAATGTTAATAGAGCTAGCACTATAAGCCATGCAAAACCAATGCTTAATCCCCTAAGTGTAGTTTTAGAAGGCTCTTTAATTTTTATTTTTTTAGCAGTTTGGGAATCACAGAACCTTTTTAATAATTTTTCTAGCACTTTTATTACCGGGTTCATTACATATGCCACTAGCAAACCATAAAAAATCGGTTTTAAAATATTAAAAATTAAACTTACTCCTGTTAATAAATTTTCAATTAACTTAGAAGCGCCAAAATAAAATAATATTGCTGCAGAAAGAACTCCAAATGCATAAATTGATATTATAAAATACTTTTTGTTCCATTCAAACTTCATAAAAATCACCTCTTTACCATTAATTAATGCTTAAATATACATCATATGTTCCCACAACCCAAACATCATCAATTCCCGGAATTGTTATGTTAACTGGCACTGCAATTCTAGATTCTTCACTTTTTATGTCTCTCATATCTACAACAGCTGCAATATTTCTGCCTTGAATTTGTGAGATAGATTTTTTATTACCAATCAACCGAATATCATAAATTCTTTCTGTTAAAATTTTCGCCTCCATTTTCTCTGGCTTATTAATAATTTTTATTTGGTTAGTAGAAACTGTTTTTTCTGCCATGTTAGACATATCGAAACTCACTTCAACTTCCGAAACTCCACTTATATTAAATAAATCCTTATCTAAAACTGAATCTAAATCAAAAGTTATTGTGTTGTTTTCTGGTGCAAGATGTGAAACATCTACATATCCTAAAAATATCTCATTAATACTGGAATATTTTTGTGGGTCGCACCCTATTTTTATAGCTGCACAAGACTGTTTAAACTTTAATTTATTCACATTTAAATTTTCAGGATAATTAATAAAATCAAAGCCAAGTGTAACCTCTTTGGTTTTAAAAACTGGTATTGTAACATCCATATTGCTGTGTGAACATGAGATATTATCACTTTTTATTTCTGTTCCATCGCTTTTATAAAACCTAATTTCTCCATTTAAGGTTGTTGTTTTTTTCAATTCTTCTTTATAATCAAAGCATAATTTACAATCTGCAATCTCTGCCAATTCTGTTTCTGGCCCTGTTGCCGTTACTTCTGCCGAAACTAAACTAGGTTGCCCCATAACGTAATCAACCGGAACAGATATATTATCTAAATTAACATTTAATGCAAATTTTTTGGTTACTAGTTTATCGAACTTAACATTAATTACCTTAGGAGAGACTGAAACTACATCAATGTCTTTATTATTTAAAACATTACAATAAAGGTTAAGTGCATAATCGCCAGCCGCAACAACCTTAGAAACATCTGCATACACTTCAAGATCTTTATTCACATCAAGCGCACCTAAAACTCTGCGGTTGCCATTTAGCCTAACATTAACAGTGTATTCATCCATAACAGGTTTTAACGCTACATTCCCTAATGCTTTTTGCATTCCTAAAATATTAACTGGCACTTTAAAATCTACCGTTGTGTTTGTAGAGATGTTTAAAGCCACTGTTAACCATAAAAAAAATGCAAAAAACAACGAACTAATTTTAGCTACCCATTTGTTACTAAATTTTTCACTCAACAACCCACATCACCTTCACCGCTTTTTTGCAAAATTATTTTTTTATTTTTAGCCTTAATTTAAATTCCTTTGCTTTTAAAAGTAATAAATTAATTTTATTCTGCACCAAACTAATACTTTTTTGTTCTTCTTGCACCTCTGTTGGTAAATTTTCTAATAATTTCTCTTTAAGTTCATTTGCCGTTTTAACAGGAATAATTTGCCTTTTATAAATAAAAGACATCTCTCCTCGTTCTTCAGAGACTACTATAACCAATGCATCTGAATTTTCACTCATCCCTAAAGCTGCTCTATGCCTTGTGCCATATTTTTTATTTATAGTGCTACTATTACTAAGTGGCAGAATACAACCTGCTGCATGAATTTTGTTATCGTTTATAACAACTGCCCCATCGTGTAAAGGTGTATTTACAAAAAATATATTCAAAAGCAATTCTTTTGTTACAACAGCATCTAAAATAGTACCTGTTCGTGCTATATCTTCCAGTGATTCAGTGCGTTCAATAACTAGTAGCGCCCCTGTTTTTTGGTGTGCCATTGTCTCACATGCATCACATAAAATATTAGCAAGTTTTATAAACTCCTCATTAACTTTACTGCCCTCTTCACCCAACCAACGCCCTAGTCTGCCAAACTTTCTTCTACCAAAATGTTCCAAAATCCTGCGTAACTCTGGCTGAAACACCACAACAATTGCTACCGCTCCAATTGCAAAGAAATTTTTTAGCACAAAACTAAGCGTAATTAAATTCAGTGCTGTAGATATTCCATAAACTACCGCTAAAATTATTATCCCCTTAAAAAGCCGTCCTGCTTTTATATCGTCAATAATCTTTAAAAACCCATAGGTAAAGTATGCAATTATAAGTATATCTATAGCATCTAAAAACGTAAACGTCCGCAACGCTCCCCAAATAGGCTCCAATGCTCTCACAAAAGCACCTCCAATTGAACAAATATCAAAATTATATATTTAATTTTTCATATATACCTATTCCAATAGTTAACAAAGCAAGTGCAAATGTATAATACGAAAACATATAGAATTTATTTTTTAATATTACACGTTCTAATATATTTATACACAAATAACCAATAATTGCCGCAGTTGTTATCCCCAGCAAAAAAATCCACCAATCTAAACTATTAAACTGCAAAAATACATCTACAAAACCTAAAATTCCAGCACCAACAGAAGCTGGTATTCCTATTAAAAAAGAATACATCACACAATATTTTAACGAAAGCCCTAATAAAAGCCCTACTGCAATTGTTAATCCAGATCGAGAAATTCCTGGAACTGGTGCAACCACAGCTTGAAGTAAACCTATTAACAAAGCATCTGCATATGTCATATCTATGGCACTTTTGCCGCCGCCAACCCGCTTGCGTGACATAAACAGTACAATTGAAGTTAAAATAAAAGAAACACCTAAATTTAACATATTACCTGTTTTTATAATATCTGTGTAATGTTTTCTTAAAAAAAATGGAATTATAAGGGGTGCACTAGAAACTGCTAACAATAACAACAAACGTTTATAGTATATATTCTTTGGTTCTTTTTTGGCAATAATACTGTGCGGTAAATCTAATGCAGCTATAACTAACCTAAACACTACTTTTCTATAAAAAAACACAACAGCAAGTAGCGTGCCAATATTTAAGATTACATCTAGCGCCATGTTATCATAAAATGTACTTTTAAAAAAATGCTGTAATATCATTAAATGCCCAGAACTTGAAACCGGAAAAAACTCTGTTAACCCTTGAATTATTGCATTAATTAACACAAATATAATCTTTAAATTCATAAAGGCCTCCTTTCTTGTTTTACCTTAATATGAGATTATTTATTTATATATTACCACTTTTATCAAGTTTTATCAATTAATTTTTTATTAAACCTCGAATTTTTTCGTATAATCTTGCAATAATAAGTAATAAATGATATTATTATATAATTATTTGATTTTTTAGAAAGGGGTTTTAATAATGAAACATTTAAAATTTTTATTCATTTTTTCTATCACTTCTATTCTTTTTTTGAATTTTTCTTTGTTTGCAAAAGAGTTGCCAACAAAAGCAATAAATGATAATGTAACAGAAAATATACCTTCCAGCAACCCTGTTCAAGCCCAAGCCCCTGCAGCTACAGAGTCTATAGCTACAGAATCTTCTAGATTAATAAATGATTTTAATTTTACTCAATTACCTCAAACTGGTAAAAAAACGCCCTCTATAGCTTTATTAAATGTTCTTTTAACCTTAATAATTAGTGTTATATTGTTAAAAAATAAATTTAATTTAAAAAAATTATCTCTTTGAGTGTTGACATACTTAAAAATCTATGTTAGACTTTGTAGGTAGTATTGTTGGTTGAATTATTAAATGGCCACTTTTAGGTGTGGCGGTATAGCTCAGTTGGCTAGAGCATTCGGTTCATACCCGGAGTGTCGTTGGTTCAAATCCAACTACCGCTACCATTTGGTCCGTTGGTCAAGAGGTTAAGACACCGCCCTTTCACGGCGGTATCGGGGGTTCAATTCCCCCACGGATCACCATTTGTTTTGTGCTTCGATATATATTGAGGCATTTTTTTACGAAATTTTACATCGCTAAAATATTTAATGTTAGCTTTACATACCATAACATTTTGCGGAGGTTGATATTTAGTGAACACTTTCCAAAAATTATGCTCGGTGCTAAATCAGCAGTTTGGAATTGCAGAGCAAACAATTGAACCCAGCACACAAATAGAAAATTTAAATATGGATTCTTTAGAACTAGTAGATTTAATTATGGCTTTAGAACAAACGTTTAATATAGAAATTGACGATGAAAAAATTAGTCATGCTAAAACAATTGGAGATGTTGTTAAACTTATAGACTCCGAATGCTCCGAAAATTAAACTCAGTTCAAGGAGGGATTTTTTGGCTTCGCTCATTTGTTTAAACAATAAAAATAAATTTTGCGATCTACTGCCAACTCAAATGCACAATCAACGCGAAAATCTCTCAGACGATCTTATTTTTGATCATAGCCGTTCAAATTTAAATTACCGCTTAAGCTTAGAAGACATTATCCCTATAGACCCCACTTTAGAATATGAATATGAATATAACAAAATAATAAAAAAATTCTATAAAGGTCAACGTGCTGTTCGTAAAGATGCAACGGTAATGTGTTCTTTGCGGGTTACTTCTAATAAAAGCTTCTTTGAAGCTCAAGATGATATTCAAATACAAAAATTTTTTAGATGTAATTATAACTTTTTAATATCTTATTTTGGTGCAGAAAAAGTGATTGATGCTGTTGTGCATATGGACGAACGTATTCCTCATATGCATTTTTGCTTTGTGCCTTTAACTAAAGATGGTCGGCTTTGTGCCAAAACAATTTTCGACCGAAAAGGACTAACTTTACTGCACGCCAGAGCTTTGGCTAGTATAAGAGAAAACGGCTTTAATATAACAAAATCCGACGAGGTTTTAAAACCCCTTAAAATGGCAGAAGATCTAAAACGCAGTATTCTTACAAAAGAAGTTCAAAAATTAGAAAATAAATTAAATGAATATAAAGACATCGATATCAAAGTAAAATCAATCGATGACATTCCTTTTAGGCGCAGTAAAATCCCATTTCGTGGCGAATCTGTGATTTTAACCGATGAAAACTTTAGCCAAATGCGCAATATTGCTCGATTCGGCATGACTTTTAAAAATGATTTTGACAAGCTTACCAAAGAAAATGAACATCTACGTAAACGTTACGATGACCACGTTCTCCTTATTAATAATCTACGCGAACAAATTAAAGAGCTGACTAAAAATCGTGATGAACTTTTGTTAGAGGGTATGGAAATGCTTTCTACTATAAAATCTAACCAAAGTTTAAGTGAACTCTATGAGCATGTTAAAAATTCTAAAAAACAAAAAACATAAAAATTATTTACGAATACAAATAATAAAAGAGAGCCGGAATTTTACTCCGGCTCTCTTTTATTACAAATTTTTAATCAAACTAACAAAATAATTTAACTATTATTAAATATTAACACTATATCAAAATCCGTTATGCCATTGCTGGTTTCAACTTATCTAACTTTGCCAAACTCCAATTGTTCATCACCATGCGCCAATCCAAATCTCCTCTTTCTACCCCCAAAATCATCAATTCAGCTGCTGCTATATTTGTAGCTATCGGCACTGCATAAACATCACATAAACGTTCTATTTCCACTTCGCGCTTCTCTAACTCATTTTTTGTAAAAGGATCTTTAAAAAATACTACAAGATCAACCTCATTGCATGCAATTCTAGACTCCACTTGTTGGTAGCCCCCTCTATCCCCTGCCAAAAATGCAGATACCGAACAATTGACTACACTAATAATTTTTAATCTAAGATCTTCAGTAGAGAATAAACTATGTTTTTTTAATACACTATTATACGCTTCACAAAATCTAAGTAATAATTCCTTTTTCTTTTCATGTGCAATTAATATAATATTCATCTACACTCCCCCTATCAATAATTTATCTATTTAAACAATAGCTTCACATTCGCCCCCAAATATCTATTTGCTAAATTAAAAAGCGCCTTATAAAATTTCTTATAAGATATTAGCTTTTCAAAATCATAACTAACCACTTCTAAATTCTCCATAAATGGAATAATTGCAATAAGCTGCGCTGCAACAAAATCTATTACTACATCCAGGTTCTCCAGATTATTTTTCTTCCACACTTTTGAGTTGAACTTGTTTATTATTAAATACCTTTTTGTTATTCCCCTCTCTTCTAATAGCCTAGATATATTTCTAGCTCCTGTTAAGCACAACTTTTCGGGGTTGGCAACAATTAAAGCATCATCAATTGTCTCTCCATTTATACACTCGTCTAAATTAAGCCCTGCCGGAGAATCTAATAAAATAAAATCATAACCCTCTAAGCTCTTTATTATTTGCTGTAGTTGATTATTTTGTATGTTTATTTTATAATTTTTAGCCGCTGCAATAAAATCTAATTTTTTATAACGGCTTGAATTTATTGCTGCTTCCACACTACAATTTCCAGTTAAAATATCACCTAAATTAAAAACGGGTTCTAACTCTTTTAAAAGCTCTTCAACAGAAGATATTCCAAAATCTAGATCTAAAATGATTACTTTTTTGCCTAAAATAGTTAAAAAAAAGCCCAGCAACACAGTTATAGTAGATTTGCCTACTCCTCCTTTCCCAGAGGTAATCAATGTTTTTTTTGCCATGGTTTTTCTCTCCTTTTATTATATCATATTTGCACTAAAATTGTTATATAATTATTAAAAAAATATCAATTTTAAAATCTTTTATGCACTAATGCAATTTAAATAAACTAAAAACCGTTAAAATTTAGCTTTAGTTTAAACGAACAAAAATAGTTTTAAAATTAACATAATTCACCATACCAGGCTTGCCACCCGGCATCTTTTTAACATTGCTAATTTTAGTATAATCAACTGCAACTGTTAAACTTGTTTTTGCTTTACTATTTTGTGCTGCAATCTTAGCTGCTTGCTCAATAATTTTATCATCCGGTTCATACCCTGGCTCTGATTTTAATATAACATGTGAACCCGGTACCTTTTGAGCATGAAACCATAAATCGTTTTTCTTGGCAAATTTTAACGTCAAAAATTCATTCTGCAGATTGTTATGCCCCACAAACACTTTAAAACCAATGCCAAGTTCCACCCCGTGCATACTAGCTTGTATTGGTCTTACTTTTCGCCTGCCTGCTCTAATGTATTTCTGTTCAATAAGCTCCTGTTTTATTCCCTCTATATCATCATTTGAATTCACCTGTTCAATATTAAAACTTAAATTGTTAAAATATTCGAGCTCTTTTTCACCTAATTCAATTAATTCCTTTAATTTTACTTCTGCTGTTTTTAGCTTTCTGTATTCTTTGTAATACTTTTCCATGTTTTGAGCACCTGTTAAATTTTCATCTAAAGCAATTGTGCATTGTGGCTGCCCTTCTTCAAAAAAATTTACCACGGTTAAGGCTTTGTCTCCTTTTTTAACTAAGTGCAAATTCGCTCCCAAAAGATCTGCACATTGCTTTTTATAATCTTTTTCTGCACATTCTTCAAGTTCTGCCTTTTGCACGCTCAAACGGTTTTGCACTCGCGCTTTATGCATATTTATAACCATGCTTAAATCTTTAGTGCGTTGCTTAATCAAATTATCTTTGGTTTGTTTGGCCAAAAAATATTCTAACAGTTCCGAATAACTGCTAAACTGCCGCTTTATGTTCTCTGCTCCACCAATCTCAAAAAATGGGAATTCTTTGCCATTCTCTTCTGCAATTACAACTGGTTTTGGCAACTCTTTTGAACTTAATAGCTCCGTTAAAATACTTACCGCTTCTTTGTTGGTAGACGCTAATTTTTTTAGCTGCACTCTGGTTTTTTTGCTTACTCCCTGGAGTAATGTTTCCAATTCGGTTTCTTCGATTATATTTTGTGGCTCAAATTCAAGTAAATTTATTTTTTCATTCTGCTCTAGTTTAGGGTATTTGCAGTTTGGTAAAATTTGCCTTTGTCCCTCTTTTAAAAACTTAACTGCACCTAAAATAACTTCATTTTCATCTAACAAAACAAGATTAGAATAACGGCCCATAAGTTCAACAACTAAGCAAAATCTATGGTTTTCTCCAATTTGATTCTGCGCTAAAAATTCAATATATATTATTCTATCTAGCCCTTGCTGAGCTATTTTTGTAATTTCCCCGCCCAAAATATGTTTGCGCAACAGCATGCAAAACATATTAGGATTAATATTACCCAATTCATGTTCTGCCGATATATACATACTCGGGCATGCAGAAGAAACATTTATAAGCAGTTTATATTCAAACCGATTCTGCTTTAGAATTAATATCAATTCCTCTTTAATCGGTTGAATAATTTTCGTGACCTTAGCTCCCACAAGCAAATGCGCTATCTCTTTTTGCAAAAAGTGTAAAAATACACCATCCACCAATTTCTCCCCACTCGCTTTCTGTTCTTACATAACCTCTGGTGCCGAAATTTTAAGCAATTCAAGCCCATTCTGCAAGGTTTGCTTTACAGCTTTACAAAGCTCTAACCGTACCTTAAAAACTTCGTTAGATTCGGTTAAAACTCGGCATTCGTTATAAAATTTATGAAATTTAGTTGCGAGCTCTAATAAATACTTATTTACCAAAGATGGATCTAAATTAAGCGCTGCACTTTTAATTACCTCTGGAAAAGTCATCAAACTCTTTATTAAATCTAACTCCGGCTCACATTCTAATTTAGATTCTATTTGCGGTTTATTCTGTGTGTTTTTTATTAAACTGCATATTCTGGCATGTGCATATTGAATATAATAAATTGGGTTTTTTGCCGATTGTTCAACAGCCAGGTTCAAATCAAAATCAAGGTGCGAACCTGCCTCCCTAAATCCAAAAAAGAACCTCGCCGCATCTATAGGCACTTCATCTAAAAGCTCAGCAAGCGTTACAGACTTCCCTGTTCTCTTGCTCATCTTAACAACTTCACCATCTCTAATTAACCTAACAACCTGCATAATAACTACCTTAAATTTATCTGGATCAATTCCTAAATCAAAAAATGCATGTTGCAATCTTTCAATATGCCCATGATGATCTGCACCTAAAATGTTAATAGCCTCATCAAAACCTCTGGTTACAAATTTATTATATCCATAAGCTATATCCGCTGCAAAATAGGTGTAATTGCCATTAGCTCTAACCAGCACTTCATCTTTGTCGCCATCTTTGGCACCACTAAATCTGTACCAAACCGCGCCATCTTTTTTATAGGTCAAGCCTTTTTTTGTCAGCTTTTCAATTACTTCTTGCACACAACCGTTTTTATGTAAATATGTCTCACTAAACCACACATCATAATTAACTCTATAAAGATCAAGCGTTTCTTTTATTGCTGCAATATTCTTTGGCAAAGCATAATCCACCAAAATTTGTTCGCGTTCAGCCGCCGGTAAATCTATGAGCTTAGTACCGTTTTCTTTAATAAACTCACGCACGAGTGTAATCACATCTTCTCCGTGGTAACCATCTTCGGGGAAGCAAACTGCATCTTGCCCTTTAACCTCCTGCACAAAACGAGCATCCAAAGATTTTTTAAATACTTCAATTTGATTCCCGGCATCATTAATATAAAATTCTTTTGTAACCTCAAACCCCGCTTTTTGCATAACACTGCTCAAACAATCACCCAAAGCACCCCCTCTGGCATTACCCAAATGCATTGGTCCTGTGGGGTTGGCAGAAACAAATTCAATAATAACTTGCTTTCCATTGCCAACATTAACCGTGCCATAATCCGCTTTTGCTTCTAAAATTTGCCACAAAGTTTTGTTATAAAATTCTGTGGATAATTTAAAATTCAAAAAGCCATTTTTAAAATTAACAGAGCTAAATTCCGTCTGCGATAAATCAAAATCCTTTAAAATCAGCTCGGCAAGTTCTTGTGGCGACATTTTAAACTTTTTGGCACAAAATAATGCAACATTCGATGCAAAATCCCCAAACGGTTTATTTGGTGTATATTCAACCAAAAAGCCATCAAACTCAGCTTCTGGCAATTCTTTTGCCTCTATAGCTCTTGTAAGCTGCAATGTTAAAATCTGCTCTATCTTTTCTTTTAAACTAGATATAAAATTCAGCATCTATTCTTTCTCTCCTTCAATATATTTTGATATTGTTATTTTTATATGATTTTTGCTTGTGGCCATTGAATTTACATCCAGCTGATACTTAAATTCAATAGTGCCACCATCTTCAAAAATAGAGGCTTGCACAACTTCACCCCAAATGCCAATATCTAAACTTCCATACGGTGTACTATATAAACAATCCGTACTTTTGCCCACTTCTATAGGTAATATTGTGCTTATTTTGCCCTCTTTTATCACTGTCACTTTATATTCCCCTGCTTCTTCTTTTAATTCAATTCTTGTTGTGCAGTAATAATTTTTATAATCATCTAGTTCATCATATTCTAAAATATAAGTATCTGCTTTTTTACAAAATTCGCCATAAGTTAAGATCTCACTGCATTCCGGTTCTTTAGCCACTTTTCCTAAAATATCTATTGGTCGCTGGTTAATTTCAACTTTTATAAATGCCTTTTGCATTTTTTCTTTCATCATTTCGCACTTCCTTAGCTCTTTAATTGTTAACTAACTTCTGCTCTAAATAAGTTTTAATGTAATTATTTTTTTCTTGTTTTAGTAAGCCATCTACCTCTAAAATTTCTTTTGCTATGTTTTTAGCAGTTAATAACCCGTTAATATCTTGCATAAATCGCGCTGTTTTAAAATTAAAAGCTCCATGTTGCTTTGTACCTAAAAATTCACCCGGCCCTCTGCTTTTTAAATCATACTCGGCAATTTCAAAACCATTATTATGACGGCACATAAATGTAAGTCTTTCTTTTACTTTTTGCGTTTTAACATCAGAAAGTAAAACACAATAAGATTGTTGCGTTCCTCTGCCAATTCGTCCTCTCAATTGGTGTAATTGCGCCAAACCAAAGCAATCCGCATTTTCAATCAGCATCACAGTAGCATTAGCAATATCTATTCCCACCTCAATTACAGTGGTAGAAACCAAAACCTGAAGTTTGTTTTGTTTAAACTCCTCCATTATTTCATCTTTTTTCTCTGAGGTTTGTTTACCATGAATACACGCAACTGTATAATCTTTAAACGCTCCTTTTTTTAGCTCTTCTGCATACTTAATTGCCGCTTTGCTAGCTTTTGATGTTGCCTCTTCCAATTCTTCTTGTTCAATTAACGGGCAAATAATATAGCATTGATGCCCACAATCCAACTCTTTTTTTATAAACGAATATATCCTATCTCTGTAACTGCTATCCACAAGGTACGTTTTTATCGGTATGCGTGTTTTTGGCATCTCATCAATCACCGAAATATCTAAATTATCATACATAATCATAGCTAACGTTCTGGGAATCGGCGTTGCAGACATAACCAATGTATGAGGATTCTGCCCTTTATTACTCAGTTTTTCACGCTGTTTAACCCCAAATTTATGTTGCTCATCTGTTATAACTAGTCCTAAATTAAAGAATTCAACATAATCAGAAAGCAATGCATGCGTGCCCACCAAACAATCAATTTCTCCCAATTGTAGCCTTAGAGCAATATCTCGTTTCTCTTTTACTTTCTTTGCACTGCAAATACATTCAACTTTTATTCCTAATTCTTTTAAAATATTATCAAGATAATTATAATGCTGCAACGCTAAAAGTTCTGTTGGCGCCATAACCGCCGCCTGAAACCCACTCTTGCAAACAGCAAAAATAGCTGCCGCTGCCACAAAGGTTTTGCCGCACCCCACATCACCTTGAACTAACCTGTTCATCGCCTTGCCTTGTTTCATATCTCCAAATATTTCATCAATTACCTTTAGCTGAGCGTTTGTAGGTTCAAAATCAACTGTTTGTAAAAATTCGTTTAAGTTAACATCTTTAATTATAACTTTATTAGTTTGCTCATTAGCCACACGCTGTTTTAAAAGCCCAATATTAAACATAATAAGTTCATCCATTGCAAGCCTTTGCCCCGCTACCTTTAACGCTTCTTTATTTTTAGGAAAGTGTATATTCTTCATAGCATACTCAAATGTAGCTAAACTTAGTCCTCTGCAAAATTTAAGTGGCATAAAATCTGGCACTTGCTGCAAAAGTGTTAAAGCTTCTGCAACATTTAAAGCCACAATCTTCGAGCTTAGCCCTGCGGTAAGGCTGTAGATCGGCCGCATTCTAAGTTCATGTAAAGTACTTTCATAATCTATAAGATTCATCTCTGCAAATCTGCCTACTTTTGTCACTCTGCCAAAAAATACATATTCGCCACCAACTTTTATCTGGTTAAAAGTATAAAATAAATTGAACAGCTTTATATCTACCTCCTGCCTACCATCTGCCGCGCGTATTGTATACATGTTTAAATTCGCTCTCAGCCTTGTTGCACTTTTGCTTAGTACCATAGCTTTAACCGCAAATAATTCACCAGGTTTAAGTTCACTTATTAAAACACTAGAGGTAAAATCTATATATCCTCTAGGTATATGCCAAAGCAGATCATTTATGCTATATATTCCTAGTCTGTTATACTGTTGTTCCCGCTTTTTGCCAACATTCCTTAAGCAACAAATCCCATCAAAAATCTTCATAATAAAGATCTACCTCTTAAATTGTTCTTATAATATATTATATATTAATTGTTCTAATTATTCAAATACATTTATATTTTTGTAGTCTTCTACAATTGTTTTTTAGATTTTTTCTATTATTTCGTCATATATAACACTTGATTTTGCATTACAGTTATGTTATCATATATTAGCAAATATTGCTTAATTTAAAATATATTATTAATAAGGAAGTGTAAAATTATTATATGTTGAACAAAAGTATTAATCATTTTGTTGTAAAAATGTTGGTAATATCAATTATTGCAACTGGTGCAAATCTCTATAAGGTGGGTGCTGGTTGTTGCTTTAGTCAACCTGCCAGCAGTAAAAAAGAAGAAAATACACCTTTACTCACAAATAACCCCGATCGTAGAACTACCCCAAATACCGAAACAGCATCTGCTGTAGAAGGTCTCGCTAAAAGTGCAGCTCGCCATATTTTACGTAACATTAGCGTAGCTCAAGCAAAAATTACAGAAGGTCAATTTGATGCTGCAAATACTGCATTAAAAGAGGCTTATTCAGTAATTTATAGGAGTCTTGTCTTATTAGCTTCGTGTCCTAACGTGTTTGAGCAAGTAAGCTCATCTGTAGGAAGTCCTTACACAAGCTTAGCAAGTGTACAGGATGAACTTAAGCGTTTGTCTGATATTATTAAAGAGCAAGAACAAGTTGAGCGTAAAAAAGCTATGGCAGATAAATTCTATAATGATATTAGCAGTAGAATCGCTGGACTAAATATAGCAATTGATAACCTAGAAACAGCTAGAAAACAGTACGAAGAAATAAATACACTCTTAAACACACAGGGTGGAAATGTTTTAGAAGAAGAGCAAGTTACTAATTTAAGACAACAATTAGAAGCTGTGCGTGCACAACTAACAAAAGCCCAACAAGAAAGAGACGCTGCTCGCATTAAAGCCGAAACAGAACGCAAAGCCAAACTCGAAGAAGAAGCTCGTATTAGAGCTGAACAAGAAAGAAAAGCTAAACTTGAGGAAGAAACCCGTATTAAAGCTGAAAGAGAAAAACAGGCTAAGATTTCTCAGGTTGAACAGACTATAAAGCAAATTAATAGTAATATAGCGCAACTTGAAACTGTTGTCCAAGAAATTGAACAAGAAATTACAACCGCACAACTTGATTTCACTATAGACGGATCCAAAAATAGAACATTTGAAACTCTAAAAGCAAGCATTACACCACAACTCTCTACATTGCAAACTCAAATTGAAAATTTGCCCGAAGAAGACCAAGAACATTATTCAGATCAAATGCAAAGTTTATCTGATCGGTTTAACTCTGCCACTTCAGCTTATGTAAAACTTACCGCAGATGAAATAACAGATGGCTTAACTGATGATATAGACAGCGCTCTTGATAACTTAGATTTTTAATAAAGTTAATGATTTTAATATAGGAGAGAAAAATATGAATAAAAAAATATGTACCCTACTTAGCAGTGTTGTGCTTTCTGTTCAATCTTTAACAAATCTTGGTGTTTTGGCTGCCCCACCCAAATTAAATCCCGGCACACCAACTCAATCGGGCAAAGATAAAGGCTCATCATCCTCTTCGCCATCAGCTACTTCTTCACGTCCAAAACCAGACCCAAAACATCTTGTATCTCCTTTGTCACAACGCTTAGCAGATCCAACCCCTTCCCAAACTTCTTCCCCAATTGCTTTAAGAAAATCTTCACGTATGCATACAGATTCCCCTGCTCCAAATTCATCAACAGATAATGCTAACAAAAAATTGGAATTATTAAGCACTAAAAGAAATCTGTTATTATCATTCAAAAAACTAAATATTAAAATACAGGCTGCTTTAAAAAAATTACAGCCCATCTCCACTAGCCTCGATTCCGCTACAGATAAAGATGTTGTGTCTCAGCTTAGCGAAAAACTAGATTCATGTGATAAAATAACAGCTATGTTCGAAAGTAATTTTAAGCGTATATTACAAAGCTTTATTCAAGTTGAACAAGCACTACATGCATTAGAATCAGATTCTACTGGTGGAGCTACAACAACAGATTTTTCTACCTTAAGCCCAGAATATAAGCAATGGCAAGAAACTATTTCTGGTTTAAAAGTTAAATGTGCCGCTAAACTTCAACAAATTATTGCAAGTGAAGAGGAAGCTGCTAGAGAAGCTGAAGAAAAAGAACGAGAAGAGGAACAGAAAAAAGTAGATCCAACTGATTCTAAAAACCTAACTGCCCAGATTGATCAAATAGTAAATGAATTAAATAGCATATTCGATACTAGTGGTAATTTTATAGAATCCTTAACTCCATCCATTCCTCTAGCAGAGCAGTCTGAAGCAATAGATGGACAACTTGCACAAGTTGAAGAACAAATTGATCATATTGTACAACTTAAAACATTAATTCAAAAGAATCGTGAAAAGATTTCGGTTCAAACTGTAGATATAGAAGATCCACAATTAAAATCAGCAATTGTTAATGTAATAAATCAAAATAAAAAAGCTGGCGAACCTCGCAAGCAGCTTACAGATGATATTACTGTCAGCGAAATCTGCACTATAACCGAACTAGATCTAAGTGCTAAAACAGCTGGAACAATTTCTAGCCTTAATGGTCTGCAATTTAGCTTAGATCTACAAAAATTAGATTTAGAAGGTCAAGATCAATTACCTCCAACTGCAGTGGTAACAATTTCCCTTTTAGATTTGCGTGAATTAAGTATTTCTGGAACTAATTTAACCAAAGCACAAGTTGGTGTTATAGTCGCTACTCAAGATTCTTTAGATAGTTTGCATTCTGACATAACTATGGATTTTGCGCGCCACGATGGCAAAAAAGTGTCTTCTGTAAAGAAAATAGACAAAGGTAGTTCTGGTGATGACGGTTTTGGTGATGACGACTTTTAATAACATTTAAGTGCTACTACAAAAACAATATTTTTCAGGCAGCTATTTTATATAAATAGCTGCCTGTTGCTTTATTTATTAATATATTATTAAATTGAAATCAATTTGCATAAAGAATCACTTGAAAATGGTTTGTTTTTTTTCTGCAAAACATCACCAAACATCTGCCCCCAATGATTATATTCTAAATTCGTTTCCCAATATTTAAATATATTAAAAGCAAAAACATCATCTGCTTTAAGCCTTCTATTAATTTCGGCTTCAATTAATTCATTTGGCATAATAATTTGAATACCCCAAAACTTGCCCTGCAAGTCTTCTCCTAATATCTTTTCAGTTTTTATTAAGTTTTCTCCATCTCCATTTTCTATATCATCCATATTCGCTACTACTTTATGCACTATCCCTTCCTCTTGTGGCTTTAAACTCCAAATAAGCTCTATATAATTGTTTAAATAACCAGGTAACTGCTTATAATATGTAATGGTTTCGTACGCACAAAGTTTAAAACAAAGCCCAACTCGTTCTGAATAGCATGCCCGGGCTTGGAAAAATGGTTTACCTAAGCTCCCGCCCTTAACAAAATTCTTCATTGTAAACACCGGTAAACTGTCCCAATTCGGCAAATCTTCTTGTATCCATATTATGTTCATATTATTTTATTCCCCTCTTTTTTTACAGCTGCTTCTGCTCTGCTGCAAAAATATAAAGTTAAATATTGTATACCTGTAACTACCAAAAGAATAATAGAATAACGTTTACTATAAGAAAGTATACTAAAAAGCAACATTATTCCAAAACATCTGCCCAATGCAGAAAAAAAGCTCCTTACCACAAATAGCTCTGGCTTTAATGAGCTATTCCCTTCACTTCCGCTTATCAATGCATAAAATATACTAAGCGTTGGATTAGTTATATAAACCTGTAAAAATGCATTCAATAATGTCCAAATTATTATTGTAATAATATTTAATTTAAAAAACAACATTATAGTGCCAAGCACCAAAACATGTAAAGAGATCTGCATTAATAGCTTTTTGCTGACTTTAAATCGCTCCAAAATATCTCCATAGATCTTATTTGCCACCATGGTTAAAAGCCCTGTTAACAATATACTCACAGAAACTAAACTTTCTTTCTGCACAATTTCAAATAAGATGATTGCCGGCAAAAAACCAATTAACCCTTCACGCACACCTCTGCAAAGTTCGCCCAGTGAACCCAATAACCAAGCTTTGCTGTTAAAAGTTATTAAAATTGCCTTTTTAAATTGCGGATATTGTGTTGTTTCTGCAATTTTTTTTAATTCTTTGGTAGAAAATAGAGCTTTTAAAAGCACAGCACCCGAAAACCCAATTAAAATGCCATAACCAATAAAACCCTTAAACAAAGATATGATCTGGCCAAAAAAGATGGGTATAATTACCGTTACAAAGCCTGAACAGATACCAATTAAGTTCATTGCCCTGCTTCGTCTATCATTCCCAATATATTGGGTAAGCGAAAGCGAATATGCAATCTTATAAAAGCCATTTCCAACTGCAAAAATCATCGCCACTACTATAGTTAAAATTACACTCTTAAAAAGCAAAAGCGCAAAAAACAACACATACACTATAATATATGCTAAAAAACTAACTATAAAATTTTGAGTAAAATTTCTCTTTTTTAAAAAGAATACCGCGCTAATCTTTGCAAACGGTGTTATGGCAAATACTATTAAATTAAAAAGCAGAACATCTTTTATACCGCCGCCAAGCCTATAAAACAATGTATTAACAAATGTATTAATTAAACTTGTGCCTACTAAATTACCAAAGTGAACATTTGAAAATTTTAAAAAGTTGTTAGAAAACTGTTCTAAATTTAAAGTTGAATGAATTTTCTCTTTAATTCTTTTTACTATTTTTGCCACTAAGACCACCTTTCTAATATATTAAAGGGCTGCTAATGCAACCCTTTAATTATGCCGCAACAAACATGGCAGCAAAGCTAAACTTGGTGCCGATGAAGGGACTTGAACCCCCATGGTTTCCCGGATGATTTTGAGTCATCTGCGTCTGCCATTCCGCCACATCGGCAATCTTTTTTATGTTAATATAATACCAAATGTTTGCCCAAATGTCAACAGGGCTCTGCATAAAAAATTGCTTCTGTTAATATTTGACAATGCAAGCTCGAGTAAGTTATAATATAAGCTATAGTCGGTAGTGTTCTTATAAATTTACATATAAAAGGAGATAAAATAAAATGAGACTTACAAAAAAAATGCTAGCTTCGTTTTTTAGCATTGCTATATTGTTTAGCTTTGTATCTATTACGCATGCCGAAGTTTTAGAAGTGCTTGTAGACAATGGTGCTTCTTCACCTGCTGCTTTATCAACTAAATGCTCTCCTGTTGAGGATTTTAGTGAGGAGCTTCAAACTAAGATACAAAATATAAAAGATACTTTTCTTTCTTTACCAAATGGTGCTGGGCTTGCTGCTACTCAAGTTGGTTATACAGACCGTTTTTTTGTAATTTCGCAAGAAGCAGAAGGAGAGCTAATTTACGAAGAGAAAAAATTAAAAAGAAAGCCAGGCCAACCATTAGTATTCATAAACCCCAGAATCATAGAAGAGTCTGGTAACCAAATTGGTTGGGAAAGTTGTTTTTCTCTCCCCGGTTATATTTATAAAACCGAACGGCCATTAAACATTACCATAGAAGCTTCTGACGAAAACGACAACAAATTTACTTTTAAAACAACCGGGTTCTGGGCAAAATGTATTTGTCATGAAAACGACCATTTAGATGGTATTCTTTGTAAAGCAAAAGCATTAGAACCCCGAGAAGCTCCTGAAGACGAATAAATTTATTGAAAAGGCGAAAATTATGAAGATTCTGCACACTGCCGACTGGCATCTTGGCAAAACACTTGCCGGTTATTCGTTAATAAACGATCAAACTTTTATCTTACATAATCTCAAAAAGCTACTAACAGAAGAAAATATAGATATATTAATTATAGCTGGAGATATATATGATAAAAGTGTACCCTCTACAGAAGCCATTAGACTGCTAGACAACTTTCTTTATGAAGTTACAACCGAAACAAATACAAAAGTGCTTGCTATTGCCGGTAATCACGATAACGCCACGCGGCTTGCTTTTGGTAACAGATTATATCAAAATCAAGGGTTGCATATTATAGGTGAATTTGAAAATATCCTACCTAAGCTGACTTTCGCAGATGATTTTGGACCTGTTAACTTCTTTTTTTTGCCATACTTTTCGCTAGAAAAGGCTACGCATGCTTTTGATTTGAAATTTAAAAATTTAAGTGAAGCTTTTACTACTATTATTGACCATAATAAGCCAAATATTAAGAACAACGAGCGCAATATTTTAATTGCGCACGGTTTTTTTTCTTATTTTAAGCCCGAAAAAAATACCTTCTCTGAGTTAGACGTTATTGATTCTGAATTGCCTATTGGCGGCATGGATATTATAGATATTGCCCCTGCTGAATTTTTTGACTACATTGCACTCGGGCATCTTCATTGTGCGCAAAAAGTTGCAAAAGATCATATAAGATATGCCGGTTCTTTACTTAAATATTCGATTGCCGAAGCTGCTCAAACCAAAAGTGTAACTATAATTGAGCTTAAAGAAAAAGGTAATTTTAAGATTAAAACGCAGCAATTAGCCACTCTTCATGATCTTTGTGTAATTTCTGGGTTTATTGACGATATTACGCAAAGCCCTCAAAAATATGTGGAGAATCCCGCAGATTATATATTTGCTAAACTAAAAGATAATGATGTGGTTGACGGCATGTTTAGGCTTCGGCAGGTTTTTGATAACGTTTTAGGGCTTTCGGTTTCTGCGAATGAAGATATAAATTTTGATGCTGTTATAAACAAAGAGCTTAAGCAAGATATTAATGGAATGTTTAAGATGTTTTATAAAGAGCTTACAAACAACGAGCTCGATGATGAGTATTTAACAATTGTAAATAATGTTATTAAAGAGCTTAATAAATAAACTTTTTTAACTTACATAAATTAAAAAGTTGGAGTGCAAAATAATTATGATACCGCTTTCTTTAACTCTTTCTGCTTTTGGCCCTTTTGCCAAAGAAGTTACGCTTGATTTTAAAAATATAAAAAACAATATATTTTTAATCACCGGGCCAACTGGTTCTGGCAAAACCACATTGTTTGACGCAATATCTTTTGCACTTTTTGGCAAGGCAAGCGGGCTTTCACGCACTCCAGATGATTTTAAAAGTGATTTTGCCGATGAAAAAACCCTCTGTTTTGTGGAATTTGAATTTGCTCTAAAAGATAAAATATTTAAAGTTAAACGTTTTGCACCATATGTTAAAACTACAAACAAAAATACTAGCCGTGCCATTAGTTCTAAAGCTGTGCTCACCTTAGATTCTGGCGAAGTAATAGATAATTTAAAAGCTGTGAACACAAAAATAGAAGAACTTTTAGGTGTTAACGAACGGCAGTTTAAACAGATTGTTATGTTGCCTCAGGGTGAATTCAAACGTTTATTAGAAGCTAAAAGTGATGAAAAGCAGATCATTTTTAGGCGGATTTTTAACACAGAACAGGTTGATGAATTTACTAATATTTTAAAGTTAAAAGCTAAAGAGCTTACCGAACATATTGCTTCGGCTAAAAACACAATCTTTGCTTTATTGCAAAGTGTTTTGGGCAGTTTGGCAGATGCTGAACTAGAAGCAGAACTGCGCAAACCTGAGCCCGGTATTCAAAAATCTTTAGAGTTATTAGGGGCTGCAATTAAAGTTCAACAGCGCAAATTATTAGAGCTAGAAAGCTCTAGAACCGGTTTAGAAACTACCTGCAAAGAGCTTGCTTTAGAACTAGAAAGCACTGAACGGATAAACTCTAAAATTCAAGAAAGAACTACGCTGCTTTCTGAACTTGAACTTTTAAAGCAAGCTGAAGATGTGATAGAAAAAACTAAAAGTGACGTGATAAGATATCGTGCTGCAAATGACCTGCAACCCCAAGAAAGGTTGTTAAGTGATAAGCAGGTGCAGTTAGAGCAATTGAATACAACACTTCTGCAAGAAACCGAACAAAATTCTGCACTTGCTTTAGAGGTTGATGCGCTTAAAACTAAACTTGCAGCGCAAACACAAAAAAGCGACCAGATTAAATTATATGAGCAAACAATACCACGTTTAGAAGCTTTGATTGATGATTTTAAAATATGCGATACCTTAAAAGCTGAACTGGCTAGTATTAAATTGCAAAGAGCTAAAACTAAAGAAAAGTTAAAGCTTATTATATTAAGCGAGCAATGGTTAGAAATAAAAGCGCAAATTGATACTTTAAAGCTGCAAGAAAATAATATTTCTCAAATTAAAAATCTGCTGCAAACTTTTAAAAAATTGCATAAAGAGCACCAAACACAAAAAGAATCCTACTCTGCCGATTATAAATTATTTTTGGAGCAACAGGCTGGCTTTTTAGCTAAAACTTTAAACGATGGTACACCCTGCCCGGTTTGTGGCTCTACAAATCACCCAAAAGTTGCCACACTGCCTGCTAAACATTTAACGCAGCAGATGTTAGAAACCTTGAAAACCACTTTGGAAGAAACCGCACAAAAATTGCATCAAATTCAACTAAAGCTGCAAGAATCATTTAATGCTCTGCATTCTGCTGATGTGTTTTTATTTGAATTTAGTGATATATTTGCAAATGAAGAGCAAATAAATTTAACTCATCAAAAGTTAACTCTAAATTGCCATGAGCTCGAACTTAAAGAGCAAGAGATAAAGCAGCAGGTGAATGCTCTCTTCCCTACAGAAAATTTGCTTAAAAATAAAGACTTTACTCTTGAAGTTGTGCGTGCAAAACACGAGGAACAAGCAAAAACAGATACCAGATTAGAACTGCAAGCAGAAGCTTTGGCAGCTGATCTTAAAGCGAAAGAGAAACGCAATAAAAGTCTTTACCCGCAGGCTAGCTCGGTAGAAGATATAGCTGGCCAAATAAGTAAATTAAAAGCAGAAATTAACACGCATGAAGCCGCTCTTAAAGAGTTTGCTGATTTGTTAGAAGAAAAACAAGCCGTCTTTTTAAAAAATGAAAGTTCAATAAAATTGCATAATCAAAATATTGCTGTGCTGCAAGCCCAAATTGAAAGTGAATCTGCAAAATTTGAAGCCGCTTATAAATCTGCCGGTTTTGCAGTTCTTGAAGAATATAAAGCTGCACTTATTTTAAACTGCGCCACACTTGAAGCAGAAATTACCGAGCATGAAAGTAAAAAACGCGAAATATTAACACGGCTCTCTGTTCTTAAAGAAGATATTGGCACTGGCACTTTAAAAGATTTAAATATACTTAAAGCCAAGCACAAAGAAAGTGTTGATGCGCTTGCGGCATGCCAAAAAGAATGTATAGATCTTGCAGCAACTATAGAAATCTGTTTACGTACTAAAAATAAAGTTAAAACCGTTTGGCAGCAGATAGAAAAAAATAACAATCTATGTTACAAAACAAATGAATTGTATAGGCTGGCATCTGGTCAAAACCCTGCAAAACTCTCTTTTGAAAGGTTTGTGCTCTCTTCTTACTTTGATTTAATTATTGAAATTGCTAACTTAAAACTTAGAGAAATGACTATGGCAAGATATAAATTGCAGCGTAAATTAGAGAAAAATAAACGCCACTCCTCTGGGTTGGATTTAGAAATTATGGACAGTTTTACCGGCAAACCGCGTGATGTGAGTACGCTTTCTGGTGGAGAAAGTTTTAAAGCCGCTTTGGCACTTGCTCTTGCACTCTCTGAAGTGATTGCTAATTTCTCTGGCGGTACTCATATAGATACTATGTTTATTGATGAAGGGTTTGGCACCTTGGATGAAGAAGCTTTGGATTGTGCTATTGGAGTGCTTATGCAACTTAAAAACACCGGGCGCATGATTGGAATTATTTCGCATGTAAGTGAATTAAAAGATCGTATTAAAGATAAACTTATTGTCCATGCTACCCAAAATGGTAGCTATGCTCATTTTTTGCTTGCTTAGTTTCAAATCATTAATATACTTAAAAAACCGTATCCCCAAGCTTTTGCTGAGAGATACGGTTTTTTATTTATAATTTTAATTTACATAATTTTTATTTGCCCAGTTTTGCAATAAATTCGTCATAGCTTGCTTTGTCGTAAGGGATTGCAAATTCATTGCTTATTATTTTATTCTTCAATTCTTCTATTTTATTCTTGATCTCATCCGTGATGAGTTTATTGGAACCGAATGCTATTCCCACTGCATCGTCACTAAGACCTAAGTTACGGTTCTCTCCTATTACTCTAGGCTCTTTTTGGTCGTAAATACCTTTTGATGTGGTAAACATTACATTGCCTATGTTTTTTAAGCTGCATGCTAATATATGCTGTGGATCTATAGAAGTTTGGTCACGGTCCGCACCCATGAAATATAGATTATGTTCCTTACTAGATTCTAAAACTCCTAGCCCAACCGCACCCGCTGCAGAATAAATTATATCACAGCCATCTACATACATTTTGTTGGCTATATCTTTGCCTTTTGCTTGATCTGTGAAGCTATTTGCATATTGAGCAGAAACAATAATATTCTTGTTGTTTTCTTGCGCATAATATTTAGCACCGGCTTTATAACCCCATTCAAATCTATCTATATTATCACTTTCTATGCCGCCAATAAAGCCAAGTTTGCCAGTTTGGCTAAGTGCCGCTGCAAGATAGCCCACCAAAAAAGAAGACTCGTTATCTTTAAAAGAGATGCTTATTATATTTGGGTTTACTGTAGGATATGTATAATCTATTAAACCGTATTGTTGATTTTTATTGTTCTTTGCAGACTCTTCCATGGCATCTGCAAGCTTATTTCCAACTCCCCAAACAATTTTTGGCTCTTGATCTGCTGCCTTATTTATATTAGACAAATAGTCTGCATTTTGAGTGGAATCGATATATTTTACCTCTACGTTCAATTCTTTTTCTATTCTCATAAGACCATCTTCATAAGCTGCTTGGTTAAATGCCTGGTCTGTAATTCCTCCAACATCTGTGACCATAACGGCAAAAACCTCTTTTTTTTGACTGTTTGCGCAGCCACTAAACACACAAGATGCCAATGTTACTGCACTAAGGATTACGGTATTTAATCTTTTTGTTAACACTATACACCCTCCTAATTATTTATTGATAGTAATTATTATACCTTATTTTTTAAATTTTAGCAATGGTTTTTTTATTCTTTTTTAAGTTTTCAACATTTGTTCCACGTGGAACAAAATTAAAAAAATGTTTTTATAAAGCCGCAAAATCCACTTTTTTTGTATTTTTTTGAAAATTTAGCAGATAAAATTCTCACCCCCGATTTGTGGATAAATATTTATATTCAAAATTATAAAACCGCAAAACTTGATATTTTCTTATTTTTTTTGGTTTTTGAGAGTTTTTTCGAATCTAAGTTCTCTATGGTTGAATATTTTTATTGCAAGCTGGTTAGGATTTGATGATTTGCTTTTTAAAATCTTTTATGTTAAAATTAAGATCTAATAAGCTCTTAAATTAAAAGGATAAATTGGGGTGGTAAAATGATAAAAACATGTATTTTACCAGGTGACAGGCCGGTTTTATTGTGGCGTTTTTAAATCTTTTACTTAAATACACTTAAATTTTGGAGGTAATAATGATGAAAAAACGTATTTTAACCGGCGACAGACCAACTGGTAATTTGCATATAGGCCATTTGATTGGCAGTTTGCAAAATCGTGTTCTGTTACAAAATGATTATGAAACTTTTATTCTTTTAGCTGATGTGCAAGCTTTGACTACCCATTTTGAGCACCCCGAAAAGTTGAAGGAGAACACCTATAAAGTTGCTATAGACAATCTCTCTGTGGGGTTAGACCCCAACAAAGTTACCTTTATTGTACAATCTATGGTGCCAGCAATTGCTGAACTTACTATATTTTATTCTATGTTGGTTAGTGTGAATGTTTTACGTCACAACCCCACTATTAAAACTGAAGCCGCTTCTTATGGCTACGATGATTTAACTTATGGTTTTTTGGGATATCCAGTTAGCCAGACCGCAGATATAACTTTTTGCAAGGCAAATTTAGTACCGGTTGGTGAAGATCAGCTGCCGCATATGGAGCTTAGCCGTAAGATTGTACGGCGGTTTAACAGTCTTTACAACTGCAATATTTTAGTTGAGCCTGAAGCAAAGCTCAGCAACTGCCCCAGGTTACCAGGGTTAGATGGTAATTCTAAGATGGGAAAGAGTTTAGGAAATGCTATTTATCTTTGCGATACACCGGAAGCTATTAAAACCAAAATTTTTTCGGCTGTAACCGACCCGGCTCGTATTAGTGTTAAAGATAAAGGGCACCCTGAAGTTTGTTCAGTTTATAAATATCACACCGTTTTTAATCCGCAAAATTGTGAAAATATCTGCCAGATGTGTAAAAATGCTCAGATTGGTTGTGTGGCCTGTAAAAATGAACTTTATGCTAAGTTGAACTCTATTTTGGAACCAATTAGAGAAAAACGGGCATATTACGAAACGCACAAAAGTGAAGTTAAAGATATTTTGATGAGCGGTACCAAAAAAGCCAACTTAATTGGCAATGAAGTTGTGGCTGAAGTGAAAAATGCAATGGGAATTACTATTCTTGATTGAATTCGATTTTAAAAACCCAAACATAAAAAGTTCCACCATATGGTGGAACTTTTTATCATACGATTTTGAATCTAACGTAACTTACCTTGCCATCTGCACCTTCCCAAATTTTATCTAGTTTGTAGCCCGGGCTTGGAGTTATTTTAAATGTCTTCTTTTTTGTTCGTCTATTGTATTTGCAGCTTGCCTCACCGCCCATGCCGGTTTGAACGTAGTTGAAATCGATTATTTTTTGCTGCAGCACAACCGTTTGGTTCGGCTCTGTTGCGCTAGATGGGCTTATGCCATTTATTTTTGTTATTGTAAATATTTCTGCTGGCGACATGTAACTGCTATTATTTTCATTTATAGTTACTGTTAATTGATAGTTGCCGCTGTATAGATTTTTTGATTTGAATATATTGCCTGTCTGTTCCCAATCGCTGTTGCTTGTTGCTACCGTACCGCTGTTATCTTTTAGTGCTAATGTGATGCCCGACATATTTGTTACCTTATTGCCGAATTCATCTTTTAATGCAATGTAGATTGGGGTTGCTAGTTCAACTTCGCTTACATCGAATGTTTTTGCATAAGTTAAATTATTTTCGGTTGTCTCTAGCCATGCTTTGCAGTTTTTAAGGCTTTCTAGGTTTAAGTTGCATGCAGCATTTATATCTTGAATTGTGATTGTTTCGTTTGCTGTGGTAATGTTTTTTGAATATGCCCAGTTTGTGTCGTTGTTATTACCTTGAATATATAAATACACTGAGCTTTCTGAGCCTTTTGTTACGTTAATACCATCTCTGGATACCGTTGCTTGTGTGGTAATTCTAGAGTTAGTATCTTTAAAGCGCAAATACATACCATCACTTACTGTTACCACATTTGTATTTGGTTCTGCTATTGATGCAAAAAGGACAGATGAAGAATCTAGTGCAAAAGCCGGAGCACATTCGAAAGGCAAATCTACTAAGCCAAATGTTACAGAGTTGCCCGTTTTAGCTTGGAGTACAGTGTTAACTTTAATGCCACCAGGGTAAGGAGAACGCAACCAGAAGTGGGTATTGCCCGTTGTGTATGGACTCCCGCTTGGGCCTGTTGCCTTTGTAAGGCCTATTTTTAAACCGTTATTTACGCTTGCATTCCCTGTTTTAGATGTATCTACTTTGTTTGCGCCTACTGTTATATATGTCTCATTTTCTGCTCCTGCAGCAGCTAGATACAATTTGCCTGCGATATTATATGTTTTATTGTTTTTTGGATCGTATGTGTAGGTTTTTGTTGTTTTTATTAAATTCTGCTCCTCTTGTGTGAATACGTTTGGATCTGCTTCTAAGCTCTCTAATTTTTTTATTATATCGCTTGCTCCATAGTGATGAGCATAAACCTGTGTAGCCTCTGTGTAGGCTTCACCGTCTTGATATGTTGTTTTATTAATATTGGTATAACTATCATAATTCGTGGATTCAAGAAATACTTGGCTTGATACCATTGGCTGGTTGGGGTCGCAAAGCAAAACAAGTGCTGCTTCATCTCCACCCTCTCCATATCCACTTTCTTGGTAGCCAGCTATATACCAACCTTGTGAAGCAGTTCCGTTTTTGCCGAAATAAACTTTTTGTGCAATTTTATTTTCATCTAAACCATATTGTGTATTACTACCAAATGCGCTTGCTTCTGCAAAGGCGTTTGAATTTAGTGTTACATTTATTGCATTGGCTTTTGGCAACGCCTTGCTTAGAATTAGTGCTGCTATTAAAATGTGGGCAATAATCTTTTGGGGGTACAGCTTTGAGTGTTTTTTAGTATTTATCATAAATTTACTCCATTTCTATTTTTATTTTTGTAATATTTTCTATATAATTATACTGCATTAAGCTTAAGGTGTCAAGTGAATAAAAAACTTTTAAGTGCTAAATTAATAATTAGTATAGAAAATCCCCCTGCATGTTTTTGCAGGGGGATATATATAAATTAATAAAGGAGAAGCAATTTTAAGTTAAATATCTAAGTTCTGGGCGTATTTTGCATTATGTTCTATGAATTGTTTGCGCGGTTCCACTTTATCGCCCATAAGAATTGTGAAAATTTCGTCTGCTCTTTGTGCGTCCTCTAAATGCACCTTTAAAATTGTACGCGTTTTAGGGTCCATTGTTGTTTCCCAAAGTTCTTGCGAGTTCATCTCACCAAGGCCTTTGTAGCGCTGAACATCTACCTTAACGTCTGCTCCGCCAGAAAGTTCGGCTATATATTCATCGCGTTCGGCATCTGAAAATGCGTATTTTACCTTTTTGCCGCGGTTGACTTTATACAGCGGCGGTTGTGCAATATACACATGGCCATGTTCGATGATCGGGCGCATACATCTGAAGAAAAATGTGAGCAGAAGCGTTCTAATATGTGAGCCGTCTACATCGGCGTCCGCCATGATAATTACCTTACCGTATCTTATTTTTGAAATGTCTAGGTCTGAACCAATGCCGCAACCGAGAGATGTAACAACCGGAAGTAATTTCTCGTTTGAATAGACTTTATCGAGTCGTGCTTTCTCTACATTGAGCATTTTGCCCCAAAGTGGCAAGATTGCCTGGAATGTGCGGTCTCTGCCGCCTTTGGCCGAGCCGCCTGCTGAGTCTCCTTCTACTATATAGATCTCTGTGTATTCGTTGTTCCTTTCTGAGCAGTCTGCCAGTTTGCCCGGCAAGGAAGCACTTTCTAGCATACTTTTACGTCTTGTTAATTCTCTGGCGCGTTTAGCAGCCTCGCGCGCTTTGCTGGCGCTTAGAGCTTTTTCTAACACATCGCGCGTTTGGGCCGGGTTTTCTTCAAAAAATTCTGATAGTTTTTCGTAAGTTAAAGTATCTACGAGTTTTTTGATCTCGCTATTGCCGAGTTTTGTTTTTGTTTGGCCTTCGAATTGTGCATCCATTAATTTTACACTGATGACTGCTGTAAGCCCTTCACGAACATCTTCGCCGGCAAAGCCTTTTTCGCCCTCTTTTAGAACGTTTAGTTTTTGAGCGTATTCGTTAAACACACGGGTTAATGCAGATTTAAAGCCTGCTTCGTGCACGCCGCCTTCTGCTGTGTGAATATTGTTTGCAAATGAAAGCACCAGTTCGTTATAGCTTGTGTTATACTGCAAAGCTACCTCTACAGATTTATCATCGTAGGTTTTTTTGAAGTAGATTATATCCGGATGGACGCAATCTAAGCCCCTTTTTTTATGGATATATTCCACAAAACTAACAAGGCCACCTTCGTAGTGCAATGTTTCTGTTTGTTTGTTGCCATCGGTTCTGTTATCACAAAATGTTATTTTTAAGCCGGCATTCAAGAAAGCCTGCTCTCTTAGCCGAGTTAGCAGCACGTCGTATTCGAACCGTGTGGATTCGAAAATTTGGTTATCTGGTTTGAATTTTATCTTGGTATATGTTTTATCGCCTTTGCCTATAATGTGAAGATCATCTGCCGGTTTGCCGCGCAAAAAGCTTTGCTGATATATATTAGTGCCGTTACAAATCTCTACTGTTAGCCATTCCGACAGAGCGTTGACAACCGATGCGCCCACGCCATGCAGGCCGCCTGCAACTTTATAACCGCCACCGCCGAATTTGCCGCCCGCATGCAATACTGTGAACACGACTGTTACTGCCGGGATCTTGAGTTTGGGGTGGATATCTGTTGGGATACCACGGCCGTCATCTGTTACGCAGACCACATCATCGTCTAACAGTTCTACCTGGATATTATTACAAAAGCCAGCTAAAGCTTCGTCTATTGAATTATCTACAATTTCGTATACCAAATGGTGCAGCCCTTTTGTGCTGGTGGAACCGATATACATACCTGGGCGTTTACGCACTGCCTCTAGGCCTTCCAGCACCTGGATTTGCTCTGCATTATAAGTTTTTTTGCTTGGCGCTGCATTTGAACTTGAACTCAAAAAAAATACCACCCTTCGTAAATTAACTTGTACAATCTACTAAGTAGTATAACACATTTTAAAGTTTTTTTCAAGTTTGGTATTTTAAAATTAAAAACCTATTTTAGCATTTTAATCCGTTTAAGGATCAACACAATTCTATCTCCTTTTGGTAGCATCTCGATATCTTCCTCTTTTAGTACCTTAAAAAAGCTGAGAGACCACAAGCAAAAAAGCCCTACACCACCGAGTATTGCACAGCTTTTAAGCATATTTTGCCATGCGTTTTGCGGTGTTATTAAATTACCGATAAATTCTGCAACTAGGCCGAAAATAGCTGTTGAGGCCCCTGCCAGCAATGGTTTTAAAAATACTGAGTTTTTATCTATTTTAATTCTGGTGAATTTAAATACTAATGTGCAACCTGCAAGTGCGATGAAAACATAGCAGTACAGTGTACCGATTGGTGCGCCTTTGATGTTAATGTGTGGAATTTTTACTAAAATTTTGTTCACATTATATTTTATAAATACTCCGCAGGTCATTAGGAAAAATGGTACTTTGACCTTACCTATTGCCTGCAGAATTATATTTGTTGACGACGTTATCGATGAAAATATTAAGCACAAACCCAAAATTCTTAAACATGGCACAAACAAAGCAATATCTGCTGCCCTTTTTGAATAGATGAGCATTAAGATACTTTTGGCATTAGAAAATACTACTCCGCCTACTATAAAAACTAACGTGTTTGTGATTCTTAAGCTACTTTCGATATGTTTTTTTACCTCTGTTTGATTGCCTGTTGAATACGCTGCCGCTAAATTGGGCAGCAAGCTGACTCCAAAAGAAACCATCATGGCAGGTAAAAAGTTATAAATTGGTAATGTTAAGCCGTAGCCACCCCATAAAAAATTGGGGATATCTTCTATTTTGCGACCTGTGGAGTTCAGCATCTGTGCAAAAAAATTCGGGTTCTGGTTAACCGCGTGTTCTAGTCCAATCTTAGCTGTTCTTGCGTCTATGTTACCAGAAATATTAAATACGATCGAGCTCAAGCAGATTGGTATTGCGATAGTTAAAAGTTCGCTTAAAATTTCACGGTCCACTTTGGTATTTATTTCTGATCTTTTTAATTTGTTTTTAGGCCCTTTTGCATGGTAGCACATGGCAAGAAACAGTGTGCCGATTACAGAGCTCACTGCAATTCCGCATACAGCTCCAGCTGCGCCCAGCATACATTTTGCCTCGTTTATACTAGCAACCGGCAAACCGAACACCATCTTGTTCTTTAGGTATTCGTTTGCACCTAATTTTATACCAAAATACATAAACACTGCCCCGAACAGCAGTTTACTCAAAGCCTCTATGATCTCTGAAACTGCTGTGGGGTACATATTCCTTAGACCTTCGTAGTAGCCTTTATAGGCCCCTGAAAGGCAGCAAAAAAATGCTACCGGAGCCAGTGCTGCAATTGCAAATCTTGCGCCGGGGTTATGCATATAAGCTGAAAGTTCTTTATTAAAAATGAGCATGACAAGCATTAAAACCACACCAACCAGCATGAAGAGCCAATGTGCTACCTTGAATGTTCTTCTTGTATATGTATACTCCTTTTTCTCGGTGCTTTCTGCCACGATTTTAGCGAGCGCTACCGGCAGGCCCGAAATTGACATTGCGTAAAGCGGTTGGTAAATACTATAGGCTGTGCTATAATAGCCGTTGCCCTCTGCGCCTATGATATTGCCCAAAAGCAATCTGAAAAAAATGCCGATGAATTTCGCCATGAATGTGCCAAACATAATAATTACAGCGCCGTGCAAAAAACTTTGCCGTTTTGAGCCTAGGCGGTTCTCGTGTTCCATTAAAAGTCTCCCTTAGTTTTACTCAAAATATATACATTATATCATAAAAATGATTATAACATAAATCCTTCGCTTATTCAATTGCAATTATTTAATCTGTTTGCTTATTGTTTTGTAGATATTGCAATATTTTTGCTTTTTATTTTGTGGTTATTTGTTTATCCTCCTGAAATTTCATAAATATTATGTTTTAGTATTGACATTTTTATTGCTCTGCAGTATAATTATATCACAATTATTAATAAAGGAGTAGATTTTATGAAAACAAATTTTAAGAAATTATTTGTGTCCATTTTAACTTGTATTTCTGTTGTGCCTTCGATTAATTTTAAAGTTGGTGCTAGAGGAGCTTTTTTGATTAATTCAGCGGCAGATTGGATAAATGTTCGTGAACACATAAGACTAGATGAGCATTATACAGAAGGAAAACATTTTGTGCTAAATAACGATATTGTTCTTAGTGATGAGCAGCATATATGTTGGAATGTTTTTAATGGTACTTTAGATGGTAACGGTCATAAAATAATAATAAATGATGATATTGATGAATGTTTAATTGATTGGATTAATCCAATGGGTAGCATAAGAAATGTTAAATTCGCTGCTAATAATACATGTGTAATTGCACACAACAGTGGTCGAATCGAACAGTGTACTTCATCTAGTCCTTTTCTTGTTTTTGTGAATTTCAGAAGTATTCGGAATTGTAAAGTTAAAGGGCACAATATAGTTGTTGATAACAGGGCCGGAAGCGAAATTGTAGATTGTTCTCTTTTTGTTAATGAAGCACGTATAGTTGAATTACAACCTGGTGCTCCGAATGAACATAACCATGGACCTTTTGATGAATGGAACTATACTGGAGATTTCGATTTATGGAATTCTACCAATGCACAGCATTTTGTTATTAGCTATGGGAACAGTGACAATATCTCTAATTGTGAACTAATTCGGCTGTATGAAGATGAATAAATAATATAATTAATCATATTATTTATTATTAACAGAATACACGCAAAAAAGCAGCACAGTAAACTGTGCTGCTTTTTTTGTTGAAAAATCAGTTTTTAGTGTTTTAATGCTGAAGCTGTTTTGCAGCTGCCACGGCAAGCACCGCCGCAACCACCACCACAGCCACTACCTGAACAGCCATCTTGTTCTAGCATTACATCTTCATAATTAAAGATATGTTCCATAATATTTTCACCTCCTTTTTTTGTTGCTTTTTATCTATAGTTTTTAGTATACAATCCACAATAAATTTCGCAATACCCCCCCATTTTTGTCGAACTTTGTCGAGCACATTTTTAATCAGTATGATCTTTATAACTATCATGATAATATTTTATTATTAAACTATTAGATTTTTTATTCTTTAGTTAGAGAAACCAGTTTCATTTATATGATTAGATGGTTCTTATGCTATTGTTTGAATGCAAAATTATAAAAACTATTGCAAAAATCAATTAAATATTATAAAATAATATCAATAAATCAATTTTTATTATATTGGGAGGTTTGTGAATATAATGGCAAATATCTCTATTGTTGGTGCAGGCAGTTTTGGCTGTGCTCTTGCTGTTTCTTTTAGTTTAAAGCATAATGTTACCATGTGGACTTTTAGTGAGGCAGAAAAAAACGATATACTAGCTTTTAGGGAAAATCGCAATAGGCTGCCCGGTGTTAAAATCCCAGAAAGTATAAATATAACAACCAATGCTAATGAAATTCTAGACAGTGATTTTGTTTTTTTTGCTGTGCCCTCTGAATTTTTGCGCAGTACTGCCGTGGCTTTAAAACCATATATAAGCAGCAGTTCAATTATTGTTAACACGTCTAAAGGAATTGAAGAATCTACGTTTAAAGGCGGGTATCAAGTTTTAAGTGATGAGTTCCCTCTTAACCCGGTTGCTATAATGTGCGGGCCTACTCACGCCGAAGAATTAGCTAGAAAAATCCCCACTTCTTTTGTAGTAACAAGTTCCCTGCCAGATGTTTGTTTGCAAATTAAAAACACTATCTCTAACGATTTTATTCATCTTTTTTGCTCTGATGATGCAAAAGGTATTGAAATCTGCAGCACCTTTAAAAATGTGATTGCAATTGGAGCTGGAATCTGTGTGGGCTTAAACACCGGTGCAAATACAATTGCTGCTTTAATTACCAAAGGGCTTTCTGAAATATCTGCGCTTGGTTTGGCAATTGGAGCGAAACCGCAAACTTTTTTGGGGCTTGCCGGCCTTGGTGATTTGATTGTGACTTGTGAAAGTGAACACAGCCGCAACCGCCAGATGGGTAAGTTAGTTGGGCAAGGAATTGCTGTTAAAGTGGCTCTTACACAAATTAACATGGTAGTTGAAGGTTACAACAACACAAAAACCGCGTACCGAATGGCTGAAAGTTTAAATGTTTGTCTGCCTTTAATTAACTGTATTTATGAAATTTTATTCAAAGATCGTGCTCCCAGTAGTATTTTAGCCGCAATAAACACTTTTGAAGATTTTAATTAAATATTAAGGAGAATTACAATTGTTCGAATTTAGCTCTAAATTAATTGAACTTGCAAATTTAGCAGAGGCAAATTGTTGCTCTCAATTTGCTTTAGTTGACCGTATTTTTGAATGTAACCAAGCAAAAGTATTAAACGCTTTTGTTGAAAATAAAGTTTCTAGTGCTCATCTTTGTGGGAGCAGCGGCTATGGTTACGGCGATATTGGGCGCGATGTAATAGATAAAGTTTTTGCTCAAGTTATGGGTGCGCAGGCTGCGCTTGTGCGGCATAATTTTACCTGTGGAACTCACGCTTTAGCTGTATGTTTTTTTGGTGTGTTGCGTCCTGGCGATAAAATGCTTTATGTTACCGGCAAACCCTATGATTCTTTAGAAGAAGTTATTGGGTTGCGTGGAACAGGACAAGGTTCTTTAAAGGATTTTGGTATTACTTACTCTCAAGTGGATTTATTAAACGGAAAACCAGATTATCAAAGCATTAAACGCGAATGCAAAAATGCTAAAGTGATCTGTATTCAGCGTTCACGCGGGTATTCTTTGCGGCCTTCGCTCTGCATTGATGAAATTGCCAAGTTGATCGAAATTGTTCGGCAGCAAAACAAAAATGCTATTATCATCGTGGATAATTGTTACGGCGAATTTGTTGAGACTTTGGAACCGTGTTGCGTTGGCGCTGACCTTTGTGTGGGGTCTTTAATTAAAAACCCCGGCGGAGGAATTGCCCGCACTGGTGGGTATATTGCCGGTAACAAGGATTTGGTTGAGCTTTGTGCAAACAGGTTAACATCCCCCGGTATTGGCCGTGAAGTAGGTTGTTCTTTAGAGCAAAATCGTGAAATTTTGCTTGGTTTATTTTTAGCTCCGCAAGCCGTTGCAAATGCTGTTAAAACCGCAATATTTTGCAGTTCCTTGTTTAATCTTTTGGGGTTTGAAACATTCCCTAAGGCAACAGATATTAGGACTGACATTGTGCAAAGTGTGAAATTAAATACGCATAATAATTTAAAAGCCTTTTGCGCAGGTGTTCAAGCCGCTTCGCCCATAGATTCTTATGTTGTGCCGGAAGAGTGGGATATGCCCGGTTACGGTTCTAAAGTAATTATGGCGGCCGGAAATTTTACAATGGGTTCTACAATAGAATCCTCTGCAGATGGGCCGATGCTTGAACCGTTTGTAGCTTATTTTCAAGGCGGGCTTACCTATCCCAGTGGTAAGCTTTGTGTGATGAATGCCGCCGCTAATATTTTAAATCAAAATAAAGGAGAGAGTTGATTTTTATATAATAAGTAGCTTTAAGTTGATGTTATATTTAAACTAAGAAAGGTTGATGATTGATGAATGATAAAAATCTACCTGAAAACACGGAACTTTTAAAAGAGCTTGATCCAGAAATTGCAGAAGCTATTTTAAGTGAAGCTAAACGGCAAAATAATACCATTGAATTGATAGCATCTGAAAATGTTGTATCTAATGGTGTGCTTGCTGCTATGGGCAGTATTTTAACTAACAAATATGCAGAAGGCTACCCCCAAAAACGTTATTACGGCGGTTGCGAATATGTGGATGTTGTTGAAAATCTGGCTATAGCGCGCGCAAAATCCCTCTTTGGTGCAGAGCATGTTAACGTGCAACCTCATTCTGGTTCGCAAGCTAATATGGCGGTTTATTTTGCTGTTTTAAAGCCTGGAGATACTGTGCTTGGTATGAACCTTGGCCATGGCGGGCATTTAACTCACGGCTCCCCTGTTAATATTTCTGGCTCTTATTTTAATTTTATTCCCTACGGTATTGATGCGCAAACCGGTCGAATTGACTATGAAGCTGTGCGTACGCTTGCATTGCAGCACAAACTTAAGCTTATTGTGGCCGGTGCAAGTGCCTACCCCAGAGAAATTGATTTTGAAATGTTTGCGCAAATTGCCAAAGAGTGTGGTGCGTATTTGATGGTAGACATGGCGCACATTGCCGGTTTGGTTGCTGCTAAATTGCACCCTTCCCCTGTGCCTTATGCTGATTTTGTTACCTCTACAACTCAAAAGACTTTACGCGGGCCCAGAGGTGGTTTGATTCTTTGCAAAGAAAAGCATGCTAAAGCTATAGATAAAGCAATATTCCCCGGCACGCAAGGTGGGCCCTTGATGCATGTGATTGCTGCAAAAGCTGTTTGTTTTAAAGAGGCTGCTGCTCCGGAATTTACAGATTACCAAACAAAAGTGTTAAAAAATTCAAAAGCTTTAGCCAAAAGGTTAATTGAATTGGGTTTTAATTTGATCTCTGGTGGAACTGACAATCATCTTTCTTTAATAGATTTGAGGAATTTTAAGATTACCGGCAAAGAGTTGGAGCGCAGGCTAGACGATGTTCATATAACTGTTAATAAAAATGCAATCCCTAATGACCCAGAAACACCGTTTGTAACTAGTGGTATCCGTATAGGTACTCCTGCTGTGACTACAAGAGGGTTAAATGCAGACGATATGTGTTGTATCGCTGAGTGGATATATAAAACCGCAACTGATATTAATAGCAAAAATCAAGTGGCAGCTGAAGTACTTGACCTGTGCCAAAAATATAAATTATTTTAACTAGGTATTTTAAACTGATATTTAAA
Source organism: Oscillospiraceae bacterium (assembly GCA_017414435.1). Classification (GTDB taxonomy): domain Bacteria; phylum Bacillota; class Clostridia; order Oscillospirales; family Ruminococcaceae; genus RGIG1955. The sequence continues at coordinate 130,567 of JAFQMN010000002.1, forward strand.
AATGGCAATTTGTGTAGAAAAGTAAATAATTTTTGAATTTTGAAAAACCGTGAAAACCATATTGGTTATGCTAAATTTATTGTGTTAAGTTGTTGTGCAGTTTTTTGTAAAGTGATGGTGCTGTGTTGAAAAATAAAAATGAAATTTAAAATTCAAATTTGCTAGCTCAACACAGTTTTCAACATTTTCCACCGAGTTTTCAACAATGGAATTTTAATTATCAACATTCAGTTTTTGCGCAAAAGAAAAGTTGGTGTAAACTGCAAACTGTGTTTTTTGATTTGATATGAGTTTTTAACGTTATAAAATTAAGGAGTTGTTTTTTATGTTGGATATAAAATTGATACGTGCTAACCCGGAGTTTGTTAAATCTGCTTTGTCTAAAAGAGGTAAGTGTTATGATGAAGAAATTGATGAACTTTTAAGTATCGATGTTAAGCGAAGAGAGCTTTCTGCTGCGATAGATAAAATAAAATTCGAGCAAAATACCGCAAATAAAGAAATTGTTAATTTAAAAGCAGCCGGGCAGAATACTGACGAAGTATTGCAGCAAATGAAAGTTCTAGCCCAAAAATCAAAAGAGTTTTCTGCTGCTATTTTGGATCTAGATAAACGTTACCAAGAGCTTATGTATTTATTGCCAAACGTTCCTCACTCGTCTGTGCCTGAGGGCAAAGATGAAACCGAAAATAAAGAAGTTAGAAGATGGGGTGAGCCTAAAAAGTTTGATTTTGAGCCAAAAGCACACTGGGAACTAGGCAAGAGTTTGAATATTTTAGACAGTGAACGGGCCTCTAAAGTGACTGGTACTCGTTTTGTGTATTACAAAAATTTAGGTGCACGTTTGGAACGGGCGATAATCAACTTCTTTTTAGATACTCACACTGCAAACGGATATAGCGAATTATTGCCACCGTTTATAGTTAATAAAGATTCGATGTATGGAACCGGGCAATTACCGAAATTTAAAGAAGATATGTTTAAATTAGAAGATCTTAATTATTATCTTATCTCTACCGCCGAAATTCCTCTTACTAACTACTACAGAGAAGAAATTTTAAAGAAAGATCAACTGCCTGCTAAGTTCTGTGCATATTCTGCATGTTTTAGAGGTGAAGCCGGCAGTGCTGGCAGGGATACCAGAGGGATAATTAGGCAGCATCAATTTAACAAAGTGGAATTGGTTAAATTCGCAAGTCCAGAAAATTCCTACGATGAATTGGAAAGCTTGACTTGTGATGCCGAACGTGTTTTGCAACTTTTAGAGCTGCCTTACCGTGTTATTGTGCTCTGCACCGGAGATATGGGATTTTGCAGCGCTAAAACATATGACATTGAAGTTTGGTTGCCTTCTTATAATCGTTATGTCGAAATTTCTAGTTGCAGTAATATGGAAGATTTTCAAGCCAGAAGAGCACAGATTAAATATAAGGAAAATGCTCAAGAAAAAGCTAAATTTGTACACACATTAAATGGTTCCGGGCTTGCTGTGGGCCGTACTTTTGCCGCAATTTTGGAAAATTTCCAAAATAAAGATGGTTCGATAAATATTCCTAAAGTATTGCATAAATATATGGGTTGTGATAAAATAAAATAAACGCAAAATAAACAAAAATTTATTTTTAGCCTATCTTCTTTATAGGAGGCATTTGTTGTATGAAAATTAAAATACATTCTTTGTTCTTTGCTTTTATTATTTTATCTTTAAGCACACATATGGCTTTTGCAGATAACTTAAATAACACCTATGTTGGTTCGTGGCTAGATTATGCCCAAAATATCTCAGAAGGAACGGGTTCTCGTTCGCAGCCTTATAAAATATCTAAGCCAGAACATCTTTCTTATATTGCTAAAAAAGTAAATTCTGGTACTACATTTAAAGGCTGCTATTTTGTTTTATCCAATAATATAGATCTTGGCGGTAAAGAATGGATTGCTATTGGTGCTGCTGGAGAAACATCTCATTATAAATTTTGTGGCACAATAGATGGCGCTAATATGAGTATATCTAACCTTAAAGTAGACAAGCGTAATCAATCTGCTCAAGGGCTGTTTGGATACGTTGAATCTGCAGAAATAAAAAACATTAAGCTCTGCAACTGCTCCATTAACGGCAAATCTGATGTTGGTGGTATAGCTGGATATTCTTATCTTAGTTCTATATCTAACTGTGCCGTGGATGGGATAGTTAACGGGCAAGAAAATGTTGGTGCAATTTGCGGGCGTGTTTATAGAGGAAGTATTAAACAAAGTGCCTCTTTATGTAAAGCAAATGGAATCTTTTATGCCGGTGGAATTGCCGGGAATATATCTAGGGATTCGATAGTAGATGAATGCTATTCGCTTGGTGAGGTCTGTGGTTCTGGTTGTATTGGTGGATTGATTGGAATAAATATAAACAGTTTAGTTAAAAATTGTTTCTCGCGTGCTAATATTGTTAGTAAAACATATGCTAAAACTTATGTTGGTGGTTTAATTGGCAGTAATTGCGGTAAATTAAAAAATAGTTTTTCTGCCTCTTTAATAAATTTTGAAGCAGATCTGAATTCTAAAACTTATATTGCAGGTTTGTTAGTTGGCAACAACAGCGGTGTTATTAAAAAAACATACTATGCTCCTTTAAAAAGCAACCCTAATAAGTTAAAACCAATTGGGCAAGGGAATCATTCTAACGCCAGTACTGAATTGCAGCTGAATGAAAAAAATACAACAAAATTAATGAACTCTAATAAACTGTTCGGTATATGGGGCAAAGATCTTTGGGGTATAAATTCTAAAACAAATGATGGTCTTCCTTATTTGCTAAATGTTCCTTTGATAAGCTAAAATATTAGTTGAAATTTGCATTTAAAAATTCCTCTATGTGGTAAGAGGAATTTTTCTATATGGATGAAAATTAAAAAAGAGTGGATTTGAAAATCCACTCTTTTTTTAAGTGTTTTGCAAGGCCTCTGCAATTGCTTTAGAAAGCTGGTCTGGGCAAGATGTGCTTTTAAACCCACACTCAACGCCAGATAATACGTTCATAACCTCATTTGCTTTTTTGCCTTCTATTAACCTACATATACCTTTTAAATTGCCATTGCAGCCGCCATGAAACTTACAATTTTTTAAAATCTCATTCTCAATATCAAATTCAATTTGAGTTGAGCAAACTCCGTGCGTTTTATATGTATAATGCATATGCTGCCTCCTTTAATCACTTATAAAAGGAAGTAATGCCATATGCCTGGCGCGTTTTATTGCAATTGTTAATTCACGCTGATGATATGCGCAGCAGCCTGTTATTCTTCTTGGCACAATTTTAGCGCGCTCTGTTATATATCTCTTTAATTTATTTATATCTTTATAATCTATATAATCAGATTTGTTAACACAAAAATCGCAAACCTTCTTTTTTGCTTTTTTAAAGTTATTTTTTTGTGCTCTTTCCATTCTTATATTCACCTCCGCATATTTTTAGAAGTTAAATTTCTTAATTTAAAAAGGCAAATCTTCGTCATCATCTAGATCTTTAAAGTCATCAATGTTTTCATCCATTTCTGGCTCTTCTGGTCTTGGTGACCCCTGAGAATCATTATTAGATTGTTTTGCCTCGCCTGTAAAGCTAACATTTTCTGCTATAATCTCAACAACGCGTTGAGTTGTGCCGTTTTTATCCACATATTCGCGCGATTCAAGCCTACCATCTACCAAAATCAAGCTGCCTTTCTTGAAATATTTGGCAATAAATTCAGCTTGAGCTCGCCAAGCAACAACATTAAAAAAGTCTGTTGCACGTTCACCGTTTTTGGCAACAAACGGACGATTAACCGCAATTCTAAAGCTTAGCACCGAAACACTGCTTGGAGTTTGCCTAAGCTCTAAATCTGCCGTGATTCGCCCCATTACAATAACTCTAGAATACATAAAACCGCCCCCTATTTATTTTTATTAATTATTAAAAAGCGTACAATTGAATCTGTTATTCTAAATATACGTTCTAATTCTGCCGGGAACTGCGGTGGTGCAGTGAAAGTTATTATGTAGTAGTTGCCTTCTGTTTTGTGGTTAATTGGATATGCAAACTTGCGCTTGCCCCATTCGTCTATGTTTTTAATCTCGCCGTGGCTGCTTATTAAACCTTTAAATTTTTCTACCACATTTGTAACTTCTTCAGCTTCTAATGCCGAATCTACAACAAACATAACCTCATATTCAGCAAAGTTATTCAAACTAAACACCTCCTTTTGGACTATGATCCACCTATTTTAAGATGGATAAGGCAATAATTATTATACCTCAAAAAAAACAATTAGTCAACCTTTTTATTATCTTCTGTTGCTTATGTATTTTCTTCATCTTCGTGTGGTGCTCGTGCTATTGCCACAACATGTTCATCCTCTTTTACACGCATTAAATGTACGCCAATTGTTGCTCTAGAAATCATTACATTTATGTCTTTAACTGCTACCCTAATTATTGTACCGTCATTTTTAATGAGCATTACATCGTCATCGTTACTCACAGCTTTAGCGCTTACTACACAGCCAGTTTTTTTAGAAGTCTTGTAGTTAAGTATACCCTTCTGCCCTCTAGATTTTAACCTGTATTCAGAAAGTTTTGTGCAGCGCCCTATGCCTTTTTCTGTTATTGTAATTATCTTCTGTTCAGGTGATTCTACCGCTACCATACCCACAACAACATCGTCAGCATTAAGTGAAATGCCACGTGAACCTCTTGATGCTCTACTAACACATCTAACATCTGATTCTTTAAAATACAGCGCTTTACCATTTTTGGTAGCAATAAACACTTTGCATTCTCCGTTTGTTAATGCTACCCAGCCGAGTTCGTCGTCTTTATCTAAATTAATTGCAATTAGCCCTGATTTTCGTATATTTAAAAACTCGCCAAGTTGTGTGCGCTTAACTACTCCACGTTTTGTTAACATTACAAGGTATTCATTAGTTTGCAGATCTTTAACTTTTAAAACCGCTGTTACATATTCATCTTTTTCTATCTCTATAAGGTTGATGATATTTGTACCTTTAGAGTTACGTCCACCTTCTGGTATTTGATAGCATTTTAGGCGATACACTTTGCCTTTATTTGTGAAGAAGAATATATAATCGTGTGACGAGCATACAAAGAGTTCGGATATAAAATCCTCTTCTTTTTTGGCAAGACCAATAATACCTTTGCCGCCGCGCTTTTGTGCTTTGTAGTTATTTACCGGTTGGCGTTTAATGTAACCATCACGAGTTAATGTAACCACGCAATCATGTTCTTCTATAAGGTCTTCTATATCTACCTCTCCGTAAACTGATTCTATTTGCGTACGTCTTTTATCGTTAAATTTTGCCTTGATCTGCTGTAGTTCGTCTTTTATTATCTTAAGTATTAAGCCTTCGTTTTCTAAAATATTTATAAGCTCGGCAATTCTTAGTTTTAATTCGGCAAGTTCGTTTTCTATCTTCTCGCGTTCTAGGCCTGTTAATTGCCCCAACCGCATAGCAACAATTGCTGCCGCTTGGATCTCTGTTAAGCCAAAACGCACTTGCAAATGTTCTTTTGCCTCTGAAATGGAAGATGCTTGTTTTATTGTTTTTATCACTTCATCTATGTTATCTATGGCAATTTTTAAACCCTCTAAAATATGAGCGCGTTCTTTTGCTTTTTTTAGTTCAAACTTTGTTCTATTGGTTATTACCTCTTCTTGGAACTTTATGTAGTGCTCCATAATCTCTTTAAGGTTTAATACTTTAGGCATTCCATCTGCCAAAGCTAGCATGATCACCCCTACTGTATCTTGCAGCTGGGTGAGCTTAAAAAGCTGATTTAACACAATTTGAGCATTTGCATCGCGTTTTACTTCTATAACAATCCGCATACCGTCACGGTCAGATTCATCGTGAAGGTCCGAAATACCCTCTATGCGCTTCTCTTTAACCAGATCTGCAATTGATTCTAAAAGCCGTGATTTATTAACCATATATGGAATTTCTGTTACTATAATTCTACTCTTGCCATTTTTAAGCTCTTCTATTTCTGTTTTAGAACGTAATATGATTTTGCCGCGGCCAGTATAATAAGCTGCTCTAATTCCAGAGGTCCCCATAATAATGCCACCAGTTGGAAAGTCCGGCCCCAAAACAAATTGCATGAGTTGTGATATCTCAGCATCTGGATTCTCTATTAAATAGCAAATGCCATCAATAACTTCGCCTAAATTGTGCGGAGGAATATTCGTAGCCATTCCTACTGCAATCCCAGTTGCACCATTAACTAAAATATTGGGAAACCGTGAGGGCAGCACAACTGGTTCTTTCAATCTATCGTCATAGTTCGACTGAAAGGGTACCGTCTCTTTTTCAATATCTGTGAGCATATGCATTGAAATCTTGCTGAGTTTTGCCTCTGTATATCTATAAGCAGCCGGCGGGTCGCCGTCTACCGAACCAAAGTTACCGTGCCCGTCCACCAAAGTGTAGCGTAAAGAGAAATCCTGTGCCATCCTAACCAATGCATCGTAAACTGAAGCATCGCCATGCGGATGATAGCTACCTAAAACTGAACCCACTGTATCGGCTGATTTTCTGTAAGCTTTGTCTGGGCTTAAACCGTTTTCGAACAAAGTATAAAGTATCCTTCTATGAACCGGTTTCAGGCCGTCTCTCACATCTGGCAATGCACGCCCCACAATAACCGACATGGAATAAGCTAAGTAAGATTTTTCCATCTCGTTTTCTACTGAAACATCTATTATTTTATTGTCGCCTTCGTACATAAAATTAACCTCATTCTTTTATTTTTGCCGTGACTCTATAGTTATTATTATAGCACAAAACTGTTCAAAATACAATATCGCATTACAGCTTTAAATTGCGACTTTTATATATTAAAGATGCATATAAAAATACTAAATCTCACCCCTGTTAGTAACATGTTAGTAACAAATATCTCCCTAACTCCCACCAATAATTCCATATTTTGGTATGTTAATATTAGTTTATATCCTATAAAAAATATCATTTTAAACTGTGCCCATTTGATATGTGATTCTTTTCAACAATTAAGTTGGAAAATTGGTTGTCTTCTATAAATTTAACTCTTCTCTATGTTTGTTGCATCTAGTATTAACGATGAATATAATTCCAAATACAAAAAGATCCCGATACGCTGGTATACAAATATAAAACTTAAAAGAGAGTATAATGATTTAATTTTAAGTAAGCACTACACCCCAGAAGAATATCCTAAATATGACAGCTATGATGCAATAGAAGTGAGTAAAGTTGCAGATATTCCTTGTGACTTTGCAGGGGTAATAGGGTACCAATAACGTTTTTAGATAAGTATAACCCTGAGCAATTTGAGATATTAGAGCTTAGGAATAGTGATAAATATAAAACACC